>PSRJ01000173.1 GCA_003175985.1 Terriglobia bacterium
AAATCCCGATCCGCGGACCAGAGTACTTCGACGCCATGCTCGCGGCAAATGGCGGCGATTCGCGCATCGTGAACCGCCCCTCCTGTTATGCGTCCCGAAGAGACCATCTGCTTCAATTCCGGCCAGTGCCCCCGCAATTCACCCAACAGCCGCAACGATGGGGACTCCATCCAGATTTCCACCTGAGCGATCGCCTTATCCAGTGGTGTAGGCGGCCGATAGATTCGTGGGTGCGTAACGATTGCGAGAAACTCGTGGAAACACGGCCAAGCCACTCCCCAAGGTGCCGTTCCTTCGGCCAGACCCTTGACCGCCGCCGACGCCTGCTTATGCCATCCCGAATCCTGCCGGTGAGCGTACACCAGAATATTCGTATCCAGTGCGATCATTCCCCGCGGCCCGTATAGATCGCTTCCCGAATGTCGTTCCAGGAGAGATCGCGCTGAAGTCCCTTCCCGGCATAGGAGCCGTCGCGCAACCGGAAAGGTTTACGGGCTCTCTGTCCCTCCCTCACAACTGTGCGCAAACCTTCTTCTACTAACTGACGGAAAGAGACTCCTCGTGACTCGGCAAAAGCCCGTACCTCCTGGAACAAGGAATCAGGGATTTCCACAGTGGTCTTCATGAGTACCCATATTACCATATCTGTGAATACGGGAGTATGGGCCAATTATTGAACTGCCAGCGTGATTGCCGCCTGCGACGCATTCCCGCTGATGCGGACCACTACCGGCACGGCCGCTCCGGGTTGGATATTTTCCGGAACCACGGCGTTTACCTGAAACACGCCCGCCAATTGTCCGGGCGCGGCTCCGGCAAACTGCGCCGGGCCTTCCACGCCCCCGATGCTGACGCTTACGGGTCCACTGATCCGGCGAACACCATCGGTAATCGTACCTTCCGTGGCCGGGAGATCCGTCTGCCCTTCGCCGGTACCGAAAAGCATCACGGTTGACCCTCTTGCCGCGGGGTTCGCGGGCGAATTGAACGAGTAGTCCTGATTGAGAATGGCGCCTTGCCCCGTTCCCGAGGCATCGGCGCTTAGCAATCCCGGCGCGGATGCCGTTACCGGAAGCTGCAGCGGATCGGTGGGTACCCCGTTCACCTCCACCCGCAATTGCGTGGCCGCTTGCCCGGCGATCGAGTATGGCACAATCGCGTTCACTTGCTGATCGCTGGCATAGAGCAGCGGCGCCGGGCTACTATCGAACAGCACGCGCGTGCCGGCGGCCTGGCGGTCGAGGACTCCGTCGCGAATCACGCCCGCCGCTCCCCCCGCGGGACCCAATCCCGAGCCGAAGATGGTCACCAGCTCGCCCGGCGCAATAGCGCCTTCCTGATAGCTCGCCGTATTTACCACCCGCATTCCGGCCTTCTGAAATACCGCGGGCGCATAGAGCGGATCTCCGATCGCCACCATAGTCCAGCGGAGAACATTCTCCGCGATATAGAAGCTCTCGCCGAAGTTGTAGCCGCTCCAGAAATGATCGAAGAAATTCGTCCCGGAGGCGTAGAAGTTGGCAAATGGCTCATCCACCGCTCCCCAGGTTCCCGTGACACCTTCTTCCAACATCCTTGGTACCCAGTTGGCTCCCCAGCGCCTGTCTGCCAGGCTGGCCACGGTCGGATCCGGGTTCAACGGTTTGCGAATGGTGCCCGCGGTATAGGACGTCAGTTGCGCGCCCACTGCCCCCGGGACGAACCGGTACGCATCGAAGGCTGTGCCGTACCATCCCCAGGCCCACAGTGCGTTTTGCCCCTGCAGCGGCGTCAGGCTCCATTGGTAACTTGCGGCGGAGTTGCTGGCGAAATTCTCGTTGAGCAGCATTGCGCCGCTCTTATCGCTCACTTGAATTCCCGTCAGAACGTAATCCCAGCACAAGGAGCCTGCGGAAACGTTCACCAGGTTGAGCGGCATGGCTTTGGTATCGGTCAGGGAGATCAGCGGCGCCCCGTTTCGCATTACCGAAATCAACCCGTTCTCCACGTGAAATCGGAATTCCTTCACGCCGTTAATAACCTCTTGCATGGACATGTCTACCGGAACGGTGACTTTGCTACTGGCGCCCCCGGCCATTTTCTCCAGCACGATCTGATCGGTGGCGTTATATTGCGTAAACGGCGCCAGGGGGTACGTAAGTTTGATGTAGCCCTTGGCATCCGCGGTGGCCAGCGTTACGTATGCGAAATTGCCTGTATTATTCGTGCTTCCGCGGACCCCCACGACGATATCGCCCTCCGTCAAGGACGCGAACGAACGGGTCGCGGCTGTTTCTACTCCGTAAGAAGCCACGTACAGATTCTTGGCGGACGCATCGTAGTAGTAGGCCGAGCCCGGATGAATCATCGCCCCGCAGGCCGAATCCCGCTGCGTATGGAGCACGGTGGAAAAACCCTTGCTCTTGCTTAAATCGGCCCCTTTCCGCATATCTTCATCAACGGCGTACTGCCATTCCGAGGGACTGCGCGTGCCTTGGTAGTCGAAATAACCGCTGCCGCTCTTCAGATTGAGCGCCGGCTCGGCGGCGATGGCTTTATCCACGAGGCCGCGGGCTATCACGGCGCTAGGGCCATCCAGCCGCGAGACGATGAACATCTTCCAGACCCCGGTTGTCTCACGCTGATCGGCCCAGACATCGAAGTGCGGGGGCCGCGTACCGGTTGCCGCGGAATACGGATTGGCGAAGCGGATCACCGTAGCGGGAGTGGGATACATCCCGGATAGCGCGGAATCCACCGCCAGCGTCTGCCCATCGGCCGTTCGAGTCTTCACCGGGATCCCGTATATCGGAACGATGTACACGATCTGCTTACGCATGGCCCCGCCATTCGCGTCGAGAAATCTGCGCACCGGCGTCTCGATCTGCGCCTGGTAATCGTCATAGGACACAAATTCATCGGTCGAAGCCTGGACATGAAGGATGTTGTTGTCGGGAATGCTTCGCTGCCGTGCGTAGTACTGTCCAACGAAGACGCTGGCGCCGGTGCCGCCGGTTCCCGCCTCAGCCGGCATTCTGTCGTTCACCAGGACTAGAACCCGTGGCGCCAGAGTGGCAGCCTGGGTGATTCCGTTCGAAATCCCCAACCAGACTATGGCTGCCGTCATTCGGCGCATATGAGCGCATTATAACGGCGGCTCTGTGTGGGCCAATGTCCTCCGTTGGTATGAAAAGGTCCACTCTTGGATAGGTGGGGTTACTCACCGCACTAAAGCCAGGCGCGCTGTACCTGGCCTTTGCAGTTACAATGCGGACTGATGTCATTGTCTTGGGGGTTTGGGAAGCCGCCGCGGGCACTCGCAATTGTTGGATTCGCATTTCCGGTCTTCGCACAACTGACGCCTTATGAGGGTCCCGCCTTGCTCACCCGCGGGCAGGCGCCTGCGGCCATGGCCAGGCCGCAAATCGAACTGCGCCCCTTCATCGATTTGACCGGTATTTACGATTCCGGTCTGGCCGGTGTGACCATCAATGATCAGGGCCAACTGGCCAGCGTGGAAGCCGGCGGCACGGAAATCTCGGGCGGCATCAGCGGTGTACATAGCTGGCGGCATACGCTGGTCGGATTAGATTACCGGGGCGCATGGAGGCACTACACACGCGCCACTTTTTATGACGGCACCGACCAATCGCTCTTGCTGGGCGTCACGCAGCAGGTTACAAAGCACTCCTTCCTGCAATTGCGGGAATCGGCAGGGTTGCTTTCCCGCGATTTCGGCCTGGTCGGCCTGCCCTCAACCGTTCCGTTCGATCCCTCGACCAGTTATGTGCCAACCACGGACTTCTTCGATAACCGCACCGTCTATCTCAGCACGCAGGCGGATCTGACCTTGCAGAAGAGCGTTCGTCTTTCGTTCAACGTAGGCGCGGACGGTTTTTTGGCTCCCCGGCGCTCGACCGCTCTTTATGGCGTAACCGGCGCCGGCGCGCGAGGGGATGTGCAATACCGGCTCACCCGCCGCACTACGATCGGCGCAGCCTACATGTTCACGCACTTCGATTTCACCAAGGTATTCAGCGGAACCGACCTTCATGCCCTGGTCGGCTCCTATGCCATACGCCTCAGCCGTTCGCTCGAATTCACGGGTTACGCAGGGGTCTTGAGGTCGGAGACCAAATTCGTGCAATCCATCCCGCTCGACCCCGTCGTGGCCGCGCTCCTCGGACAAACGATCGGCAACGTGATCGCTCATCGCGTCGATTACCTTCCCACGGGAAACGTGCGTTTATCCAATGCGTTCCGCAACGGTGTGCTTTACCTGGGAGGCGGACGGACAGTGACTCCCGGAAATGGCCTTTTCCTGACCTCCTCGGTTTCCACCATCCTTGCCGGTTACTCTTACACGGGCCTACGCCGCTGGAGCCTGGGGTCCGAAGTAAACGCCAGCCTGGCTCGATCGATTGGCAACGTCTTAGGCGATTACCGGAATTATTCCGCTTCCGTTACAGTCAGCCGGCAGATCAAGGGCGGTCTCCACACCATTGCCGCGTTCAGCGTGCGGAAATACGACAGCCCTGATTTCCACAGCTACCACCGGCTGATCTACACGACGCGTATCGGGATCGGCTACTCTCCGGGAGACGTACCGCTCCGCATCTGGTAGCCGGCGCTCACCGGTTACCGGAAAAAGACTCCGCTCATCACAGCATTGGAAGCTCCGTTGGTATTAGTGACGCGCACGGTCACGTGGCCTCCCAAGTTCCAGACCAGGTAGATCCCACCCCAGAAAGAGGACACCGTACGCGTGTCGAGTACGTTGTTATTGGTATCCACGATGTCCACTCGTTCCGACCGCGGCCCGTAGTAGTCCCAATCCACTAGGTATAGGGCTACCTGATGTGTATTGCCGTCGGTGAAATTCAGGTCCAGGTTCATCGAGCTACCCGTGTACCAGCACGACGCGATGCGATCGCCCGCGCCCGGCTTTTGCAGGGCGCGGATGTCGGTGGCCGAAGCGGCCCACGTGTAGGAGGCATTGCCCGACGGCGTTGCCGCGACGTACCCGGGATATGCGGCCACGTAGTTGATGACGTTGTAACCATCTGCTCCGTAGACGCCACTCCACGACCCCTGGGTGGTCGTATCGCTTTTGAGGAAATGCGCCGAGCCGGCTTGAGAAGAGCCTGCCCCGAAGAATATGCCGCTAATTACGGCATTGGAATACAGGTTGGTGATGCGCACGATAACGTGTCCTCCCAGGTTCCACACCAGGTAGATCCCACCCCAGAAAGAGGACACCGTGCGTGTGTCGAGCACGTTGTTGTTTGCATCCACGATATCTATGCGTTCCGAACGCGGCCCGTAGTAGTCCCAATCCACTAGGTATAGGGCTACCTGGTGAGCATTGCCGTCGGTGAAATTCAGGTCTACGCTCATCGAGCTGCCCGTGTACCAGCACGATGCAATGCGGTCGCTGGCGGTCGCTTTGAGAAGGCCGCGCGAATCGCTGGTGGAGGCAACCCATGTGTAGGAACTATTGCCCGAGGGGGTAACCGCAACATATCCGGGATAGCTCGCAGAATTGTTGATTACGTTATATCCATCGCCTCCGTAAACACCTTTCCATGACCCCTGCGTCGTCACGTCCGTCTTGAGAAATGCAGCCGAACCTCCGGCAGCCGCTCCCGCGCCGAAAAACACGCCGCTGATTACGCCGTTCGAGGCGCCGTTCAGGTTGGTGACTCGGATAATCACATGGCCGCTTAGATTCCAGACCAGGTATTGACCGTATCCGAAGCCTGAAGCGGTGCGCGTATCGAGCAGGTTATTGTTACCATCGACGATGTCGACGCGCTCCGATCGCCCGGCGTACTCCCAATCCAGCAGGTAGATGGCCACCTGATGGGTGTTGCCATCCGTAAAGTTCAGGTCCAGACTCATCGAACTGCCGTTGTACCAGCAGGCTCCGATGCGATCGCTGGCCCCAGCCTTTAGCTCGCCGCGCACATCGGTCGTCGACGGCACCCAGGTATAGGAGTAGTTTCCCGATGGCGTGGCCGTGACATATGCGGGGTAGGCAGTGGCGTTGTTGATCACGTTGTAGCCGTCAGCCCCGTAGCTGCTTCTCCACGACCCCTGCGTCGTGACATCGGTTTTGATGAATGTAGCGGAGCCTCCGCCTCCGGGCGGGGGCGGACCGCCGCCGGCTGCCGCGGATACGGCACGATAGGCATTGATCCGGCCCCATCCGAAACTCGTGTCATATCCGGGAGTCCCCAAGTCGTCCGAGTTCTGCTCGAGCAGTGTTACCAGCGATTGCGCCGTCAGCGACGGATTCACTGCCAACGCCAAGGCCGCCACGCTGGAAACAATCGGCGCCGAAAAGGAGGTTCCATACCAGTACCCGTAACCGCCTCCCTGCATGGTCGTCAGGATGTCGTTACCCGGCGCGGAGAGAGTGATCCAGCTCCCATAGTCCGAGAAACCGGCCAGGTTGTCGTTCTCGTCGGTTGCGCTTACCGCGATCGCGTGGTTGCACGCCGCGGGATATTCAGGCGTACTGTTGGAATTGTTCATCGCCGAGGCCACCACTATGGCTCCGGCATTCCACGCGTAATCCACCGCGTTCTGCAAAGCGGACGAGGGTGACGTTCCGCCAAGGCTTACGTTAATGACACGGGCTCCATGGTCGGTTGCATACTGAATCGCCGCGGCCACGTTGGAGTACGCGGCATATCCGGTGGAGTCAATAACTACCAGCGGCATGATCGGATTCCACCACGTAACACCGGCGACTCCGAGTCCGTTATTGGTAACCGCCGCCGCCGTGCCCGCAACCGCAGTGCCGTGCCCCAGAAGATCCGATGTATTGCTGTTGTTGTAAATGTAGTTCCAGCCTGCCATTACCCGCGGCCCCAGGTCCGGATGGGTACTGTCGACGCCCGAATCCAATATTGCGATGGGCATCGCCGAACCCCCTGTCCGGTCCCACGCGTTGGGCGCTTGAATCTTCGCCAGGTGCCATTGCGCGGAGTAACTGGGATCGTTCGGCACGGCGGCAACTCGCGCATAGTAGTCGTATTCGACTTCGGCCACCGTGGGATCGGCGCGCAGGGCTTGCGCGACGGCCTCTAACTGAGCGGGCGCAACTCGAATGACCGATAGTTTCAGCGGCGCCATAACGCGTAACGCCAGGGCGCCATGCGCTGCGAATAAACGGGCGGCTGCGGGATCTGCGGCATCGCCCCGGTGATGCACAATCAACTGATCCGGCACGTGGGTGCCTGCGGTTTGGGGGCTTTGAGCAAAGGCTACGAAACAGACAAACAGACCTGTAGATATGCTTCTGTGAAGGCGCATAGTTTTCACTTTGTAAGAGGAGCTCTCAACAGAGCTCCAGCTAACCGCCGGAATACGGTGTCGGGCCCGATGATCCGCGCGGCAAGTCAGGTTTGTGCGATTGGGCCTTCGTTCACCGGAGGAGGACTACTAGTCACAGCGAAGGTCCCGGAGATGTATTGCTCAATACACAGGGTCGCCTGTGCGAAGACCAACAATAACCGGGAAAGTCCTGTCGTGTCAAGTAAATACGGCACTCAATTTGATTGCCACTGTAAGCTGTGTAAAATCAGACAATTAAGGGCTAAGTTGGGGTAAGTACTAAAGTTAGCTGTTCGGCGCCCGAAAGGCCGCAGCCAAGTCCTCATAAGTGACTGTGGCTGTCCCGAACTTTCCTACAACGATGCCGCTGGCTCGATTCGCCAGCTCTGCCGCTTCGCTGGGTGTCGCGCCTGAAACCAGTCCCAGCGTGAACACGGCAACGGCAGTATCGCCGGCGCCAGAAACATCGAACACTTCGCGCGCGCGCGCCGCCAGATGCAAGGGCGCCTGCTCTCCCTCGAACAGAAGCATGCCCTGGTCGCCGAGAGTTACCAGCAGACTCTCCGATTGCCAGACACTGCGCAGACACCGCGCGGCATCAAGCAGGGCTTGGTCGTTCGAAACCGGCTCTACGGGTTCCGTTGCCGGAAGCCGGGCGGCGCTGAACAGCTCCAGCCGGTTCGGTTTGATCGCGGTAACTCCACGCCACGTTAAACAGGTATGTGGATGCGGATCGACAGTCAGGATCTTGCGATGCGCGCGCGCCAGCCGGCAGACCTCATCGGCTAACGGCTGCGTGACGAAACCCTTGCCGTAATCGGCAACAATGATGCCGTCAACCTCCGGTACGGCCCGCTCCAGGTAATGGGTGATCTCCGCCAGTTGCTCCTGCGCCAGCGCCTTAGGCCGTTCGCGATCCACGCGAACAACCTGCTGGTTGCGCGCAATCACTCTGGTCTTCACCGTAGTGACTGCATCCGGATCGCGCAGCGTGCCCGTGGTTCGAATCTTGGCGGCGCCTAGCAATTGCAGCAGGCGCTCTCCGGCCGCGTCCGTTCCAGCGACGCCGGCGACCGAGATTTCCTGCGTAAACTCACGCAGATTCCGCGCCACGTTAGCCGCTCCCCCGGGGTAGTACGTCTCGCGCGTCACGTTGACCACGGGTACCGGTGCTTCCGGCGAGATGCGCGATACCCTGCCCGAAATGAACTCATCGAGCATCAGATCGCCCATCACCAGCATTCGTTTGCCGGAGAAGCGGTCAATCAGTTCGAGGAAGTGGTCTGTTGATTGAGGGCGCATTCGATCGGCGAGCTCGCCGCCCGGCTCCTCTTGCGAGCCACTACGATGAGCGAGAGCCCGTTCCAGGGCATGAACCGGTCCAGGTGGCGCCAGATCCAAACCGTTTTGTCGAAGATCTTCAACACCAGCTTGCCGATCTTTCGTGTCTCCACTACTTTGCTGTAGGCCCACCAGGGAGGTGTCCCGGCTTTGTTGAAGTTATAAATCTTCTCGACCGCAAAGCCACAACCTTCGAGCAGTTCGCTCGCCTGCGCCGCACGATATCGCCGTTTATGACCGAGACTTCGGTCCAGTGTGCCGTACAAACGCGGCCCTTGAGGTACCAGGACTACCACCACGCCGCCCGGCCTCAAGGTAGCGCCCAGCGCCTCCAGAACCCGCACCGGGTCTTCGAGGTATTCCAGCACGTTCAGGCAAAGCACTGTATCGAAGCACTGCTCGAGCCCCGCCAGGTCCTCCGGATTTTCCGGGTCGATGTGCTGCACGGTCACATTAGGCGTGCGTAGAAAACGGTTGCGTAAGGCATGCAGGTAAAGAGGGTCTTTCTCCGCTGCCACATACGCCAGGCGTTTACCCATCAGCCGCCCCGCAATATTGCCGATCCCCGCCCCCACTTCCAGCACCGTGTCTCCCAGGTGCGGACGCAAGGTTCGCGAAAGCCAGCTCAGATATTGCGGCGTCCCGGTCAGGTTGTTGAGTACTCCGCGGCCGTACGGCGCTGCATAAAGATCGTCGATCAGCCAGTATTTCAAAACCACGCCGAGCGCCTTCAGCCCGTCCTTCCAGCCGATCTTCTTCCCTTCCTCGTATGTCCGTCCGTGATAGCTGATCGGAACTTCGTAAATGCGCAGTTTCCGCTTCGCGCTCTTCATAACGATTTCCGGCTCGAAGCCGAACCGGTCGGAGCGAATCGGAATGCTCTTCAGCAGGTCCGTACGAAAGACCTTGTAGCCGGTTTCCATGTCCGTCAGGTTGAGATTGCAGAACATGTTGGAAATCAGCGTCAGGCCTTTGTTGATCATGGAATGCCAGAACAGCAGGGCGCGCATCTGCTCGCCAGCCATGTATCGCGAGCCGAATACCGCATCGGCATGACCGTCCAGCAGCGGCCGCAACAGCCGCGGGTATTCCGCCGGGTCATATTCCAGGTCGGCGTCCTGGATCAGCGCGAAATCGCCCGCGGCTTTTTGGATCGCGGTGCGTATCGCTGCACCTTTTCCCTGGTTGTGCCCGTGGCGGTAAAGCCGGATCTGCGGGAAGGCGGCGGCCAGACGTTCCAGGATGGGAAATGTGCCGTCATGGGAACAATCGTCGATAATTATCAACTCCCGCTCCAGGTTTTCCGGCAGAGGAGCTGTCAACACTTGCGAGATGCTGCGTTCTACAACCGTTCGCTCGTTGTAGACGGGCATCAGGATCGACAGCTTCATGATTGCCGATAGTTTACCAGGGTTGCCGGCACCCTCCGTGCTTTGGCCCGCTCCTGTTACGATTGGTTAGCGTCGTTCGCGCCCGCATCCTGCAGAGCCTCTGGCAGCCAGCATCGCTTAATGGCTGCCGGGGTGCTCGGCAAGCTGCATCTTGAGCCAGGAAACGATCATCGGCTCGAGCTCGGCATTCTTGGCGAACATGGGGACGCCGTGCTCGGTGCCCGGATAGATTTTGACCTGCGAACCAGGGTTGCCCGAAGCGCCGGCCGCCTCTTTGATTCCCTTAGCCGCGTTGGTATCGCCTTCGCTCGCCGCGCCGAAGACTGGCATTGTGAATGCTCCGGCAATGTAGGCCTTGCCTTTATCGCTGGCCGACCCGGAAAGCAGCATCAACGCGCGGATTTCATGATGGCGAGCCGCCAGGTCGGAAGCCTGGGTCACCCCGCAACTTGCGCCGCCGACCGCGATGCGGGAGGCATCCACGCCCTTTTGACTCTTCAGGTACTCGTAAGCGGCATCGACATCGCCCGGCCACTTCTCCTGAACCACTGTGCGGCGCTGGGCGGCGTCGCTGATGCGGTCGCCACCGCTGTCGCCGTACCCGCGAAAATCGAGGGCCAGCACGTGAAACCCTGCGTTCGCCAGATCCTTCGCCAGGCCGTCCCAGGCGTGCCGGTCCATATTGCACTGGTGCAACAGCAGGATCGCCGGACCGGGACGCCCCGGGGAAGAATACGACGCCTTCAAACCGGTCCCGTCGGGAGCCTTAAGATCGACATTCTTCGGCGCGTCCGCCGCCATCGCCATTGAGGCGGCGAGTGCTCCCGCCGCGAGAACCGCGTGTAACTTCATGATGACCTCCGTTGCCAGCCATTATATCCCCGGCCCGCCCCCAGGCAGGCACGGCGTATAATGGACCTACGCCCCACGTGGAGGTGTTCTGTGACGGCCTCGCATGTCCCAATTTTTACTGTCCATGAGACGCACGGACGTGTCCTCCGGCCGGGAAACCGGCTGATCGCCCACAGCCCGGACATCGGCTGGCGTTCCCTTTATGCGGCCATTCTCGAAGAGGGCCCGTTTGAGGCCACCGAGCGCGCCATTCAACACCCTTCGTTGATTTACCATCTGACCCGGCCCACCGAGGTGACGCGAAAAATCTCCGGAGCCGGGGTGGAGAAAGCGCTGATCGGGCCTCGCCGCATCTGCCTGACTCCCGGCAATGCCATTGCGCGGTGGGAGCACCACGGCCACCCGGAAATCCTGCAGGTGTACCTCAGGCAATCGGTTTTCGACAGCGCCATCCACGAAATGTATGGCATCGATCCGGCAGCCACGGAACTCGTTCCTCGGTTCGCGATGATGGATCCGCTTCTGGAACAACTCGCCATCGCGATTACCCGGTCCCTGCGGGATGGCACCGCCGAGGACGGGCTCTATATCGATACTCTGGCGCAGATGATGGCCGTGCACCTGGCGCGGCATCATTCTTCACGTTCCAAACCGTCGCGCGTGCCTACACCGCAGAGGATTTCGGGATGGAGGATGCGGCGGCTCATCGAGTTCATCGAGGAGAATCTGGAAGGAGATCTGAGCCTGGAGGCCATGGCCGCGGTCGTGGAAGTGAGCCCGCTATATCTGGCGCGCGCCTTCAAATCGGCGGTAGGACAATCGCCGCATCAGTACGTATTGCAGCGCCGGCTGGAGCGCGCCAAAGAACTGCTGCGCGGCACCGACCGGCCCATCGTCGATGTGGCGCTTTCGGCAGGATTCTCTTCGCAGAGCCACCTCTCGAACTGGTTCCTGCGGCAGGTGGGTGTATCGCCAGCGGCCTACAGGCGGCAGGGCGGCCACTAGTAGGATGCCGAAACATGTCAGTGGGGCACCGCTCCCTTACGGTCGCGGCTCGGTAAGTGTTCGCAAACGGGTTCGGTCGTTTCTGAGCCGCGCGCGTCAGCAAGCAGCCTCGGGGAGTCAAGATTCTGTTCATGGGAGTGGGGTTTCTGTAAGCCGCAAAGTTGACGGGCCCCATAAAATTGTGACGGTCAGGAGGGAGAAGTGAAACAGCTCGCAGCTTCTTTGTTTCTGCTCGCTCTGGCAGGCAGCCCGCTGCTTGCGCAGATCGACCCATCCGGCGAATGGGCGCCTCGATTTCATGAGGATCAGCCTGAGCGTATCCCCGGACCCGATATCGGCGACTACCTGGGACTTCCCATCAACGACGCCGCCCGCTTGCGGGGCGACAGTTGGGATGCTTCCCTGCTGACTTTGCCGGAACACCAATGCAAACCGCATCCGGCGGACTATGGCCCGCGCGGGCCCGCCAACCTGCGCATCTGGAAAGAAATCGATACAGCCACGCAGAAGCTGATCGCTTATCACACGCATATTTCTTGGCAAGCTCCCGAGCGCACCATTTATATGGACGGGCGCCCTCACCCGCCCGACTACGCGCCGCATACCTGGCAGGGCTTCTCCACCGGAAAGTGGGACGGTGACATGCTCACGGTGACCACTACGCACCTGAAAATCGGGTGGATTCGCCGCAATGGCATTCCGCGCAGCGACAAGGCCACGCTCACCGAACACTGGATCCGGCATGGCGATTATCTGACGCTGGTCAGCATCATCAACGACCCGGCCTACCTGACGGAGCCCTTCATCCGCACTACAAACTGGGTCGCCGATCCGCGGCAGAACATAGCACCCTATCCCTGCGAAGCCGTGACGGAAGTGGTTCGGCCGCAGGGCGTGGTGCCACACCATCTGCCGGGCACCAACACGTTCTTGAAAGAGTTTCCCGCCAAGTACGGAGTCCCGGCCGAAGCCGCCCGTGGTGGGGCGGAGACTATGTATCCGGAATATGTGAAGAAGATCAGCGCGGCGGACAAAAAACAATGAGACTGATTTTCGTGCTGGCCCTCGCCAGCGCCGCTGCGTGGGCGCAGCAAAACCAAACGCGTGCAGCGGCCGCTGAAATCCACGTGCTGCCCGTGCAGGGAAACGTCTACATGCTGGCGGGAGACGGGGGCAACATCGCCGTGCAGGTGGGCAAGGAAGGTATCCTCCTCGTGGATACAGGCCTCCAGCCGATGAGCGACAAACTGCTGGCCGAGGTTAAGAAACTCTCCGACGGACCCATACGTTACATCATCAATACGCATGTGCATGCCGATCATACTGGCGGCAATGAAAAGATCGCCAAGGCCGGAACAACAATAGCAGGCGGCAATGTGGCGGGGAACATCTCCGACGCGGGCGAGGGCGCGGCCGTCATCGCCTACCAGACGGTGCTCGATCGCCTGAGCGCGCCCGAAGCCAAAACACCTTTCGGCGCGCTGCCAACGGATACGTACATCACCAATGAAAAGCCGATGTACTTCAACGGTGAAGGCATCCAGATCGTTCACGAGCCGGCCGCCCACACCGATGGCGACAGCTTCGTGTTTTTCCGCAAGTCCGATGTGATCAGCGCCGGCGATGTTTTCGTGCCGACCGGCTATCCGATTATCGATCTGCAGCGGGGCGGCAATATTCAAGGCATCATCGCGGGGCTGAACCGCTTGATCGAAATGACCATCCCCGCTGAAAAGCAGGAGGGCGGCACGTACGTCATTCCGGGCCACGGACGACTGTGCGACCAGGCGGACGTGGTGGAGTATCGCGATATGGCAACCATCATTCGCGATCGCATTCAGGACATGATCAAGAAAGGAATGACGCTGGAGCAGGTAAAAGCCGCCCGGCCGACACGCGACTACGATCCGGAGTACGGCGCGACTAGCGGCTTCTGGACCACCGACATGTTCGTCGAGGCCGTCTACAAGAGCCTCAGCCCAAAGAAGTAGGGATGGACATACAATAGGGGTTTCGGGCCCGCAACAACCAGCCAGAAAAAGCGAGGGGAAAGAATGAAGTTTCCATCGAAACGATTGATCTTTTGTGGTGGCTCGGCGTTGATCACCATCGCAATCGCCATGAGCGGAAATACTCCGGCACGGCGTTCAGTCGCTTTCGCGCAAGCACAGAGGCAGGCAGGGACGGCCCTGCAAATGTCGGAACAGGCCTTCAAGAACATTCAAGTGCTGAAGGGCATTCCTGTCGACGAGTTCATGGGCACGATGGGCTTATTCTCGGCGGCCCTGAGCGTGTGTTGCGGCGATTGTCACACGGGAGCGGGCACCGATCACCCGCAGTGGGAAGCCGACCCGCCCCGCAAGATCACGGCGCGCAAAATGGTGCAGATGGTGAACGCGATCAACAAGGATAACTTCGGCGGGCGCCAGGTAGTGACTTGCTGGACTTGCCACCGCGGCGCCCAGGCCCCGTCGTCCACGCCGCCGCTCGATGCCATCTACAGCACTCCCGTCTTCGCTCCTCCGGACCTGCTGCCGGTTGCCAATCCAGCCACCGCGGGCACTCCTCCCGCCGACCAGATTCTGGACAAATATGTTCAGGCGCTCGGCGGCGCCGACCGGATCTCCCGGCTCACCAGCTATACCGCGAAGGGAACCAGCAGCCTGTTTGGCGAGGTGAAAGCGGACGCGGTGGAGATCTCCGCGAAGGCGCCGGACCAACTCGCCACGCTTGTCCACCAGCGGGAAGGCGACCTGGCGCGGACCTATGACGGCCGCAACGCGTGGGTTATGCTGCCGCTGACGGTCGTTGGAGAATATCCGCTCAGCGCGAGCGCCCGCGAAGGCGCCAAGCTGGACGCGGAAATGGCGTTTCCGGGCAACATCAAGAAATTCTTTGCCAACTGGCGGGTCAGTTATCCCACCACCTTGGATGGCAAGGATGTCTACGTGGTGCAGGGAACCGATTCAAATGCCGCCAATCGCCTGATCATCGCGACATTTTATTTCGACAAACAGACGGGCCTGTTGACGCGCATGATCCATTACGCTAATTCGGCAGTAGGCCGCGTTCCGACGCAGATCGATTACTCGGATTACCGGCCGGTTGCCGGCGTGATGATGCCCTTCAAGTTCACGTACGGCTGGGTCAGCGGGCGTGAGGAATACACGATCACCGAAGTGCAACCCAACGTGCAAGTGGATGCGGCGAAGTTCGCAAAACCCGTGCAGCGCGCGCGGTAGGGTCGCGCTTCACATCGCGAAACAGTAGCTGATCTTTCACAGCGTCGGGCCGGAGAGGAGGGCCGAACTCATCGGCGCGAGCCTCAGCGCGACGCCGTGGCTTTGATG
>PSRJ01000057.1 GCA_003175985.1 Terriglobia bacterium
GGCACCACACGAATCTTGCCCCCTTGTACGTCGAGCACCTGGGGACCGCTAAGGGTTGCCGCAGCTTCCTGCGCGCCGTTCGGCACTGCGAGCAGAAGTAAGAGCAAGGGAGCGCAGAATCGCGGTATGGAGGTGATCATCTTTTTCTTATAGACGCTATCCCGAAGCCTGGCAGGTGTCAAGGCGCGTGTTGTCGCTCGATCCCGTCCGGCTGCTGCGCGAGGATTGCAATCGAGTAACAACCATCCCGTTACAATGAAGAAATCGTGGCCCTCACGTGCTACCTGGATGCCTTCTCCGGAATCAGCGGCGATATGCTGGTGGGCGCGCTCGCTGATGCCGGCGCCGATCAGTGTGCCGTTGGCGAAGCGATTCGCTCGCTCGATGCCGGTGTGTCGGTATCGTTTGAGCGCGTGAAGCGCTGCGGCCTGGCCGCCACCAAGTATCGGGTCACCGCCCCCGAAAACAAAACGCATCGCCACCTCTCGCAGATTTTGGAGATGATCGAGAAGGCCGCGATTTCCAGCCGCGCCCGGCAGAATGCGCAGGCCGTCTTCCGCAAACTGGGTGAAGCCGAAGCCGCGGTCCACGAGATGCCCCTCGAAAAGATCCATTTTCACGAAGTAGGCGCTACGGATTCGATCGCCGACATCGTCGGCGCCTCCGTAGCCTTCGACCTTCTCGATATCGACACCGTAATCAGCTCACCGCTCAACCTGGGTAGCGGGACGGCGAGTACCGAACACGGGCTTCTGCCGGTGCCGGCGCCCGCTACGGCGTTGCTGCTGGCGAACGCTCCAGTGTACGCGCGAGGGCCTGCAGTCGAATTGACTACGCCCACGGGCGCGGCCGTTGCCGCGACCTATGCCAGCCGCTTCGGAGTGCTCCCCGCGATGACGATCAACAGAATCGGCTATGGCGCGGGCGATCGGGACTTTCCCGAACAGGCCAACGTGCTGCGCGTGATCCTGGGCGAGCCGAGCGGCGCCGTCGAGGCTTTGTCAGTTTCCGTGATCGAGGCCCATATCGACGATCTGAACCCACAGGTGCTGGCCTATGCGAGCGAACGTCTCCTGGAAGCCGGCGCGCTCGATGTGGCGGTACAACCGCTGCTCATGAAGAAGGGCCGCCCCGGCAACCTGTTGCGCGTCATCAGCCGTCCGGAAGACCGCGAGGCCCTCGCGCAGCTTATTTTCGCGGAGACTTCAACCCTGGGTCTGCGCTTTTATTCGGCCGAAAGGCGTGTGCAGGAGAGAAGCTGGACCGAAGTCGAAACGCCCTACGGCAAGGTGCGCATGAAAGTTTCGAACGAAGGTTACTATGCGCCCGAATACGAGGATTGCCGCAAAGTGGCGCGCGACTCCGGTGTCGCCCTAAAACATGTGATTGCCGAAGCCAATTTCGCGTACCTGAACCGATCCCGATGAACGACAAATACTACCTCACTACGCCGATCTACTACGTCAATGCCGCGCCGCACATTGGCCATGCCTATACCACCATGGTGGCCGATACGGTGAAGCGCTTCAAGCGCATGCAGGGCTACAACGCGGTGCTTACCACCGGTTCCGATGAGCACGGCGTCAACGTGGAACGCGCCGCGGAGCGCACGGGGAAGTCGCCCCGCGAATTCTGCGACGTGATCGCGGCGGAATTCGAGAACCAGTGGCGCCTGCTCGATCTCGGCATCGATTACTTCCAGCGCACCACCAGCCCGCAGCATGCGCGCGTGGTGCAGGACCTGTTCGAGCGATGCCGCAAGAACGGGTACATCTATAAGGCTTCCTACACGGGCCAATACTGCATCTACGACAACCTGTACGTGAATGACGCCAAGCCGGGCGATCCGTGTCCGGATTGCGGGCGGCCCACGGAGACCGTCACGGAGGAGAACTTCTTCTTCAAACTTTCCGAGTTTCAACAGAAGCTGCTGGACCTGTATGAGCGCGAGCCGTTGTTCATCCAGCCGGATACGCGCCGCAACGAAGTAATCTCGTTCGTGAAGTCGGGGCTGACCGATCTTTCGATCACGCGCACGAACCTCAAGTGGGGAATTCCGGTGGTGGGCGAAGCGCCGCATGTGTTCTACGTCTGGTTTGACGCTCTCACAACATATATGAGCGCAGTCGAGGGCAAAGGCCTGTGGCCGGCCGACCTGCACCTGATCGGCAAAGAAATCGTCCGCTTCCATGCCATCTACTGGCCGGCATTCCTGTGGGCCGCGGATCTCGATCTGCCCAAGCGCGTTTTTGCGCATGGATGGCTGCTGATCGAAAACGACAAGATCAGCAAGTCTCGCGGCAACATGGTGCGCGCCGAGCCCATCCGCCAGGTGATGGGCGGCGATGCGATGCGCTATTTTCTGCTGCGCGAGGTGGTCTTCGGGCAGGATGGCAATTTCAGCTACGACGCGCTGGTGAGCCGCTACAATTCCGACCTGGCGAACGGCCTGGGCAACCTGGCGAGCCGGACCCTCTCGATGATTCAGCAGTATCGTGGCGGCGTGATCCCGTGGGGCGGTGATCCCGTCATCGCGAATCTCGCGCCGAGGGTCATTGCCGTTGTTCAGACTAAATTCGACAACTTGGAATTCTCACAAGGTCTCGCTGCCGTCTGGAGTCTCATTTCGGAGATTGACAAGTTCATTGTGGAACGAGCCCCCTGGAAGCTCGCGCGTCAGCAGGTTGGCGAATCTCAGGAGCTAGATGATGTGCTCTATACCGCGGCCGAGGCTCTGCGCATCGTCACGGCGCTACTGCACCCGATCTTGCCCCAGTCCACTCGAAAGATCTGGGCACAGCTTGGTATGAGCGAGCCCATCGAGTCGGTACGGTTCTCCAACTTCCTCTGGGGAGGCCTGCCCCGTGGCCAGAAGATCGGCGAAATCGCCGCCGTCTTCCCGCGCCTCGAAGCCAAAGACGTGATCCCCAAAATGCGCGAGCTGGAGGTCCAGGTGACGGCGCAGCAGGCCGCGCTGCTCGGCAAGAAGCCCGAAGCGCCGCCGGAGCCGGTGCCCGAAACTGCCAAGATCGCGATCGACGATTTTGCCAAGGTCGATCTCCGCGTGGGCCTCGTCCTCTCCGCCGAGCCGGTGAAGGGCGCCGACAAGCTTCTCCACTTGAAAGTGGATATCGGGGAGGCCGAGCCGCGCACCATCGTCGCCGGAATCGCGGAAGCCTACAAGCCCGATCAGATCGTCAATCGGAAAGTGGTGATCGTGGCCAACCTCCAGCCGCGAAAACTGCGCGGCCTCACTTCGAACGGCATGATCGTGGCGGCGTCCGTCGAGGGCGGCAAGCCGGTGCTGGCCGGATTCCACGAAGATATCCCAGTGGGAGCCCGGCTGAAGTGAAGCTGATCGACTCCCATTGCCATCTGGACGATGAACAGTTCGATGGCGACCGCGAGGAAACCATCGCGCGCGCCCGCGCCGCCGGCGTGGAAACCATGCTGGCCATCGGCACGGGCGATGGGCCGCCCGACCTGGAACCGGCCGTGCGGCTCGCCGAGCAATATTCTTTCATTTATGCGACCGTCGGCGTCCATCCGCACTATGCCGCCAAAGCAACCGAAGAGGCCTTCACCAGGCTGCGTGCTTTGGCTGACCATTCCAAGGTGCAGGCCATCGGCGAAATCGGCCTCGATTACCATTACGATTTCTCGCCTCGCGATGTGCAACGGCAAGTCTTCGAGAAGCAACTCGCGATTGCGGCGGAAGCCGGCAAGCCGGTGGTGATTCACACGCGAGAAGCTTGGGAAGATACGATCGAAATCCTCCGCGCGCACTGGCGGGGCGAAGGGATCATGCACTGCTTTACGGGCGATAAGCAGCAGGCGCGCCAGGCGCTTGATCTCGGATTTCACCTCGCTTTCGGCGGTGTGCTCACCTTTCCGAAGGCGGATGCAGTCTGGCAGGCGGCCCGCATCACGCCGGCCGACCGGCTCTTGGTCGAAACGGATAGCCCTTACCTGGCGCCTGTCCCGAGGCGGGGCAAACGCAATGAACCGGCTTTTCTCGTCCACACAGTGGAGCGCCTGGCCGAAGTGCGCGGCGTCGCGGCCGAACAGATCGCCGAGCAGACGAGTGCCAATTTCGAGCGGCTATGTTTGCGAGCTTGGGCCGGTAACGGTTAAACTGGTTAACTTCCATGAATTTAGGAAAGCTGGGGCAGGCTCTTACGGCGCGCGAGGTCTTCGACCTGATCCAGGACGACCTGGAGCAAGTGGAGAAACGGATTACGCTCGAATCCGTGGCTTCCGTTGATGCCGTCACTGCCATCGGCCAATACCTACAGTCGAGCGGAGGCAAGAGGCTGCGGCCTTCGCTTCTGCTGCTCTCGGCAAAACTCGCGGGCAGCGCCAGCCCCGCGGCGCTCCAGATGGGCGCTGTCGTGGAGATGATCCATGCGGCGACCCTTGTGCATGACGACGTGATCGACGCCGCCCAGACCCGCCGCGGCCGGCCTTCCACAAACGTTAAGTGGGGCAACCACACCTGCGTGCTTGCGGGCGACTGGCTCTACATGCAGGCCTTCCAACTGGCGCTGCGCGAGCGCAACTTCCAGATCCTCGACCTGCTCATCGGTTTGACGCAGATGATGGTCGAAGGCGAGTTGCTGCAACTGGAGCGGATCGGCCGCATTGACGTCACGGAAGCCGATTGCATGGAGCTGGTGGACCGCAAGACGGCGTGCCTGTTTTCCGTCTGCGCCACGCTCGGCGCGCTGGCCGGTGGAGGTGAAGCGCACGTCCAGGAGCGCCTGGGCGAATACGCCTGGAACCTGGGCATGGCTTTTCAACTCGTGGACGATGTGCTCGATTTCACGGCACGTGAAAAGACGCTGGGGAAGCCGGTTGGCGGCGATCTGCGCGAAGGCAAGGTCACGCTGCCGCTGGTCTATGCGCTCGAGTGCGCCACCGCTGAGGAACGGCGGCTGGTGGAGGTCATTCTGCGCGAGCGGAATTACGAACAGGTGCCCTTTGCGCGAATCCTGGCGCTGCTTGAAAAATACCGCGGCATCGAGCGCGTCCGCGAGCGCGCCCAGGCGTTCACGGACAAGGCGCGGCTGATCATCGGCGAGTTTCCAGAGTCACCGTATCAGCGGGCTCTGTTGGCTGCGACAGATCTGATAACGGAACGGGACCACTGAGGCTCTCCCGCCCGGCTCCCCGCCCGCGATAAGCGCTCCACAGCAATCCGGCCAGTTCGCCGAGCAGCGGCATGCGCGGATTCGACCGCCACGAAGGATCGTCGAAGGCGGCTTTTGCCAGGTCGGCGACGGACCGCTCGAATTCCGCTTCCGGTATCCCCAGCTCCGCGATCGAGCGCGGGATCTCCAGGCGGTCCAGCAGTTCTTCGGTCGCTGCGACGAGCCTCCCTACCTTTTCCGCAATCGTATGGCCGCCCAGGCCCAGCAGGTCCGCCATTGTGGCGTATTTCTTGTGAGCGATATACGCCCGCTGGTTCGGCGAGGGCATGAACTTTGTGGGCACGGATGCGTTATAGGCGATCACGTGCGGCAGCATGAGCGCATTGGCGCGGCCGTGCGCCACGCCGAAACGCGCCCCGAAAGCGTGCGCCAGTGCGTGATTCACGCCCACCGAAGCATTGGAAAATGCCAGCGCCGCAATGCAGGCCGCGTTGTGCATCATGCTCCGCGCCTCTTCGTCGCCGGGATGCTCATAAGCAATGGGCAGGTACTTGAACACCAGGCGGACCGCCTGCATCGCGTTGGAGTCGGTGTAAGGCGAAGCGTGGATGGAAACACCTGCTTCGAGTGCGTGGGTCAGGCAATCGATGCCGGTATCGGCGGTAAGGTTTTTGGGCATCGACATTACGAACTGGGGATCGACAATTGCCACGTCCGGGCTCAGCGAATAGTCGGCCAGCGTCACCTTGCGGCCGCGCTCCCGGTCGATCATAACGGCAAACGGCGTGACTTCGCTGCCGGTGCCGCTGGTCGTGGAAATGGCGATCAATCGCACATGGTGCGTTTTCTCCGTCGGATATTGCACTACGCGCTTGCGTATATCCAGGAATGGCGCGGCCAGTTCCTCGAGATCGGCCTGCGGCGCTTCGTATTTGAGCTTCATGATCTTGGCCGCGTCGATCACGGAGCCGCCGCCCAGCGCGACAATCTGATCCGATTTGTGGAGACTGAGCGCCTCTACCCCTTGCATTACGACCTTGACTTCCGGCTCCGCGTCGGGAATCGCGAGCACACGCACGGCAGTTTGCGCGGGAATCGAGCGCCTCACCAGGTCCAGGTGGCCCGAACGCTCGAGAAACGGATTCGTGACGATCAGCGTGGAGCGCGAGGGGAACTGGCGCAGATTCTCCACCGCGTTCATGTTGAAGTAGATCTGGTTGGGCACGCGGAACCACATATGGGCTTGTGTCCTCCGCGCCACGCGTTTGATGTTCAGGTAGTGATACAGGTTCACGTTATCGGTGGTGCTGTTGCCCCCTCCGGTTCCGCATCCGAATGAGAACGTGGGCACCATGTCGTTATAAACTCCGCCGAGTGCTCCGATCGATCCCGGTGAATTCACAATGATCCGGCCCGCATTGATCATTTCGCTGAATCTTCCGATGATCTCGTCATTGCGCGAAAAGATTACGGCCGTGTGTCCCAAACCACCCGCGTGGTTTACCTGAACACACACTCGCAACGCTTCCTCCGCCGACTTGGCCCGGTACACCGCGAGCACGGGAAACAGCTTCTCCGCCGAAAGCGGGTGTTCGCGGCCCACGCCCTGAATAGGCGCAATCAATAGCTTGGTTTCGGGCTTCACCTTGAGGCCGCAAAAGCGCGCAATGTCGATAGCCTTCTGGCCGACGGCCATGGGCTGCATGAATCCGGTCTCGGGATCGATGACCGTCCGCGCCAGCCGCTCCGTCTCTTTGCGGTCGCAGATGTGTGCTCCCAGATCTGCAAATTTCCTCAGGACGGCATCGTAGATTTCGTCGTCGATGACAACGGTCTGCTCCGAGGCGCAAATTGTGCCGTTATCGAACGTCTTCGACGTGATGATGTCGACGACGGCCATATCCAGGTGCGCCGTCTTTTCCAGGTACACCGGCGTATTCCCCGGGCCGACGCCTAGCGCGGGTTTGCCTGAGCTGTAGGCCGCCTTGACGACGCCCGGACCGCCGGTGGCATCGATCAGACTGATGTCCTTGTGATGCATCAGGTAGGCGTTGTCCGGTAGAGCAGGCTCTTCCAAACAACTGAAAATGCCTTCCGGAGCCCCGTGTTTCACGGCGCTTTCATACATGATCCGTACGGCCTCGCGGCAGCAGCGCCATGCTTTGGGATGCGGGCTGAAGATCACCGCATTGCGCGTCTTCGCCGCCATGATGCATTTGAAAAGCACGGTGGCCGTGGGATTGGTAATGGGCGTGAGGGAGAAGATGAGCCCGATCGGCTCGGCCACCTCCTCCAATCCCCGCTCGGAAAACTCGCGGATGACGCCCACGCTGCGCTTATCCCGCACATAGTTGTAGACGAATTCCGTGGCCACCATATTTTTGATGGCCTTGTCTTCGAGCAATCCGAGTCGTGTCTCGTCGATCGCCAGGCGGGCCAGGTATTGCGCCTGTTCGAGCCCGGACAGAACAATCCCCTTGGTAATGCGATCCACATCCTCTTGCGAGGCTCGCGCGAAAGCGGCGGCGGCGTTGTTGCCTTGCCGGACCAATGCTTCGAGGTAAGCGATGCGGTCGTCACTGAGGTTTTGAGTGTTCTCTGCCATTCGTTCCTCCTCCCGAGCCCGCTAAACAGAATTTTACGGTCTGATTATCGATTATAATAACATCCTTCGAGGCCGTTGTATCCGGCCATGCCGCGTGATACCTTCAGATTCGGACTGAGACATCACGAAAATCGAGGGCCGCGTATGAAGAATCACCACGCACGCATTGCCTCTTTTCTCGTACTGATGCTTGCCGCACTCGGGGGTTGCTCGGGCGAGCGGCCAGCCGACTCGTCTAAGAAAGCCGCTGCCGCGATGGACAGAATCCAGGGAAAGGCCCAGATTCTGGTGGAATCGAGCGGAGCGAGCGATGCTGCCCTGAACGCCGGCGGATCTTCTGTGTACCTTTGGGAAGGCACGCGGCGCTATCGCCTGTTCCTGAGGATGCCCGCTGAAGTAGTTCACGGAAAGGACTATGTTGCCGAAGGCGTCTTTGCGCAAAAGGCCATCGATGAGATTGGCGATCCCGACCAGGGCAGGAACGGGTATCCGCTCCAATCGAGTTGCGAGCGCGTTGTGCGAACGGCTTGGAGCGGGCTGCCCTTCGACGCCGTCGATGGGTACGCTTCGCTGCTGCGTGCGAGGGTGATGCGGTATCCGGCCAGGCCTGTATTCCTCGTCACGCGCCTGAGGCCGGTCACCTCCGAGGAGAGCGCCGCTGCGGCGGCCGAATCGAAGAAGGCTGCCGCGGCAGAAGAGAAGGACGTTCCCGAAGTCACCGTTGCGGCCGATCAACAACGCGCGTTTCTGATCGGCGGACCGGCAGTGCAAACGGCGCCTCTCTGGGCGCCCGAAGGGGGAACGGTTCGCTGCAAAGTCGTCATTAACACTGAAGGGAAAATTTCCGAACTCGAGACCGGCGCACAACTCTGTGAGACGGTGCCGTGGTCTCAGTTTCGTTATCAGGCCCCGGTCCGAGGCGGCCACCCCGTCAATGTGAAAACCGAGGTCGAAGTGCGTTTCGAGCCACGAAAGTAAAATCCTTGCTGTTTCGTCGAAAGGGGAAAAACTGATGAACACTCGACTGCTGCTGCTGTGCAGTATTGTGAGCGCCGGGATGGCCGCCGATTTGCCTTACGTGGGCAAATGGAAGCCCAACCTGGCAAAGAGCGATTTCGGCCAGACATTTATGACTCTGGAAAGCCTGCCCGGGGGCGAATGGCAGTCCACTGCGTTCGGCATCACGTACAAGTTCAAGATGGATGGCAAGGATTATTCCGACAGCCTGGGCGGAGCCGTCGCGTGGAAAGCTATCGACGCCAGCACCTGGGAGATGGTGGCGAAGGCCAACGGGAAGGTGACCGAGACCGACACGTTCAAACTTGGCGCCGATGGCAAGACTCTCACCGACAATGCCAAGCAGATGAAAGCGGGTGGCGGCTCCATCGAAAGCACAACCGTGTACGAGCGCGTTTCAGGTGGCCCGGCGCTGGCCGGGAAGTGGAAGACCAAAAAGGTCTCCGGCGCGTCGGGGATCCTGGAGATGACGGCTTCCGGGTCCGGCGGCCTCATTTTCAAAGATCTCGATATGGGAATGAGCTGCGACGCAAAACTGGACGGCAAGGATTACCCCTGCCAAGGGCCGCTGATGCCGCCGGGATTCACAGTAGCCATGCAGAGCGCCGCGCGATCGCTCGACGTGACAGTTAAGAAAGACGGCAAGCCTTTCTTCAAAGCAACCTATACAGTGTCGGCCGACGGCAAGTCGATGACCGAAACCGGTTCGACGGCGAGTGGAAGCGATCAGTTCAAAATAGTGCTGGATCGGATTTAGAGAGCTTCGCCATTAAGTGGATTAGGAATCGCGGGCGCAGCGATTCGGCGATAAGTCTCGTTACCAACGTCGGTTCGTCACCAAACCACGGAATGAATTCTCTTCGAAGTAACCGCCGCGAAGCGTATAATATTGGCAGTATGACTCTCAGCGCAAGCGAAGAATCGCTCATCAAAGTTGTGCGGACGCTTGCGCCTGAGCAGGCCAGAAAAGTACTGGACTGGGCCCGGCAGCTTGCGGATCTCGGGGGCAATCGCCCTATTGAGTGGGACGATTCATGGTCCGACGACGACCTTAGGGAAGCTACCGTCGCATCGCTAGAACGATTCGAGCAGCAGGAGCGTGAGGGGCGTTGAAGCCCGGCGACGTCGTAGTCGGCGCGTTTCCCGGCGCCGCCATGACGAAGGTGCGACCTGCTATCGTGCTTTCCACAGAACTGTATCACCGTCACCGCCCTGACGTAATCGTTGGTCTGATCACCACACAGCCTCCGAGAGAGTTGGGGCCGGCTGATTGTGAATTGCATGACTGGCGAGAGGCGGGACTTCATCAGCCGTCCTTCTTCAGATTATTCCCTGTCACACTCTCGCAGCGTGAAGTGCGCCTGATTGGGAGGCTTTCTGATCCCGATTGGGCTTCGGTTCGCGTGTTTCAAAGCGGGCCTCGCTAGCGATTAAATGGCTGCAGACCTGGCCTGATCACGCGAGATCGTCCTGTCCCGCGCGCAATTCGGCGC
This sequence comes from Terriglobia bacterium, assembly GCA_003175985.1. Lineage (GTDB taxonomy): Bacteria > Acidobacteriota > Terriglobia > Bryobacterales > Bryobacteraceae > PSRJ01. Next base: position 10,266 of record PSRJ01000057.1, read on the forward strand.
TGACTCGACCAGGTCCAGTACACAGATTTCTGAGATCGCGCTCGACGGTTGACTTGCCGCCGATGAAGCTGGTCTTATATGCGTCCCAGCCCGCACTCGTGATGCACGGCGCGGACGGCTTTCTCCAGGCCGTCGCGGCGGACGACGATGGCGATCGTCAGTTCGCTCGAACCTTGCGCGATGGCGATGATGTTCACCTGTTCGCGCGAGATCGCCGTGAAGATCCGGCCCGCCAGGCCGGGCTTTCCCTGCATGCCTTCTCCCACTACGGCAAGCAGGCCCACGTCGTCGTCTACATGGATCGGCTTGACATAGCCATGCGCCAGCTCCAGCGCCAGCGCCGATTCCAGCGCCTGGAGTGTTCGCTCCAGCTCCTCGGCGCGCACCAGGAAGCAGAAGCTCTGCCGGTAGCTGGAACTGGACAGCGCCATGACTTCGACGTTCCCGCGCGCTATGGCATCCAAAGCGCGGGCCATTACCTGCACGCCGGTCAGCTCCGCGCTCGCGGGCTCTAGGGAAACCAGCGCCACTTTGGCCGTCGAAGTAACCGCGCGCGCGCCGTTCGCCTTGGCAATGGCCGGGACGATCTTCGTCCCCGGCTTCTCCGGTGAGAAGCTGTTCTTGCTCAATACCGGGATCCGCTTATCGATCAATGGCGCCAGCGTACGCGGATGCAATACCTTCGCGCCGTTATATGCCAGCTCGGCGGCTTCGGCGTACGTTACTTCATCCAGCACCACGGTATCCGGCACCAGCCTGGGGTCGGCGCTGAGAATCCCATCGACGTCGGTCCAGATCCATACCTCCGAAGCATCCAGCGCGGCTGCCAGAATGGACGCGGAGAAATCGGAGCCGCCGCGGCCTAACGTGGTAGGGCGGCCATCAGCGGTCGCGCCGTTGAATCCTGTAATCACCGGGATCAGGCCTCGTTCGATCAGCGGCGCCAGCCGGGCGCGCGCTTTCTCGCGCGTCGGCTCCATCAGCGGTGAGGCGTTGCCGAAGACCGCATCGGTCACCACCACGTCCCACGCGTTTACGGCCACGGCGGG
>PSRJ01000206.1 GCA_003175985.1 Terriglobia bacterium
CCTGATGCATTCGCCGATTGTGCGATGGGGCGCGCAGCCGATGTACGCCGCCGGTTGGCTGGCGGCTTCGTTGATCGTGTTCAGCGCCCGCTGGTGGAGGGGCGACGCGCGATCTTAAAAGACGAACTTGAGCGCGAGTTGCACTACCCGGTAATCGCCGGGCGTCAGACCGTTATTGCCGCTAATGTCACAGGTGATTTGTCCGAAGTTTGCCGCGGCCAAAGAGCCCGTGCTCACGGGACACCCGGTCGGGGTATTCGGGTTCAGGTGGTTGGGCAAGTTGAAGGCCTCGCCGCGCAATTGAATGGTCTTCCGCTCGTGGATGGGAAAGGTCCGCGAAAGGCCGAGGTTCAACTGGAAGATCTTCGGACCTTTCAGGTTGTACTGACCCAAATTGCCATAAGTCCCCGGGGCCGGGAGCGAGAAAGCGGATAGGCTGATCCAGTTATTGACGCTGTGGTTCGCCGGATACGGATTGGTGTTCACCAGGTTGGGCGTCTGGCCGGCGGCCGTGGTTAAGGCGCGGTCGGTACCGTTGGTAACCGTGAAGAACTGAGCGGATTTGATCTGCAAAATCGGCGCGATCTCCCAATCGCTGGCCAGTAGACGCAGCGCGCGGCCGGAGAATTTCGGGGTCCGGGCTACCATGTTCAGATTGAAGAGCTGGCGCAGATCGGAACCGGCGCAGTTGCTGCGGTACGCCTCCCGATTCCCCGGTATGGAGGCAACCGCCGCGGCGCTGGTCTGGGGATCGAAGACGTCACTGATGCAATGCGACCAGGTGTAATTGGCCAGCAGGTTCACTCCGCGACTCAGGCGCTTCTGCACCGAGAGGAAGAGCGCGTCATAAGTTCCAGTGCCTCCGTCGTCTCCATAAGCGATCCCGGCATAATACTGGCCCTGTGACGGATTCTGCAGATACAAGGGACGCCGTTGGTTCTGATTGCCGGTGGTGGAACACGTGGAGTAACTGACGTTGTTGATGGCACACGGCCCCAGGCCTAAGAAGACCGCCGGATTCGCCAGGTTTGAGGTTGTCAGATGAATGGAGCTGTTGCCGATGTAATTGGCAGTGAATAACCAATCCTGTCCTATCTGCTTCTGAAAACTGATATTCCACTGGTTGAGATAGGGCGGCCGATAACCTTGCAGCCGATGAATCACATAGGTGCTGAAGAGCGGAAACGTAGTGCTATGGCTGACGTGACCGATCCCCGTGGTGGCAGCGATCAAGGGAATCGGGTCACCGCCCGGGTAAGTGGCCCACGGATTCGCAATATTCACGTTCGATAAAGAGATGTTGTTACCGAACGGGGCATACTGCGACATGAAATTCGAGTAGAACATGTGATTGCGGTCCCCGAACATCCCGTAGGCTGCACGGATCGTCATTCGCCCGTCGCCCTTGGGGTCCCATACAATTCCGACGCGGGGAAAGAAGTTCGTCCACTTGGCGCAATTCAGCCCGTTTCCGCAGGCATACTGCGGCTCGCCTGGAAATGCGAGCCCTGCGGGAGCATTCGTAAACACGCTGCTATGGAAGTTTTGCGCGAATAACCCGGCATCGAAGTGTGAAAACTGGCCGTACTTACTGTAGGGAGCGGTATAAGGCTCCCAGCGTAGTCCATAGTTCAGAGTGACTCGCGGGCCGAGTCTCCAATTATCCTGCGCATACAAGGCGATATAGTTCTGGCGATTGTAGAACCCGTAGATATTGCCCTGGTTGAACGATACGGCCTGCCCTAACATGAAGTCCGCCAGGGCGAGGCCTGTGATCTGGCCGCTATAAGTGGCGTTGCCGATTCCGTTCAGCCCGGACCAGTAATTCATCATCTGGCGGTACCAGCTTCCGCCCAAGCCGACCTGATGAGAACCTTTGACCCAACTGATATCCTCCGCGACGGATGGGTTAGGTCCGTTGTGTGACTCGCCGGGTACCGATGCGGACGTGCCGATTCCGAAAGCGCCGGTGATGGTCATGTACACGTTGGGCCCATCTTCGGGAGTCATATTCGACCCGAAGTCCCGCAAGGAGTGAAAATGATCACTGATCTTCACAATGTTGGTGCGGTTGGCGGCGACACGAAGAGAACTGACAACGTTTGGAGTAAGCAAATACGTGTCGCCTAAAGCCAGGGAATAGTCGAGGTCGTGGACGCCGAAGGTGTTGATCGAGAGCGGGTTCTTGCCATCGAAAGTGGAGCCTACATTCAGGTTGGCGGCGGTGTACCGTCCGAAAATAGAGTTCTTGGGGCTCTGTTGATAGTCGATGCGCGCAACGTACAGGTCTTCATCCTGATTCCCCACGAGGCCGTAACTGGTTCGCCCGCACGGGTCGGGTGTCACCGGCAGGGTCTTGGTGATATTCACGGTAACGGGATTCAGGAGCGTGGGCGAAACCTGGTTGTTGGTAAAACCGAGCGAACCCGGTAGGTTGATTTGACGTCCGCTGTTACACGCAGGCGACGTAATGGCCGTGAAGTTACCCGTCAACATCGAAGGGGTAGGGATGGTCGCCGTGAGCTGGGAGGGATCGGAACGGAGCGAGGTGCGCTGGTATCCACCGAAAAAGAACAGCTTGTCTTTGCGAATCGGTCCGCCTATGGTGCCTCCGTACTGATTGCGTTTCAGCGTATCGCGAGTGGCCGCGAAGAAGTCGCGCGCGTTGAGGTCCCCATTGCGCAGGAATTCGAATAAGTCGCCATGAAATGCATTTGTGCCCGACTTAGTAACGGCATTCACTGCCGCGCCCGCATGAAATCCGTATTGCGCGGGGAGCGCGCTGGTTTCTACTTTGAATTCCTGGAGCGCATCCGGGAAAGGTAAGGGGAGGCTGCCGCTGTTGTAGGGGTCCTGGAAGTTGGCGCCATCCAAAAGATAGGTCATTCCATTGCCCTGCCCTCCGGCGACCGACACCATGACCGTGGGGTAGTTTCTGACCGAATTCAGAGCGCCAGCGCCCCCGGCAGTGCTGGCCATTCCGGCGAGGAACACCAGCTCGATGGGGTTGCGGCCGTTTAAGGGCATCTCCACCACGCGCTGGTTATCAACCACCTGCCCGACGCCGGTGCTGCGTGTTTCCACGAGCGCCGCATCGGCCTGCACCATCACCTGCTCATTGACGGTTCCGACCTTCAATGCAGGGTCGATGGTGGGGTTGCTATCGACTTGAAGTACGATACCCGATTGCACGTACTTACTAAACCCTTCCTTCTGTACTTCCAGGACGTATGGCCCGATCGGGAGACTTGTCAACACGTAGCTGCCGTCCGGTCCGCTAGTGGCCGTCCGCACCGCTCCCGTGGCCGTTTGCGTGACCTTGACTTCAGCGGATGGAACGGCCAAACCGCTGGCGTCACGGACGGTGCCGTTGATTTGCGCGGTGGATGTCTGGCCCCACGCCGCGGCCGAGCAGAGACAAACAGCAAACGCAATCTTAATGGTGGTGTGCATTCCGGTTCTACCCCCTGGACAGTATTCCCCCCAAGCGCGTGCGCGTATTTCGAGAATTGGGGGGAAGTATGACAGAGGGCCGATAGGCGGGCAATGACCATTTCTGGTCATGGACCGTGGAGATACTGGCTCACGCAATGCCGCCGCGCAGGGCTGTGCCGGCCAGCCTATAATGTGGGTCGGACACGATGCGGAAAGAGGCCAAGAACCGCTTGTTGACGCGTGCGGCTCGGAAACTCGTTTGTTCGATGCGCTATGTATGCGCCCTGTTACTGGCCGCGGGCGCGTGCTCATCCGCTCTGGCGCTGGACGCGCGCAAGTCACTGACTCAGTATTCCCGGACTGTGTGGACGCAACAGGACGGGCTGCCGCAGGACGCGGTACGCGCAATCGCCCAGACCAGCGACGGTTTTTTATGGCTCGGCACGGATGAAGGCTTGGCGCGCTTCGATGGATACGAGTTCGTTACCTTTCGTAAGGAACAAGGGGGGCTGCCATCCACCTCGATTACGGCTCTCGCGGCAGGCAGAGATGGCGCCTTGTGGATTGGCACGCCCAATGGATTAACAAGGTATCAGGAACATCGCTTTCGCACTTACACACACAGGGATGGGCTGCCGGCCGGTTCGGTGGATTCGATTCTGGTGGATCATTCCGGATCTCTCTGGATGGTGATCGCAGGCAACCTGAGCCGTTTCGATGGCAACAGGTTTACGAACTTCGTGCTGGGCCGGGACCTACCGATGACCAGAGTACGGGCCGTGACCGAGGATGAGCGCCATGGCATCTACGCAGCCGGGTATAGCTCGGTTGCCCGGCTGGAAAAGGAACGGTTTGCCAACGTGATTGGCCCCGATGTTCTCGGATCTGACTTCCCCCTGGGCGTGCGCGTGGACCAATCCGGCACGATCTGGGTTCTGGGCACGCGCGGTGTGGTCGCCCGCGCTCCCGATGGCAAAATGCGCCGCTATGAGGCGGGAAACGGCATGCCGGCATCGTTTGGGCTGGAGGGCGCGCTGGCGCTGGACAGTGACGGCAACGTCTGGGTCGGCACAACGGGCGGAGTTGCGAGGTTGGAGGGGACGAAATTCGCGACGCAAAACGGGACTGAAGCCGGCGGACGCGGATCGGTCCGCTGCATCTTTGAGGATCGCGAAGGAAACCTGTGGCTGGGAACGGGCAACGGACTTGTCCGTCTCCACGACGACGTCTTCACGGTTTATGGAAAGCCGGAGGGCCTTCCGAGTGACGAACCGAATGCCGTTCACCAGGATCGGGAGGGAAGAGTCTGGATCGGTTTTCTGGACGGCGGCCTCATGTTGTTCGGTGGCGGCAAGCCGCCGGCGAGTGTCCCCAGAGGCGGTGTGTTTTCGATCCGCGAAAGCCCGTCCGGAGAATTGCTGGTAGCAGGCCGCGACGGGCTCACACGATTGCGAGATGGCCGGTTTCAAACACTCGCTCCTCCCGATCCGCTAGGCCGAAAGTCGGTTTACGACGTGGTTGCGGATTCCGCGGGCCGGATCTGGCTGGCGCTGCCGAGCGGGCTGGTCGTATTAGAGCGGGATCGATATCGAACCGTGCTGGGCGGCGGCGCGGAGGCAGATGCCAGTATCAATACTCTTGCCGAGGGGCGCGATGGCGCGATCTGGGCCGGCAGTTTCCGTGTGGGGCTGTGGCGTGTATCCGGCGATCAGAAACGGCTGTATACGCCGGCGAACGGGTTAGGGAGCAACCAGGTCCACTCGTTATACCAGGATCCGGACGGAACCTTGTGGGTGGGCACGTTCGGCGGCGGCTTGAACGCGCTGCGCGACGGAAAGTTCGTCAGTTATACGACCAAGCAAGGCCTTCTCAGCGACAACATTTCCCACATTGTGGATGATGGCCGTTCGCTGTGGCTCAGCACGACGCGCGGCATCTGCCAGGTCTCCAAGCAGGAGTTGCAGGATTGGGCCGAGCATCGGATTCAGGTCCTGCATCCTACGAATTATGGAGCAGCCGACGGCCTGCGCGGCGCGCAGGGCTCGTCGAACACTGGCGGCGGCGATCGCCACACGGATGGCAGCCTGTGGTTCGTGACCAACCGTGGAGTTGCGGTTTATGAACCGAGCGCGCGCCGGCGCTCGATACCACCGCCACCCATCGAGCTAGTGGAGATGGCGAGTGACGGGCGCGGCCGATTGCAGATCCGGTACGCCGCAATCCACCTCAGCGCGCCGGAGAGCGTTCAATACGCGTACAAGCTGGAGGGCCTGGACGCGGACTGGACACCGTCAGGGCGGCGCCGCGGCATCACTTATGACAACCTGAGACCCGGCCATCACCGCTTCTTCATCAGGGCGGAACTACCGGGGGGAGTAGCCAGCGAACGGTCGTACGAGTTCGACGTGCTGCCGCGTTTTTATCAGACCGGCTGGTTTCGTGTGCTGGCGGCGTTAATTCTGGCGGCAGCAGGATGGCTGGTATACCGGCTGCGCATGCGGCAGGTTCGCTCGGGATTTGCCGCTGTGCTGGAAGAGAGGGCGCGGCTGGCGCGTGAAATTCACGATACGCTGGCACAGGCTTTCGTTGGCATCGCATCGCAGTTAGACGTGGTGGAGATGCGTATGCCCAGGAGTGCCGATGCGGCGCGCGCCTCGCTGGACCTGGCGCGCCGCATGGCGCAACACAGTCTAACGGAAGCACGGCGGGCCGTACTCGATCTCCGGGCAGCCGCACTAGACCATCAGGATCTCACCACCGCTCTGAAATCGGGTATCGGGCTCTGGGCGGCCGATTCGGGCGTCGACGTGGATGTTCAGGTGAGCGGCGAAACCACCGATCTTCCACAGGATGTAGCTCACCAGGTTCTGCGGATTGCCCAGGAGGCGCTGAATAATGTGCTGAAGCATTCCGGCGCGGATCGAGTGGATTTAAAGCTGCGCGTGGAGCCGCAGCGGCTCAATCTCAATGTGGCCGATAACGGCTGCGGGTTTGAACCGGACGGCGTCTTTACCGCGGTGAGCGGCCACTTCGGAATCATCGGAATGCGGGAGCGAGCCCGGCGTCTGGGCGGCGATTTACATCTCGATAGCCGTCCCGGTGAAGGAACGCGTCTCGAAGTGACGGTGCCGCTTCCATGAGCGCCAAGATCCGCATCCTGGTGGCCGAAGACCACTTGATTGCGCGTGTAGGGGTGACCGGAGTCATCAACATGCAACCCGATATGACCGTGGTGGCCGAGGCGGTGGACGGCCAGCAGGCCATCTCTCTGTTCCGCAAACATCTGCCGGATGTCACGCTGCTGGATATCCGCATGCCCAAAATGTCCGGACTGGAGGCGGCCACGGCCATCCTGGCGGAGCATCCCAGCGCACGGCTGATCGCTCTCACGTCCTATGGCGGCGATGAGGATATCCGCCGCGCATGGGAGGCGGGCGTTCAAGCATTTCTCACCAAAGACGTCCTGCGCGAAGACCTGATTAAGGCGATTCACGCCGTGCATGCCGGCAAAACTTACCTACCGCGCCACCTGGCAGTCAAACTAACAGCGCAGCAGCAACGCCCCAACCTCAGCCCGCGAGAGATCGAAGTATTGAAACTGGTGGCGCAGGGAATGGGAAACAAGCAGATCGCCTACGAATTGCACATCGCAGAGGATACGGCGAAGAACCACATCAAAAGCATCTTCGGAAAATTAGGTGTGCAGGATCGCACGCAGGCGGCCACCATGGCGATTCAGCGCGGCATCATCCATTTATAGACTCCTCGCAGCCGGTTGCGGTAGTTTGACTCCCACACCATTGGTGTGTAACCTCCGAGTAGGTGAGCAAACGCATCAACATCATGCTGCCGGAACAGACTTTGGCGGTCCTGGACCGAGTGGCCCGCAAGGGCAGCCGCAGCCGCCTGGTTTCTGATGCCATCCTCCACTACGTGGAAGCTCAAGGCAAGCCCTGATAATCCAGAACGACATCGGTAATCGGTACAGTTCACTTACGATCGTGGCGGCGATCACGTCCGCTATGGCCGAGGTGGATCAGGCCCTCAAGATCAGCCTGGGGCTGATTAGGATGTAATAAGAGTGCGGCGAGAAACCGATGAGTAATCCCGATTACACAATGCAGCCCTCGGACATCCGGGGTTCCGAAGCTCTGGGACAACTGGCCTTGGATCTGCGGTGGTCATGGAATCACTCGGCGGACCGGCTGTGGCAACGTCTCGATCCGGAACTCTGGGAACTCACTCACAATCCCTGGCTGATTCTGCAAACCGTGTCGCAGGCGAAGCTGCAGGAGGCGGTCAGCGATTCCACAGTGCAGCAATTATTGGAAGACCTGCTACGCCATCAGAGAGAGGCGATCACATCGCCTGCATGGTTCCAACTGGAGCATCCCGAAGCCAAACTCAGCGCCGTGGCGTACTTCAGCATGGAGTTCATGCTGAGCGAGGCACTGCCGATCTATTCGGGCGGTTTGGGGCATGTGGCCGGCGACCAGTTAAAGGCCGCCAGCGACTTGGGGGTGCCCGTGATCGGCGTGGGATTGCTGTATCAGCAGGGTTATTTCCGGCAGGAGATCGATCCGGAGGGCCGTCAACGGGCGCTTTATCCCTTTAACGATCCGGGCCAACTGCCGATTACACCTGTCCGGGAAGCCAATGGGGAATGGCTCCGTATTCGAATGGAACTGCCGGGATTTCGCATGTGGGTTCGCGCCTGGCAGGCCCGCGTGGGACGAACTAAGTTGTATCTGCTCGATACGAACGATCCCGCCAATTTACCGGCGCATCGCGGCATCACGAGCGAGCTTTACGGGGGCGGTCCCGATTTGCGGCTGAAGCAGGAGCTCGTGTTGGGGATCGGCGGATGGCGGCTGCTGCGGGCTTTGGAGTTGGAACCCGACGTGTGCCACCTCAACGAGGGCCACGCCGCTTTCGCTATTCTCGAACGCGCGCGCGCCTGGATGGCCGATCACAAGCAGCCGTTCGAGGTCGCCCTGGCTGCCACGCGAGCGGGGAACCTCTTTACGACGCACACGCCGGTAGAGGCCGGATTCGACCGGTTCGCTCCCGACCTGATGGAGAACTACCTGCAGGGCTACGCGGAGCAAGGCCTCGGAATGCCGTTGCAAACTCTCTTGGGTCTCGGACGCCAGAATCCCGGCGACCGCTCCGAACCATTCAACATGGCATTTCTCGCCGTCCGTGGCAGCGGGCGAATTAATGGAGTCAGCCGGCTCCATGGCGAGGTGAGCCGCGGAATTTTCCAGCCGCTCTTCCCCCGCTGGCCGCGGCAAGAAGTTCCGATTACTCACGTCACCAACGGAGTCCACATGCCGAGCTGGGATTCCGCTGAAGCGGATGATATCTGGACGGCAGCCTGCGGAAAAGACCGATGGATGGGCAGTCACGGCAGCCTGGAAGGAGACTTGCGTAAGGTCAGCGACGCCGAATTGTGGCAGCTTCGGGCACAAGCGCGCCGGACGCTTGTGGAATACACCAGAGGACGGGTAGCCCTCCAGTTGGCCAGCGAGGGCGCACCGGCGGAGGAGATTGCAGCCGCCGCGCGGATTTTCGATCCGAATACTTTGACACTGGGATTTGCGCGGCGCTTCGCGCCTTACAAACGGCCGACGCTGCTGCTGCATGACAGCGAACGGTTATTGCGAATTCTGACCAATCCGCGTCAGCCGGTGCAACTCGTCGTCGCCGGGAAAGCCCACCCGCAGGATTCTTTGGGACAGGCGATGATCCAGCAGTGGTTCCAGTTTCTGCGGCGTCCGGAGGCGCGTTCGCACGTCGTATTCCTGGCCGACTACGACATGCAACTTACAGAGCGGCTGGTGCAGGGGGTAGATTTGTGGCTCAACACGCCACGCCAGCCGTGGGAGGCTTGCGGCACCAGCGGTATGAAGGTACTCGTCAATGGCGGGCTGAATTTCTCCGAACTGGACGGCTGGTGGGCCGAGGCCTACTCACCGGAAGTTGGCTGGGCCCTGGGCGACGGGCACGAGCACGGAGACGACGCCGCGTGGGACGCCGCCGAAGCCGACAGGCTCTATTCGTTACTGGAACAAGAGATCGTGCCGCAGTTCTACGCCTGTGACGAGCGGGGTATTCCGGCGCGCTGGGTGGGCCGCATTCGGGAAAGCATGGCAAGGCTCGCGCCTGCCTTCTCTACCAACCGGACCGTCGTGCAGTACGCCGAGGAGCATTACCTGCCGGCCGCGGCTGCGTTTCGGGAAAGGTCGTCCCAGGGCGGTAAAGCGGCTGTGGACTTGCTCGCGTGGACGCGAGAGCTGGACCGGCACTGGTCCGCCATCCGGTTCGGTTCGCTTCGTGTAGAGAGACAAAACGATCAGTTCGTTTTCACCGTTCCGGTGTACCTCGACGAGTTGAATCCGGACTCAGTTCGGGTTGAGCTCTATGCGGATCGAGCGGACGCGCCCTTCCGGCAGCCGATGGAGCGGGGCGACTTGCTGGTTGGGTCGACTCGGGGATATCTGTATTCGGCGCGCGTGCCGGCGAGCCGGCCTGCGGACGAGTACACGCCCCGAATCATTCCGTATAAAGCGGAAGCAGTTGTGCCGCTCGAGGCCCACCAGATTTTGTGGCAGCGCTAGGTCGAGGCTCGGAACAGGGGAGAACACGCATGCCCGCAACTTCACGGAATCGACCCCGGGCATACCGGCGCCGGCGCGGCAAATTCCCCGTCCACAGCGCCCTTCAGCGTGTACCACCCCGCGACATAGTACTTCCTCCCTTTTCGAGTAGTCTTTCGGCGGCACGGCAACCTGCTGCCTCAGCACCGAGGTGGTAAACTGAATTCCGCCCTGGTTGCCTGTTGTCGTCATTTTCAAGTGCGGAAAACGCGGTCGAAAACTGTAATCGCGTAGAAAAAAGAAAGCGGAGTGACGGGTAGCCTGGGACAAACACCTCTGGACGGCCACCCGATGGAACCGAAGGCTCAGCAGCTAAACGAACTGCTCGAGTCCTGGAGTCACGGCGACCAGGGCGCCATCGATAAGCTGGTCCCCCTTGTTTACAACGATCTCCACCGGCTGGCGCACCGCTTCATGGCCGGCGAGAGGCCGGGCCACACGCTGCAGACGACGGCGCTGGTGAACGAGGCGTACCTGCGCTTAGTCGATTCCGCGCGCCTCAACCCGGAGAGCCGGGTGCATTTTTTCGCGGTATGCTCGCGCGTGATGCGCCAGATTCTGGTGGATTGGGCGCGTTCCCGCCAGGCGGTGAAACGCGGGAGGGCCATGCGGTCACTGGAATTGGAAGAGGCGCTCGCGGTAACCGGCCAGCCTGGCGCCGATCTCGTGGCTCTCGATGATGCCCTCAACGCTTTGGCACTGGTAGACCCGCGCAAGAGCCAGGTTGTGGAGCTGCGTTTTTTCGGCGGGCTAAACGTAAAGGAAACCGCGGAGGTACTGAGCGTCTCGGAAGAGACCGTACACCGGGACTGGAAGCTGGCGAAGAGCTGGCTGCGGCGCGAGTTGGGCAAGGAGCAGCAGCATGGAGAGTGAGCGCTGGCAGAAGATCGACCGCTTCTATCACCTGGCGCTCCAGCAGGAACCTGCCCAGCGGGCGGACTTCCTGGAACAGGTCTGCGGCGGGGACGAGTCGCTGCGGCAAGAAGTCGAGTCCCTTCTGGCACAGGCGTCGGGAACAGGGGGGTTTCTGGAAAAGCCTGCCATAGAGGTTGCGGCGCAAGCTCTCGCGTGTGGGGACGCAGCCCCGCCGCCGCTGCCTGCTTCTATCGGCCGCTACCGGATCCTTCGTTTGCTCGGCGAAGGCGGCATGGGCGCCGTGTATGAAGCGGAGCAGGAAGAACCGCGCCGTGTCGTAGCGCTCAAAGTGATCCGGGCCGGGTTGGCTACGCCCGAACGTCTGCGACGCTTCAAACATGAATCCCAGGCACTCGGCCGGTTGCAGCACCCTGGCATCGCTCAGGTCTACGAGGCGAGCACCGCCGAAACGCCGCTGGGGCCCCAGCCGTATTTCGCCATGGAACTGATCCGCGGCCTCCCCTTAGACCGATACGCGAAAGCGCAGGGGCTAAGCACGCGGCACAAGCTGCTGCTGATGGTGAAAATCTGCGAAGCTGTCGACCACGCTCACCTGCGCGGCTTGATCCATCGCGATCTGAAGCCGGACAACATCCTGGTGGACAGCGGCGGCCAACCGAAAATCCTCGACTTCGGGGTGGCGCGGGTGACTGAGAGAGAGGCGCAGGCAACCGGTCAGACTGATGTGGGGCAACTGGTAGGCACCTTGCCCTATATGAGTCCAGAGCAAGTACTGGGCGATCCGCTCGAAATCGACACGCGCAGCGACGTCTACTCGCTGGGGGTGATTCTCTACGAACTCCTCTCCGGCCGGCTGCCCTTCGATGTGCGCCACCGGCCACTGCCGGAAGCCGTGCGCACCATTCGCGAAGAAGATCCCACGTCACTGAGTTCCGTCAGCCGAAGTTATCGCGGCGATATCGAAACCATTGTGGGAAAGGCCCTGGAAAAAGATAAGTCGCGGAGGTATTCCTCAGCGGCGCATCTGGCGGCCGACATTCAGCGCTACTTAAATGACGAGCCGCTGGCAGCCCGCCGGCCCAGCGCCAGCTATCAACTCGCCAAGTTTGCGCGGCGGCACCGGGCGCTGGTGGCGGGCGCAGCAGCCGTGTTTGTGGTGCTGGTAGCCGGCATTGTGGCGAGCACGTGGGAAGCGATCCGTGCCAACCGGGCATCGCAGACTGCTGTGGCCGAGCGGGACCGGGCTGCGGCCGCGGAGCGCACGGCGAAGGCAGCCGAGGGCAAAGCCGTAGAGGAGCGCAATCGAGCGGTTTTAGAGAAACAACGGGCAGATGAGGAATCGGCCGCCGCCAAGGCCATCAGCGATTTCCTCCAGAACGATTTGTTGAGGCAAGCCAGCCTGGTGGAACAGGGCCCCAATACCAGGCCCGATCCGGATCTCAAAGTGCGCACAGCTTTGGACCGTGCCGCGGCCCGCATTTCCGGCAAGTTCGACGGGAAACCCTTGGTCGAGGCTGCGATTCGGACGGCAATCGGCACTACGTATATGAACCTCGAACTCCGGCCCGAAGCGCGCATCCAAATGGAGCGAGTGCTCGAGCTGCGCCGCCAGGCCTTAGGCGGAGATCATCCGGATACCGCGACCAGCATGAATAACCTGGCCATCATGGATCTCGAGGACGGCAGAGTCTCCGAAGCCGAAGCTCTGCTGGCGAAGGCTCTGGAGGTCCGGCAGCGCGCGCTGGGTGAAGAGAACCCCGTTACTCTGGTGACGTTGAGCAACCTGGGGTCGCTCTATCGCGCCCAGGGCAAGTACGAACAAGCCGAGAAGGCCTACTTAAGAGCAGTCGCTGCCAGGCGCCGCGTGCTGGGTGAAAATCATCGCGACACTGCGATGAGCATGCACAATCTGTCTCTGCTGTACCTGATCGAAGGTAAGTACGGGGAAGGGGAGCGCATAGAAACCCGCGTCTTCGAGATTTGGCGTTCTGTTCTGGGCGCCGAGAATCCCGTTACCTTGCGCGCTGCGAGCACGCTGGCGGAGTTGTACGATGCGCAGGCCAAATACAGCGAGGCCGAAGCTCTGTGGAACACGGTTTTGGAGCTCCGCCGCCGCCTGCTGGGCGCCCGGCATCCCGACACCACCGATGTGATGGCTTCGCTGGCGGACGTTCAACTGCAAGAGCAGAAATACACCCTTGCCGAGCCGCTGGCCCGCGAAGCCCTTAGCAACTGGGAACAGAGCAAGCCGGAATCCTGGAAGCGATATTACGGCCAGACACTGTTGGGCGCCAGCCTGGCGGGTCAGAAACACTTTGAGGAAGCCGAGGCGCTGCTGGTTTCCGGCCGCGAGGGGATGCTCGAGCGAGAAGGCGACATTCCTCGCGAGAACCGGCGAGTCCTTACAAATGCCAAAGAGTGGCTCTCCCGGCTCTATGAAAGCCGGGGAAGTAATGCCTTAGGCGCACGCTACTGAATCGTCATCAGCGGCTGCAGCCGCTTGGCGTGGTCGGAGCTGCGGAGTCTCTGCAGCGCTTTCACTTCGATCTGGCGGATCCGCTCGCGAGTGAGGCCAAAACCCTGGGCGATTTCTTCGAGCGTGTGTTCCCGATCGTAGCCGATGCCGAAGCGCATCCGGATGACCCTCTCCTCGCTGGGCGTGAGCATGCGGAGGACGACCGCGGTTTCGTCGCGCACGTCGTGGGCAATCAGCGGATCGAGAATGGAATTCGCGGCGCGACCTTCGAGCAGGTCGCCTAAAACGGATTCCCCATCCTTCCCGACGGGAAGATCGAGAGATACCGGGTCGCGGGAAATCGCGCGGAGCTGCTCCACTTTTTCGGTCGTGGTGGCCATGCGGCCCGCAATTTCCTCGTTCTTCGGGAGCCGTCCTAATTCCTTTTCCAGTTGCCTTGAAATATGCAGGAACTTGGTCAGACTCTCGTTCATGTGGACCGGGATGCGGATGGTCCGGGATTGATCGGCGATCGCACGTGTTACGGCCTGCCGAATCCACCAGGTGGCGTATGTGGAGAACTTGTAGCCGAGATGATAGTCGAACTTGTCGGCGGCGCGCATCAGGCCGATATTGCCCTCCTGAATGAGGTCGAGCAGGTGAAGACCGCGGTTGACGTATTTCTTGGCGACCGAAACCACAAGGCGAAGGTTCGCCTCCACAAGGGCGCCCTTGGCGGCCTTAGCTTCGCCCTCGCCCCACCGGGCGGCATTCACCCAGTGACGCATCGTGGAGGCGCGGGCGCCGGCGAGCGTTTCACGCTCGCGAATCTCGCGCTTGATTTGCGCGATTAAGGCCGGCGTAGCTCGCCGCAGCTTCAGCCCTTGTTCCAGCTCGCCGATCTCCTCCACAGCCTTCTCCACAGTTGCCTGGAGCTTCTTCCATTGAGCCGGATAAAACGATATTCCGCGAATCTCCCGGGAACACTTGACGTACAACCGCGGTACCTGCCGCGAGAGCTTCGCCCGGCGGTTCACGTGATTTTTGGGAAGCGACGCGATTTTCGCCTCCAATTGCCGCAACTCGCCGGACAGCCGCTCCAAATTGGCCATATGGCGGGTGACTTTCGTGCGCACTGCTTCGCGCTCTTCTTCGTCCTGGACGCCCAACTCGACGATTTCCTCCACACGAAGCTTATCGTGACGGAGGTCGTCGTACCAGGCGAGCACAGTTTTCCACACCAGTGGCGAGCGAGAAATCGCCTTGCGCATCAATAGTTTACCGTGCTCGATCCGGCGGGCCAGTTCGATCTCGCCCTGCCTGCTGAGCAGCCGCACCGAACCCATCTCCCGCAGATACACTCGTACGGGGTCGTCGGTGAAAACAGGTTCTTCCGCAACGCTCTCGTGTTCCTGGAAGTCGGTCTCAAGGGATTCCACGGTTTCCTCGGCCACTCCCAGCGCTGTTGCGGAACTCGTTACTGTAAATTCGTCGAATTGTTCCATCTGAGCTCTCGGCTCTCACCCAGTCGCCGACGCCGCACATTTTCAAACACTTGCGCGTTTTCTAAATTGATTTTCCGGCACCGGCCGGCGGCTGGAGAGAATTCCCTGACAATTGGATGCAGCACGCGCGGGGCAGGTTGCACCCAAGTAGGATTTGCGTTGGCTAGCTCACTTTACGGGCAGAAACCTCTGAACGCGTTCGCCGGCGAACACCTCCCCGGTGTAGACGACGCCCTTGGAATCGACCGCGATCATATGCAGGCCGAAGAACTGGCCGCCGTTTTCGCCCATCGTGCCCATCTGCCCCAGCACCTTGCCATCCTCGCGGTTGAGGAACCAGATGTGGTTGTTGGTGAGATCGGAAATATACAGGAGCCGCTGCTGCTTGTCGGGCGAGAACATGACGCCGCCGGTGGACCCGCCCACGCCCGTCGTGGGCGCCAGAATGAACTCCTTTTTGAACTGCCCTTGCTTGGTGGTGACCTGAATTCGGTTGGCATTCCGGTCGGCGGCATAGACCAGGCCGTCATTGGATATGTTCAGCGTGAGATGGCCGCGGAACTCTTTCGGCATCGGTCCGCCGGGCGTATAGGCGCGATCGGCGTCATTGGTGGTGATTTCCGGCAGTGCATGGCCATAAGCTCCCCAGCCGCGCTTGAACTGCAACGTATCTAGGTCGAAAACCATCACGCGTCCGCCCAGGTAATTGTCGGCGGCATAGAGTTCGCGGGCCGGCTCATCGAGCCGGATCTCTTCGATTCCGCCCACGATCATCGGGGTAGTGGGCGGATACTTGGCTCGGAAAGCGGCGATGGCTTTCTCCCGCGCCGCTTGAGCCGCGGGATCCGGCCGGCCGCGCCCTGGTGTGATGAATCCGGCAACGGGTCCGGCACTGCCGCGCCCTGGAGTATGGGCCGTCGCGGGCGCGCCATCGCCTCCGCCGCCGCCCGGCTGCCTCTCCGGAGTACGGGGCACTTCGCCAACTACCTTGCCGGTCTTCGGATCATATTTGCGAACGGTATCCTGTCCGATGTAGACGAAGCCTTTGCTGTCCACCGCCATACCGTGGCCCTGGGGCGCATCGAAGGAACCGATGACAGTGCCGTTCTTATCGATGTGGATCATCGCAGGAGGCCGGACACAACAATCGGCCAGCGGCGGAGTCAGCTCCGCCTCGAGCTCGATGTCCGTCAGATCATTCGGGCGATTCAGGACCCAAACGTTGTCATCCTTATCGACGGCGAGCCCCGTGACGCCTCCCATCTTCCACTTGTTGGGCAGCGGTTTGGGCCAATCGGAATCGAATTTGAACCGGGGCGCAGCCGGTTCCTGCGCCGCGGGTAGTATCCATAAAGCCAACAGGCCAAGCCCCGCCACTACGCCCGCGGCGCGGCTCCGTATGCGGTGTTGCTGGTTCATAAAGCCCTCCTATGATGGTCGATCGTTCCAAATTATATGCCAGTGCGGCGAGGTATATACTTGTATGCCAACCGGGGGAACCCCGGCGCCTGCACAGGAGGATAAGCCAATGGAAAATATCATCGCCAAGTTGGTGCATGAATTTGAAGAGGGGAAGCTGACCCGTCGGCAGCTGATCCAGAGCTTAACAGTTGCGGCGACCGCAGCCGCTGCCGCGCCCGCCACGGCGGCGGAAGGCAGGGTGCTCACCGCCACCAACATCAATCACGTGTCCTACCAGGTGACCGACTACACCAAGTCCCGCGACTTCTATGCCGGCCTGTTCGGCATGAAGGTCTCCGAGGATGACGGGAAGCAATGCCGGCTTACGTTTGGAAACAACATTCTGATCGTACGGAACCGGCAGCCCGCGCCGAAAGTCGATCACATCGCGCTCACGCTGGCCAATTGGGATCAAGAGAAAGAGGCGATGGAGGCCGAGCTGAAACGCCGCGGATTGAAGATCGTTCAGGGCGATACAAAGACCAGCCTGCACATCAAGGACCCGGACGGCTTTGAAGTGCAAATGGGCGGACTGCGCCAGTAACGTGCGCCACGCGACCGTTTGCGCGAAAATATTCAATATGCAGACGAGTCGGCAAGTCAGAATCGTGGCTGGAATGTGTCTGGCCACGGCGGCGCTTCTGGCGCAGAGCGGCCCTCGCGCCGCGGCCAAACCCGAAGCGCCAGCGGGACCCGCGCCGCGCACGGCGGATGGGAAGGCGTCATTGAGCGGTGTTTGGGATATTCCCTATGTTCCGGATATGTCCCGCGGGGCCGGCGCGCTGCCTTTCACGGCGTGGGGCGAGGAGAACTGGAAGGGCTACGATCCGGCGAAATACGACTACACGGCGCACTGCCTGCCCATGGGCTGGACGCGCCAAATGAATACGCCGATGCCGCTCGAAATCATGCAGGAGCCGAACCGGGTTGCGATCCTGTTCGAGGCCTGGCAGACCTTTAAGGTGATCCCCACCGACGGACGCGATCATCCGAAGGACGTGAATCCCACCTGGATGGGAAATTCCGTGGGCCATTGGGAAGGCGACACCCTGGTGGTCGACACGATCGGGTTCAACGATCGCACGCGGCTCGATACGGTCGGCCACCCGCATAGCGATCAACTGCACACGATCGAGCGCCTGACCCGCACCGATGCCATGCACATCACCTACGAAGTCACGGTAGACGATCCGAAAACCTTCACGAAGCCGTGGTCGAACAAACGCACGTTCACTCTGAAGCCGGATTGGGAGCTGATGGAGTATTCGTGCGAAGAGAATAACAAGGACGTCGGGGAAGGCCACGTCAAGTAGACTTCCTGGCCTTGGAAGTCCGGCGGCTCCTCGAACGGGAGACCTGGCGCGATTTCGGCACTTTTCCGATGCGGGGGTCTCGGGCCATCACCAGCTCACAGGCGTGAAGGGCAGTCTCCTCGAAGTCCACTGCATCGGCCGGAAGCAATTGCCAGTGGGTTATCGGCCTGCCCAGCACCTGAATAGACCTCATATTCGGAAACTCGCTGCGCAGGCTTTCATGATGCGGTTCGGTAGTGGCCAGCCACACGCCGTTATCTGCCGCCGGTTCCCGCTTGTCGCGCAGGATGAAGACGATCTTGTTTTTGACGTAGACCGCCAGACAGCCGAACATCGGCCGGGTCTCCGGCGAGAGCGGAGCGAGGGCCTCCAAGACGAACTCATGGGGGATTGGCTTACGCGGTTTCGGAACAAACACCGCGTCCTCAAGCGGGACTCGTTTGCCACGACCCTTGGTCACCGGGCGCCTACTTTTTCCTCTTGTAGATGTGCGGAATCTCGACCAATGTGGCCGCCAGTTCCCGCGCGGAATCGAGATTCTTGTCGGTCATCAGTTCAGAGCCCCTGAACAATAGTGTAGTGCGTCAAAGAGAATCCCAATTGTCTTGCCTCTAGTGGGGACGGGCAATGCTGCCCGCGGGTGCGGCGTTTTCCTTCGTCCACCAGCGGACAAAACGGGCGCCGGCATCGTCGAGATAGGTATAGACCACAGGCACCACAATGAGCGTTAACACCGTGGAGGTGATCAGGCCGCCGATGACGGCGCGGGCCATGGGGGCACGAAATTCGGCGCCGGCGCCGATCTCAAACGCTAGCGGCAGCATGCCAAAGATCATGGCGAGGGTGGTCATCAGAATGGGACGGAGCCGCACGCGGGCCGCGCGAATGAGAGCGTCTCGCCGCGAGAGTCCCTCGCGGCGCTGCGTGTTGGCGAAGTCCACCACCAGAATCGCGTTTTTCGTTACCAGGCCCATCAGCAGAATGATGCCGATCATCGACATCATGTTCAGCGTGTCTCGAACAAGGTAGAGCATCCCCGCCACACCGAGCAGCGACAGCGGCAGCGACAGCATCAGGGCGAACGGCTGAAGGAAACTGCGGAACTGGGAAGCCAGGATGGCATAGATCAGCACGATGCCGAGGACCAGCGACTGCATGGCGTAACCGAAGCTCTCCATCATGATTTCGGTATCGCCGGTGTAATCGATGTGATAGCCCGGCGGTACCGCCAGGCCGGCGGCACGGCGCTGTATGTCGCCGACGACTTCACCCAGAGAGCGGCCGGCCGTGCTGGCGCTGATGCGCACTTCGCGCATCAGGTCACGGCGGCGAATCTTCGAAGGCGCCGTTCCGGTTTCCAGGCGCGTCACCTGGCTGGCGGGGACCAGCGCCCGGCCGCCCTGTGCCGGCAGGTCCAGGCCCAGGAGATCGGCGGCGCGTGCCCGGCTCTGGCGCTCGACGCGCAAGCGCACATCGTAGCTGTCCCCGTCGCGGTCCTCGAATTGCGAGACAACTTCACCGGCTACGAGCCCGCGCACCGTGGAGGCTACCGTGGCCAAGTCGAGACCGAGATCGCCCGCAGCTTCGCGGTTCACCGCGATGCGCACTTCCGCCTGCGGCGCTTCTTCGCTGGTGTCGACATCTGCGGCGCCCGCGACCTGTTTCGCCGCCGCCATAATCTGCTCGCTCAAAGGCACCAGGCGCTCGAAATCGGAGCCCCGCAAACTAATCTGGATCGGCTTCACATCGCCGCCCACATTTCCGGCCTCTTCAATGGACGCGCGCACCGCGCGGAAACGAGCAATCGCCTGGCGCACCTCGGCGGTCAGGAGCTTGTAGTGCTTCCGCGTTTTTCGCGGGGTCAGACGAATGAAGATGGTCCCTTCATTAATAGGCTTGCCGGCCGTGCCGCCGATGGTGGTGTAGGTATAGGCGACTGCGGGATTCCGCCGGATCTCGCTTTCCATCTCACGCGCGATTTCCGCCGAGCGTTCCAGGCTGATGCCGGGAGCCGCTTTGTACGCCACTTGAAACTGCCCGGGATCGGCACTGGGCATGAACTCCGAGCCCAGCTTACCGAAGATCAGGAAACTCGAGGCCACGGCAGCCACCGCGAGAACCATCACCGCCCAGCGATGCGAGAGCGACCAGCCGAGTGTAGTGGCCAACACCTGCTGCAGCCGGTCGACCTGGCGGTTGAGCCGGTTTAATAGGCGCCCGAACCAGGCTCGCGGCACGAGGGGATCGGCGGCCGGATCGTACCAGCGCGAAGAGAGCATCGGATCGAGCGTGAAGCTCACATAGAGCGATACCAGCACGGCGAACCCTACCGTGATCCCGAACTGAAAGAAGAATCGGCCGATGATTCCGCGCATGAATGCCACCGGCACGAAGACCGCGATGATCGTAAAGGTGGTAGCCATCACGGCCAGTCCGATTTCGGCCGTGGCCTCGCGCGCCGCGCTGAAATGGTCCGCGCCCGCCTGCATGTGCCGCACGATATTCTCACGCACTACGATGGCATCGTCGATCAGCAGCCCGATGGCCAGCGAAAGGCCCATCAGCGTGAGAATGTTGAGCGTGAAACCCAGGGCTTTCATCACGATGAAGGTGCTGATTACCGAAACCGGCAGAGCCAGCCCTGTAATCAGGGTGCTGCGCCAACTGTTCAGGAATAGAAAGACGATCAGCACCGTAAGCAGTCCGCCCAAAAGCAGCGTTACCTGGACATCTTCCACGGATTCGCGGATGAATGTGGAGTTGTCCACGACTTTTCGCAGGCGGATGTGCGGCGGCAGTTCGGAATTGATCGAGCGGATCGCCTGCTCCAGGGCGTCGGCGACTTCGACCGTGTTGGCTCCCGATTGTTTCACCACATCGAGGGAAAGGCCGGAGCGCCCGTTGATCAGAGACGCGCTGCGCCGCTCTTCGACGCCGTCCACTATGCGCGCAATGGCCGGCAGATAAATGGGACTGCTATTACGGAAAGCCACCACCAGGCGATCGAATGCATCGAGGGATCGGAACTTGCCCGCCACACGAACCAGCGGCTGGCGCTGCCCCTGTTCCAGTTTGCCGGCGGGCACGTCCATGTTCTCCCGCTGCAGGGCCGCGGACACCTGGCCGTAAGTGAGTCCGTACGCCTTGACCTTGTTGGGATCGAGTAAGATCTGGATTTCCCGCCGCGCCAGCCCCACCAGCGTCACCTGGCCGACGCCGGAAACGGTTTCAATTCGCTTCTTGATTACTTTTTCCGCCACCGAGGAGAGGGTTTTGATATCCGCGGTGGCACTCTCGACTGCGATCGAGACGATGGGAAGGGCCGCGAAATCGATCCGCTGGATGACGGGTTCTTTCATCTCCTTCGGGAAATCCGCGCGGATGGCGTTGATTTTGGCCTGCGCATCCTGTTGCGCGTTGGCGATCCTGACTCCGAGATGTAACTCAACGGCCACCATGGAACGGCTCTCGGTGGTCGCCGATTCGATATGGCGGACGCCGGAGATCGTATTGAGAGCCTCTTCGATTCGTTTCGTAACCTCCCGTTCGACGGTTTCCGGCGAGGCGCCGGGATATTGCGTTTCCACGGTGAGGACGGGGATCTCGACATCGGGGAACTGGTCGATCGAGAGCTGCCGGTAAGAAAACAATCCGAGCGTGACCAGCGACACGGCCAGCATGGTAGCCAGCACGGGCTGCTTGATGGAGAGATCGCTCAGGAACACTCGTTATCTCCGCGCCTGGATCCGAACCCCTTCCGCGATGGCGATGCTCTGTTCGGCGATCAACTGCTCACCCGGCCGCAGGCCTTCGACGATTTCCAGGCTGGACTCGCGCTCGTGGCCGATGCGCACATCGCGGCGGCAGGCCGCGCCGTTCTCCACCACGAAGACATAGGACGATTTTGCGGAACGGTCGTCGCGATAGACGGCAGCCGCCGGGACCACCACAGCGTTCGTGTTGACGCCGGTGAGAATCTCTCCTTCCGCAAACATGCCGGACTTGAGCCTTCCGCCGGAATTCACCACTTGAATCCGCACCTTCGCGGAGCGGGTCAGCTCGTCAACCGAGGGATTCATCTCAATGACGCGCCCCTCAAACACGACACCGGGGTAACTGTTCACCTGGAAAGTGGCCCGCTGCCCGGAACGGACCGGGCCGAAATCCGCAGCGGCCATGGGACTTTCCAACTCCAGCCGGCCGTTGTCCACGAGGGTGAACAGCGCGGTGGGGGCTTCCACGTAAGAACCCTTGTTCAAGAACTTGCGCTGGATCTCACCCGCCACCGGCGCGTAGATAATGGTGTCGCGCACCCGTTTGCGTGCCACTTCGAGCGCGGCGCGGGCTTGCTCAAGCTGCGCGTTGGCCAATACCACCTGCGCCGCCGCATCCCGTCCGGCGAGTTGTGCGGCCTTCAGATCCTTATCGGTAATGCCTCCGAACCGGAGCAGATTTTGCGCCCGCTCCAGTTCCGTGCCGCTGTGCGCTTCGAGCAGGCGCGTGCGCTCCAACCCCGCTTCCGCGAGGTGGACCGCCGTCTCCGCCTGTCGGAGTGCAAGCTGCGAATTCTCGTCATCTACCCAGACCACCGGCTCACCGGCCGCTACGCGATCGCCCTCCTGCTTGTCGAAACGCGAGACATGGCCGATGACCTCCGCCTTGACGTCGACGCGCACATTGGAGACTAACGTCCCGGTAACGGGAATGGTAAGGCGCAGAGGTTCCGAAGCCACGGTTATGACGGCAGCGGAAACGGGCGGCGGATCCGGGGTACTCGCCGTTGTGGCTTCTTGCTTGCGGCAGGCGATGAGCAGGAGCGCGGCGGCCGGCACGGCAAGGAAACGCAAGTGGCGCATGTTCACTCCCAAGGCGTCTGGCCCAAAGTCCAGCGCAGGTTGGCGCGGCCTACCGAATAATCGTAGAGGCCGCGAAGCAGGTTCCCGCGAGCTACCGACAACGCCGTCTGGGCATCGAGGATATCGAGCGTGGTGGCGGCGCCGTATTTGTAGTTGTCCTGCATCATCGTCAGAACCCTTTCCGCCTCGCCCACGGTAGCGCCGGCCGCCGCAACACTTTCCGCGGCGGCTTGCAACTCGTCGTAACTTTGCTGGATGGAAAGGCGAACCTGTTGTTCGAATTTTTCGCGCTCCAGGCGCGCGATGCGCTGGCTCGCCGTGGCCTGTGTCATCAGCCCGCCGCGTTTGAAACCGTCGAACAGCGGGAAGGTGAAATTCACACCTGCGGTCCATCGGATGAACTCCCGGTTCACCAGATTCACGGGCCGGCCCGCCATGAGCCCGTAGCTGCCGGAAAAGTCGACGCGCATGCGGTCTTCGGCGCGGGCCAACTGAAACTGCGTATCGGCGCTGCGCTCCGCGATGCGCAGACGTTCTATTTCGGGGCGATGCCGCAGTGCATCCTTCTCGAGGACCGCCAGATCCGGCTGTTCCCAGGACTGTTCGTGGAAATCACCGGTCAGGCGCGTGGAGAAATCGAGCGGGCGGCCCAGGTAGTAGTTGAGTTGGGCGCGGGCCTGCCGGATCGCGTTATCGGCGCGAACGAGATCGGGTGTGCCGTTCGCCACTGCCACTTCGGAACGCAGCACATCCACCTCGGTAGCGACGCCATTGCGGTAACGGTTGCGCGCCATCTCCGCATGGCTCTTTTTCTGCTCCTGGGTTGCGGCGACGAGCGTACGAGCCCGCTCCGCCCAGAGCAGCCCGTAAAAGGCCTTCACCGCGGCCAAGGCGACATCCTGCTGCGCGCGGTCGATCTCCGCCAGCGCGCCTTCGGCTTCGATAGCCGCAAGCCGCAAAGCTGTCCCCACTTTGCCTTGCGTGTACAACGGCTCTTTGATCGTGACCGCGTAATCCAGGAGGTTGACCGGCACCGGCACCATCGCCTTGCGCAGTTCCTCGGGAAACCGGTCAAAGCCTGCGGCATTCAGGAGGCTGGGGTCGCGCCAGCGCGTGGCGTTCGATTCCAGCTTGATACTGGGCAGAGCCTGGGAACGCACTTCGCGAATCTTCCCTTTCAACGCGTCGGCGGCGGCTCGCGCTTTGCTGACATCCTGGTGGCGCGCAATGGCCAGCTTAACGGCGTCTTCTAGGGTGAGAGGATCCTCCTGGGCGCCCAGAGTGCCGGCTACCGTCAAAATCGCTATAAGGACTCTCATATCCTAAATATGCATTGTACCGGCTCGCGCGGTGCAAAGGAAGACAACCTTGTTAGCATTACGGAAGATGGATTGGAAAACACACGGAATTCGCATCGTCCGCGCCGGCGAGCTCGACACCAACACGCCGCAAACGCCCGGCATGACACGCGCGGCGGCCATCACACATGCAACCGCGGGAGCCTCCAAGCTGTGGGCCGGCACTGTGGTGGTGCAGCCCGATGCCAAAACCGGCGCGCATCATCACGGCGAACTGGAAACGGTGCTGTACATCGTCAAAGGCCGGGCGCGATTTCGCTGGGGCGAAAAGCTCGAATTCGTGGATGAGGCCGGCCCCGGCGATTTCATCTACGTGCCGCCCTACGTTCCCCACCAGGAGATCAATGCCCGCGGCGATGAGCCCGTGGAAGCCGTAGTGGTGCGCAGCGGGCAGGAGCCGGTGGTCGTGAACCTGGATATCGAAAGCCCCGAGCCGCAGTCGACTGCGGCCGAAGTGTTTCATCCGCCGCGGGGACCGTCCCAGTGAATGGATGCAAGGTCAAAGCCGATGCCTGCCTCGCTTCTGAATCGGTTCCTACCGGTTATGCGCGCCGCGTGAAGTACAAGCTGGCGCCGGTGATCTGGTAAGTCAAGAGCCAAATTCGAACAGCCTTTTGTGCAGGCTGATTGCGGGCGCCTTCAAATTGAAAGACACTATTTTGCGGTTCAGGGCGGCCACGCGGCTCTGGAAGTCACTCTTCGAGACTTCACCCCGAGCGCGCAGGCGACGGGACTCGGCTTCGATCTCCTTGGCTTCCTCGATCCACGACGGTGCAAATCCGTTGTTCTTCAACAAGCGATGAGCCATGCGGTCGGAGGGATCCTCAAATGGAT
Organism: Terriglobia bacterium; assembly: GCA_003175985.1. Lineage (GTDB taxonomy): Bacteria > Acidobacteriota > Terriglobia > Bryobacterales > Bryobacteraceae > PSRJ01. Next base: position 24,753 of record PSRJ01000206.1, read on the forward strand.
TCTCGCTGAGATCGAGGGGCTTGCCTGCACCCTCGAGGTGATCGAAAGCGCCTTCCTCGATTCCCTCTCGAATCTTTCGCTCGGCAATAAAGCGCCACTCGTCCATAATTTGAGTGTAGCGTGGCGGGGACCTCGTCCTGGCGCTCTGCGCTGTTAACCCGCGGAGTAGATCCCGAAGATGTTTCCCTCCGGGTCAATCCCGTCGTACGAGCCCCACGGGCGTTGCACGATCGTTACTCCCAGCGATTCCAGGCGCTGACGCTCCGAAGCAACATCATCCACCTCGAAGCTTAGCTTTACGGGGTTCTTTTCGCGTGGCCGAGGCGGAGACGATATCTCGATCTCATCCGCAATTTCAGAAGGAATGGCATGCAGCGCGAACCTGGCCGCCCCTGCCTCGAACTCCACCCAGTTTTCCATCCGTGTTTCTTCAATGGGCTTCAGACCCAGAGTGTTCCCGTAAAACGCGGCCATGCGATCAATATCTTTCACGTAAATCATTGCCCGGTTGAGGCGCATGGTCTTCCCTCAGGCGCAGGGCGCGGCTGGCGACTGCACAGTTCGGCTCAAGAGGCGCCGGACGACGCCGAAGTCGATCGACTCGGGCTTCTTGAAGCGGATACAGCTCTTGCCGATGCTTGCAGCGGTAAGAGTGCCGCGGAACTCGTCCACTACGTCCTGCTTCAGGATGTACAGGGCAATATATTGCTTCTGGCTGGCGAACGCCACTTCGACAACTTCGTCGCGTTTGTAGCAGGGCATGCCGTAGTCCATGCCCTCCTTATAGCCTTTAAGAACCGTGCGGCAGAGGCGTCGCAATTGTTCGATCGCGCGCCTGCGCTCAGCCGGAACTTCGGCGATGTAACTCGGGACGTCGGACGCCTGGCTGATCATAGTCGGGGCAATGATAACATGGCCGACTGCGGCGCTTGAGTATAATCGGTTCCTATGAAGTACGCCGCCATCGCCAAGTACACGCCCGACGCATCCACGATCGCGAAAGCGCGGCCCGCGCACCGAGAGTATCTCATGGGTCTCCGGGAACAGGGGAGACTGGTGATCTCCGGCCCATTTGCAGATGACACAGGAGGCCTGCTGGTTTATGAGGCCGAAACCGCACTGCAAGTGGAGACGATGCTTCGCGAGGATCCGTTCGCTACCGGGGGCGTATTCCTTTCCTGGGAGATCAAGCCCTGGAACGTCGTTTTTACGAATCCGGACCTGTTACCAAAATTGCCGAAATAATCGACTTGACATTGAGGCCTCGCGGGGGCATAGTGTGATTGGGAACTGAAATAGAGTTCCAGATCCCTTTATGGTAAAGGGAACCTCTGATAAAAAGGAGGAAGTGCATAGAACCAGTCCACAATGAGGGCAGCTACCCGCTTCGTCGGCTGGCTGCTCGCGAGTTTTGACGCGCCTGAGCGAAAGAGTTTTTTGGGCGCCGCGGCTCTGATACCGCTGGTCAATCCGGCTCGCGAGTTAGCAAATGACAGGAGGAGCGGGCGGCTGCCCTTTGTTTTGTGCACTGCTCCCGCCCCGCCGGAAAACTCCTCTCTAACCGCTTCCTTACGGTCACGGCTCAGTAAGAGGCGCTTTCCGAGCCGCGACCGTCAGGAAGCGGTCTGAAGCTAGCCGAGTTTCGCCAGGGCGGCTTGAATGTCCTCTCGGATTTTCCCCGACGGCTTCTGCGCCAAGGCCGTGTTGAGTTCCGCTTTGGCCGTGGCCCGGTCGCCCTTCTGGAGGAGCGCCAAGGCCAGGTGGTAGTGAAACGTGGGATTCTGACCGTAAGTTTGAGTCAGCCCCTGAAAGACATGCACTGCGCTGTCGTTCAGGCTCTTTTTCAGGTAAATCCAGCCTAACGTGTCTTCGAAGTTCGGCTGCTTGGGCGCCTTCTCCATTGCCTTCTGCACCAACTTGAGGGCCTCATCGAGGCTGCCTCCGCTGTCGGCGATCACAAACGCCAGATTGTTCATTACCTGCACATTGTCTGGTTGGATTTGCAGTGCACGGCGGTATGTAGCCATCGCCTCCTGCTGCCGGCCCGCTAACGCCTGGGCGTCTCCCAGGAACGACGCCGCCCTGGCATCCTGGGGCAGGAGTTCCACAGCCTTCTGCAGACTTAGGATTGCATTCGGAAGATCGCCCTTCAATTGATAGGCCCGGCCCAGAGCGACCGCTAACGGGGCCGATTTTGGATTCTTCGCGATGAGCCGCTGGTATTGATCGATCGCCAGGTCATAGTCCTTGAGACCTTCGCGGGTTTCGGCCAACAGCAGGCGCACAGCATCGGAATCGCTCTGTTTGAGCTGTCCTTCCAGGATGGGAACCGCACGATCCAGCTCCTTCTGAGCGGCATAAGACTGCACCAGCGCGGTGAGCGGCCTGATATCGCCGGGTTTTGCCTGCACCAGCTTGCGGAGTCGCTCTTCTGCTTCCCGAAACTTTTTCTGCTGCAGATCGCCGGCAGCCATCTGAAGCTGCAGTTCCTCGTTTTGCGGATATGCCTGCTCCAAGGCGGCCAGTTCCGCGCTGGCTTTTGCCGGATCGGTCCGCATCAGAGCGATGGCGCGCAACATCTTGGCATCCGCTATTTGCGGATTGATTGCCAGAATCTCATTGGAATAACGCAACATGGTCGCCGTATCGCCGGTGGTTTGGGCGAGGCGGGCCAGAGCCAGGCGGGGCGGCAGGAAGTCGTTGCGTTTTTTGATGGCTTCTTGAAATTGCGTGCGCGCTCCCGCAAAGTCTCTCTTGACTGCGAACGCACGTCCAAGATTGAAATGCCAAACGGCATTATCCGGGGATTTGTCCACCAGCACCTGGAATTGTGTGGCGGCCTGCTGCACTTTTTCGGGGGTGCCGGCTGCCAGCAGCAGCGACGCCTTCGCACCTTTGGCCGCTTCGTCCCCCGGGTCCTGTTTCAGGATCTCATCCACCACCTGGCCCGCCTGTTCGCCCTTGCCTTGCGCGAGCCACAGCTGTGCGATTCTCTTTTGGTAGACGATCTTCTCTTTGGGGTTGGCCTTGGCGCCTTGTTGGAATTCCGCCAGGGCATCGTCCCAGCGTTGCCGCCCGGCATAGAAATCCCCGGCATAGAGGAGCCCTTGCGGGAAATCGTGGGTGTTCGCGGTCATGCGATCGAGCGCGGCTTTCATCTGGTCCGGCATCGATCGTCCTGCGTAATAAGCGGCGAGTTGCAATACCGAGCCGGCATCGGTGGGATTGTTGGCGATCTTTAGCTTCAGCACCTTTTCCGCCTCGCCGGGCTGATCGAGCACGCGATAGTGCGCATAAAGAACGTCGTAGATGGCCTTAAAATCTTTTGCGCGATCGATTAGTTGATAGGCGAGTTTTTCCCCCTCGGCATCTTGCTTGTCCTGGAAAAGCGCTTGCGTCCAGCCCATGATGACCTGAGGTTGCATGGGCTTTACTTCGTTCGCGCGCCGAAACAGATCCTTGGCGTCGTTCAACCGCGACTCGGTCAGCGCCAGGTAAGCCTTCAGCCGGAAGGCATCGGCGGAGCGCGGATTCTTTTTCTGGAGCTGGTCAGCCAGGTTGTTGATCTGTTCGTACAGCCTGGTGGGCCGCCTCCGGTCCGCCAGAAACGCCGTCAAAGCCAGGTCGGCCAGCGTCAGCTTTACGTCGTCGCGAGCCGGCAACAGCTCGGTAGCGCGGAGCAACTCCTGATAGGCCTCGGGAATCTTACCCGTCCGAAGATTCACGGTTGCCAGTTGATAGTAAGCTTCACCGAACCGCGGATCTCGTTGCAGCGCTTTGCGATAATTCAACGCGGCGTCTGTGTACTTGCCCTGGGTAGCGAGTTTGTTCCCTCTTTCCACATATGCCTCAGGGCTGCGGGAACAGGCAGCCATCACCAAAATGGCTAATACGGCGGCCAGTCTGTATTTTTGCGATTTACCGCACATTCTTAGAGGAATTATATCTTGCGGCGGATCCTCGGGAGGTTCCACCCGTAACGACTGGTACCAGGGACGGAAGTTCCATCGGCATCGTTATTTGTGGCTCTAAAGAGTTCCACTCCACCGCCTCCGCGGGGGACGAGCGCCGGGTTATGATGTTAGGGATATGAAGCGCGTAGCCCTCGTTGTACCGTTTCTCGCCCTTTCACTGGCTCAGGCCCAGGATCTGCCCGCCGGGAAAGGCAAGGAAGTTCTCGAAAAAGTCTGCCAGGATTGCCATGGTCTGGACGTGATAGTCAGCCAGCACGCCACAAAAGATGAATGGACTTCGATCGTGGATTCCATGGTCGCCCGCGGCGCCGGCGGAACCAAGGAGGAGCTGTCTACGTTGGTGGATTACCTGGTCAAGAATTTCGGTCCTGAAAAGAAGCTTGGCAAAGTCAGCGTTTCACCCGCACCTTCCTCTCACCGCCGATAAGATCGGAGCAACTCACAGCATCACCCGCACATAGCGGGACAACCGCCGGAACCTGCTTCGTCTTACGTTATCCTTAGCTCTAGTGCTCAGCCAGAAACTGCGTGAGGGTGGGGTTGTAGGCGCGGGCGGCGCGGGTTTCCCGACCTATGTCAAGGCCGAAGCGCGCGCCGAGTTTGTGATCGCCAATGGCGCTGAATGCGAGCCGCTCATCCATAAAGACGCCGAACTGATGAAGCACTTCGCTCCGGAGATTCTGTCGGGCATGCAGTTGATGATGGAGGCGACGGACGCGAAAACGGGCAAGTTCGGCGTGAAAACGAAAAACGCCGAATCGATCGAAGCCATCAAGCGCCACCTGGATGGCCGCGCGATTGACCTGGTCACGCTGGGTGACTATTACCCCTCCGGCGACGAATACGAGCTGGTTTACTCGGCGACCGGCCGCCTCATTCCCCCGGCCGGCATTCCGCTCCAGGTGGGCTGCGTCGTAAATAACGTGGAGACGCTATACAACGTTGCGCTCGCGGAGCGAGACATTCCGGTAACAGAAAAATTTCTCTCCGTATGCGGCGCCGTAAAAAAGCCTCAGAGCTTTTGGGCACCCGTCGGTATCGGTTTCCGCGATCTCATTGCCGCTGCGGGAGGCGCTACGGCCAGCGATTACGGCATCTTCGTGAGCGGCATCATGATGGGGACGCTTACCTTCGATCCTGAAGATGTAGTGACGAAGACTACCGGCGGTCTTATCCTGCTGCCTCGCGATCACTATCTCATGTCGCGCCGCACGCGCTCGCAACAGGAAATGGACCATATCGGAAAATCCGCGTGCGATCAGTGCAGCTATTGCACGGAGTTTTGTCCCCGCTATCTTCTCGGCTACGAGGTGCAGCCGCACAAGGTGATGCGCAGTCTCGGGTTCACCAGCACCGGCGCCGATGTGTGGAATCAATGGTCGGAGTTATGCTGCGCTTGCGGGCTCTGCACGCTGTACGCGTGCCCGGAAGATCTGTATCCCAAGGAGGCGTGCGACCAGGGCAAGCACGCGCAGCGCGCCGCCGGGTTGAAATTCGTGCAGCAGCGTCCGGTCGAGGTCCACCCGATGAAGGAATACCGCCGCGTTCCATTAGCGCAGTTGCGGAGGCGCTTGCAGATTGAAGAGTACGAGCGCGAGACCCCGTTTTCGGAGGTGCGCTGGCGGCCTGCCGCGGTCCGCATTAAGATGCGGCAGCACGCGGGGCAGGCGGCGACTCCCACCGTGAAAGAAGGCGAGAGGCTGAAAAAGGGGCAACTGGTGGGCCGTGTGCCGGACTCCCAACTGGGCGCGCATGTTCATGCGTCCATCAACGGCACGGCGCGAAAGGTTACGGCCGAGTATGTCGAAATTGCGAGCTAAGCCATGACAAAGAATTCCATCGGTCTCATCGAGCTGACCAGCATCGCTGCGGGCTTTCAAGTGACGGACGCCATGCTCAAGGCCGCCGATGTTCAGTTGGTTCTCTCCCGCTCCATCTGCTCGGGAAAGTACATGGTGATGATGCGCGGCGACGTGGCAGCCGTCGAGGCGAGCGTCGCAGCCGGTATGCGCGCCGGCCATTTTTCCGTAATCGATTCCTTTGTGATTCCTAATCTCCACACGTCGGTGTTTCCGGCTCTGAGCGCCTCCACCAAAGTGGAAGCGCTGGAAGCCCTGGGGATCATCGAGTCTTTTTCGGTCGCATCTCTGATTGAGGGCGCCGATGCCGCCGTGAAGGCTGCGCAAATTCAACTGATCGAAATCCGGCTCGCCATGGCGCTCGGCGGCAAAGCCTTCGTAACCCTTACCGGCAGCGTCGCCGCTGTCGGAAGCGCGGTCGAGGCGGGCGCGCAAGTAGTGGGCGCCAAAGGCATGCTGGTGAACAAAGTGGTGATCCCCAACCCGCGGCCGGAACTGCTCACGGAGATGATATAGAAAGCGCCGCGCGGAGGCGCCATTTTACCATCCCCGGATATTGGGACCCCCTGCTCCGCAGGAGCTCCGCGCGTGCTACTCTGAAAAGTCTCATGCAGCTTTCTGCGGTTTACCGCGGCTTGGGCCAGGATATCTTTGCGCAACTCGTTCGCGGCATTTCTATCGGAAAGCTGAAGACCTACCAGATCTATGAAGGCTTCAAGGTGCGGGCCCATTTACATAAGGTGAATACGGAGATTCTCCGCAAGGCCGTGCCGCGCTTTTGGGCCCGTCTGGAAGAGGGCGATGAAGACTTCGCAAAAGATCTCGCACAGGCGGTGCTGGTTTCGCACCTCGACATGATTACCGCCGTACTCGATTTCCTGGGTATTCCCCACGAGAACGGCTTCTTTGCTAAAGACATGGACGCCAAGCCCTACTTCACCGAAGGATGGGAATCGCGAGTTATCGAGAAGTTTCGCAGCGTCTATCCGGAAGCATTGCTTCTCTTTTATATAAACCACTTGCGTTGGGAGGTACTGGGCGCGACGGAAGCTTATGTTTCCGTCTCCCCCGGTCCCGCCTGACTTTCGGTGGATGGCGTGCAAATACAACGGCACACAATGACGGCTCTGGCCTACATTGAAAGCGCAAGTTCTTGCTCCGCAAGAACCTATGTGTGCGAACGAGGAGAACGGTTCTGGAACTAAGGTGTCGGAATTTTAAGCACCCGCATGGGGCGCTTGCGTCAAAACACGCAATTCGGGACTTTTGCTCCGGAACGGTACTCCCAACCCCCCATTCGAAGAGGCTCCTGACATGACTCAGTGCGATTTTCATTATTCCCATCTGCTACCCAAAAAGCCCGGGATTCTTCCACTGGAAGAGATCATGACCAAGCAATGCCGGCGGTGCGGAGCGGAGTTTGTGACGCGGTCCCGAATTCGGAAACGTTGCGATGCCTGTCAGGCGATCGTGTCCGCGGAGAAGCAGAAGAAGGCCAATGAGCGGCTGAAGGCGCGGCGCGCGGCTCGCCGGCTTTGTTTGCTGAAGGCCAGCTAAGCGGAGTCGCGGGCCAGGGTTACAATGGCTTGCGATTCGGCGGAGCGCTGCTCGCCCACGGGTCCCAGCTTTTCCGCGGTCTTGAACTTCACGGAAACGCAATCGGGATTCAGTTCCAGGGTCTGAGCAAGCCGCTCCCGGATTGCCTGCCGATAGCCCCTCAATTTTGGCTGCTCCAGGATAATCGTGGCGTCGACATTCACCACCCGATAGCCCCGCTCGGCCGCGAGATCCCGCGCATGGCGAAGGAACATGAGGCTGTCGCCATCTTTCCACCGCGGATCGGAGTCGGGAAAATGCATGCCGATATCGCCTAAAGCGGCGGCTCCCAGGATCGCATCGGTGATGGCGTGGGAGAGAATATCGGCGTCCGAGTGGCCTTCCAGGCCTTTCTCCGCGGGCACGGTAACACCGCCCAGGATTAACGGACGGCCCGGCGTGAGCCGGTGCACATCCCAGCCCAGCCCGGTTCGAATTTCGCTCAAGAGCGGACTTCCCCGGCTGTCTCCTCCTGAAAGAAAAGGCGCGCCAGGTCCATGTCGCCGGGTTTGGTGATTTTGATGTTGCGGTCGCTGCCCAGGACCACGCTTACGTCCACATCCAGCCGTTCCACGAGGCTGGCCTCGTCGGTAGCCACGAAGCCATCTTTGCGGGCCGCCTGAAAGGCCCGCACCAGCAGGTCATAACGAAAGACCTGGGGTGTTTGCGCCAGCACGAGCCGGTCCCGCGGAAGAGTGGCACGGATGCGGGCGTGGCCGGTCGCCCGGCTCACCTGCTTCACTGTATCCACGGGCACCACGCCTACGATTGCAGCCCCGGTTTCCGCGGCTTCATCCAGCACCTTCTTGATAGTGGCGGCATCGATGAACGGGCGAACCGCGTCATGTACCACCACCAGTTCAGTATCCGGTTCCAGGGCCGCAAGGGCGTTCTCGACGGACTCCTGCCGGCTGTTGCCGCCTTCGGTAACTCGCACGCGGACGCGGTTGCCGGTAAACTCCCGCGCCAGCATATCACCTGCCCATTCCAGATCTTCCGCCCGCACAGCGACCACAATTTCTCCCACGCGGTCCGTTGCGGCGAATTTCCGCACCGTGTGCAACATGATCGGAGACCCTTCCAGCAGCATAAATTGCTTGCGGCTGGTACCCGTTTTTTCGGCGGAACTGCGGCCCATGCGCGTGCCCAAACCTGCAGCGGGCACAATGACGGCGACTTTCATTTACCTACGATTCTATCGTGGTTTTTTCGGACCCGAGATTGGCAATCGGCTGCGGTTCGGTCTTACGAAGCGGCCGCTCATGCCGTTCCGCGCCCGCTGCGACAGCCTGCATGCGCTCATCATATTTGCCGAAGATCATCTTGCCCGCCGTGGTTTGCAGGACGCTGGTCACGGCAATGTCCACGGTTTTCGAAATCATTCTCTTGGCGTTATCGACCACTACCATGGTGCCGTCATCCAGATAGGCGACACCCTGGTTATACTCCTTACCTTCCTTGAGAATGAAGACGCGCATGGTCTCGCCCGGCAGCACGATGGGTTTGAGCGAGTTGGCCAATTCGTTGATGTTCAAGACCTCGACGCCGTGGAGCTGGGCCACCTTATTCAGGTTGAAATCGTTGGTGATTATCTTGCAATCGTAGATCTTGGCGAGTTCGATCAGTTTCATATCGACGTCGCGGACCTGGGGGAAATCCTCTTCCACAATCTGCACATTGAGGTGGGCCATTTTCTGCACACGCTGCAGGATATCCAGGCCGCGCCTTCCCCGGTTGCGCTTCATCGAATCGGCCGAGTCGGCGACCAATTGGAGTTCCCGCAACACAAACTGCGGAATCACCAAGACGCCATCGAGGAAACCTGTTTCGGCAATATCGGCAATGCGTCCATCGATAACGACGCTGGTATCCAGGATTTTGAATGTCTTCTTGGAGGACTTCTCCACGCCGAAAATACCGCCCAACGCCGCCAGGTTGAGCATGTCACCCTTTTTCGCCCCCACAATCAGGCCCACATAGGTCATGAAAAGCAGGAGCACGACCTGCAGGAAGGGTTCCGCGGCGGCTTTGCCCAGCACGAGCGACATGAAGAAGGCGCCGACTATGCCGAGCACCGAACCGAACGCGGCCCCGATCAGCCGTTTCAGACTGACCCGCTCCAGACGGATTTCAAAGAAGATGATGGCCAGCCCAAGCAACAGGCCGGCAGCGCCTGCCATCCAAGGTTCGCTTTGAAACGGATGTAGGGCATAAGCTGTAGCTGCCAGTACGAGAAGGAAGATCGCACGAACGATGATTAGATCGAACAAGAGAGCACCCCCTTAGGGTGAGCGGTAGAAGACCGGAAATTGCCATTCCTTTAAGGGACCCCGGGCCACGCCAGCGCAAGCGCTGCGCCAAGAGTATACCATCTCCGGACTTGCTAAAATAGCCAATTGAATGCGGTCAACCCTTGCTCTTGCAACGGCGGCGGCACTGGTCCTGTTGGGCCTGGCAGCTCACGGAGCAACGAGCGCGACTAAAAAGAAGCCGGGAATGCGAACGGTATCCAAATCGGGGGCTATTGCGAAATCAAGCGCCAAGAAGGGTAAGAAAGGCCCCGTACGCCCCGCGCCTGCGGCTCGGCAACTGGTTCCCACGCCTAGCCGGTACCGCGAAATTCAGACGGCTCTGGCGGCGAAGGGCTACCTTGCCACTGAACAAGCTACCGGGCAGTGGACGGATGCCTCGACCGACGCGCTGAAGCGGTTCCAGACCGATCAGAACCTGGAAGCCACCGGCAAGATCAATTCGCTTTCCTTAATCGCCCTCGGATTGGGACCCAAGCACGATGCCAACGCGCCTCTCAGCTCGCAATGAGCCGTTTGAGCGCCAGGGCTTTCTTCACGGCGTAGCCCGCCTGGTCATGGCGCTTCACGCCCCGGCGAGTTCTTCGAGGACGCGCTCCACCTCACCTGCAGGATCGAGCGCACGCGTGATCTGGCGGCCCATGACGACGTAGTCGGCTCCGTCGCGGATAGCCTCGGCAGGAGTCGCCACCCGCTTTTGATCGCCTTTGGCGCTGCCCGCGGAACGTACTCCGGGTGTCACAATCAGCAGATCGGGTCCGGCAAGACTGCGCACGCGGGCGGCATCCAGGGGTGACGCAACCACACCGTTCATGCCGCTGGCCAGCGCCTTGCGCACACGCAGATCCACCAGGTCGGAAACTTCACAGGGGTATCCGAGATCGCGAATGTCGTCGCGATCGAAACTGGTCAGCACGGTGACAGCGAGCAGTTTGAGATTTGACGCGCCGCGGGCTTCCGCGGCGGCTTCCATCACCGTGTTGCTGCCATGCACGGTGAGAAACCGGGCTCCCGAGGGAACTACCCGACACACGGCGCGGCGGACTGTTTCCGGGATGTCGTAGAACTTCAGATCGAGGAAAACGTCCTTGCCTTGATCGCGTAACCTGCGGACAAACGCCATTCCGGCGGACGCATAAAGCTCCATACCGACTTTGTAGAAGTTCACGCGGTTGCCGAGCCGCGCCACGAGCGCTTCGGCTTCCGAGGCCGATTCGAAATCCAGAGCGACGATGATGGGATTGGGCGTCATAGTAGTCGAATGGGTTTGGGTCCGCGGGGCAACACGCGGCCGATCCGGTAGGCCTCCCCGTAGACATTTTCGAGCGCCGTAGCATCGGACTCAGGGAGAGTGATGAGCAGCCCCCCGGATGTCTGCGGATCATACAGCAGATCCTCGACGGGCCGCGGGATTTCCCGAGCCGCATCGACAACACATTCCGCAAAGTCGCGGTTGTTTTTTAGCCCGCCAGGAATCGCTCCGCGCTCTGCATACTCCAGGGCGCCCGGAAGAAAACGCACTCGATCCGCGGCGATCTCCAAAGTGACTCCACTGGCAAGAGCCATTTCCCGCGCGTGCCCGATCAGGCCGAAGCCGGTGATATCCGTACAGCCATGCACATCGAAACGGAGCATTTCCTCGCACGCACGCCGGTTCAGCATAAGCATGGAACGAATGGCCTCGGCAACGTGTTCCTCGTCGGCCCACTCGCGTTTGAGCGCAGTGCTGATCACACCCGTGCCCAAACGTTTGGTAAACAGGATCGCATCTCCGGCGCGCGCCGACGAATTGGTTTTGATACGGCCGGGGTGTATCGTTCCCGTGACGGCATAGCCGAATTTGATTTCGTCATCGGCGATACTATGGCCGCCAATGATGGAACAACCGGCTTCATGCATCTTTTCCGCGCCACCTTTCAAAATCTGCTCGAGATCGGGCAAGTCGCCTTTGGCGGGATAGGCGAGGATCGAGAGGGCCGAGATGGGGCGCCCGCCCATCGCATAGATATCGCTCAGGGCATTGGCCGCCGCAATCGCGCCGAAGGTACACGGATCATCGACGATGGGCGTAAAGAAATCGACGGTCTGCACCAGAGCGAGCTCCGGCGTCAGCTTGTACACGCCGGCATCGTCGGCCGTGTCAAACCCGACCAGCACATTCTCATCCGCCCAGCGCGGCACAGTGGCCAGAACCTGGTCCAAAACCTTTGGACTCAGCTTCGACGCTCAACCCGCGGCCTTCACGTGAGCTGTGAGCTTTCGCGATAGAGTACCGTCTTTCATCGAAGGGTCATTCTTATGATAGCGGGGGCCGTGGCGTATTCAGGGGGGCGGCTGAGGTTGCAGTCGAAATTATCGATGTTGAGGGCAGGAGGCATACGCCACTGGCCGTGGCTGGCAGTTAAGGATTGAGTGGGACAGCCGACTAGTTATTCAGGGACGCAACCAGGTCGCCGCCGTGGCCACGTTCGCTCCACCGTTCGGTCCGTAATCCAGAACTGCCACCACTTGGCCCGTTGGAGCGGTGCCCAGGCTTACCTGGTGAATGAACCCGCCCGGCATGGCTACAGGAACCAACGACGACCAGATACCGTTCGTATTCATGACCGATACTAATTGTTCTGTTGAATTGTCCACGATCACGACATACACCAATACGGCTTGCCCGCTCGATCCGAACCACGCTACGGCTAGATTCCCAGCGAAGCTCGTCGCCTGCAGCTTGGCTTCCGTTTGCCATCCCTGTCCGGGCGTGAAACGGTAGACCCCCACGGTTACGCCTGACGGATCTGAGGAGATGAAGGCCGGTGCAAGAACCACTCCGGAGGAGTTGATTATCGGAACCGGGCCCACCACAGTCGTGCGCGACCAGTTAGATAGTTGCGTTCCCGGTCCCCATTTCCCTCCCTCATAACGGAATCCGTATAGGGCCATCAGCGGGAATTGTCCGGGGAACCTTTGCACGGAAGACAGAGGCGTGATCAGCGTTGCATTTCCGGCGTTGTCGAGAGCGAAGGGCAGCCGGCCGCCGGCGGCATCGGCCGCATGCACCGTGCCCGGAACCTGTTTCGGCGCTGCCCAAGTTTGACTGCCGGCGAGGTACTCCTGCGAATACAGACCGTACGGTACGTTATAGATCGACTCATACAGCAGCAGGATATGATTCCCGTCTGCGCTGCGGCCCAGGGTCACTGCCCAGGCATCCTGACCCGGAGGCGAGATCTCACGCGCGGCGCCCCACGTGCCCGTAGCCGCGGTGTATACCATGCTCCACGCGTGCGGTAGAGAATCCGTGCTGCCCGGCCCTTCAAAAACCATCACCAGGTTGCCGGAAGCATCGAGGACGGCATCGGCTCTGGGCAAGACACCTGGGGGATCGGAATAGAGAACTTGTGGTGTTGTGAAGCCCGTGCCAGGGATGTATCGATTCCAGGCTATGTCGGTGTTCGAACCGTTGGGCGCCTGACGAATCAAATGGACCACACTCGCGGGCGTAACGACCATAATCACACTACTCGCGCCCGGGACCAACACGGGTGGCTGCCACGCTCCGGATGTCCCAGTGGACTGGGCCAAGGCCGCGTTCCCCTGAAAATCGGCGATCTCAACCCAGGCATTGTTGGCAGCATCAAAGGACACCGGGCTGAGGATCTGGGTGTAAGTGGTGGATATGGTGCTCAGCGGATCCCACGACTGAGCCGCGGCAATTCCGCAACACAACTGTAACAAAATGATGGAGTGGGGTCGCATGTACTTCACCGGGTATCAGCATACCATCCCGGTCGCTCGTCAACCCCAGCCGCGGCTCGGCTCAGCATCAGATCAGCATTAGGGGGCGCGTTTTCCGGGCCGCGAACACAATGAAGCTACGCGGTCGGCGGGGCCGCATCGCACTTCTTCCTTACCACGTCCCAAAGCTCGGGAAAAAAACACTTTGGTCATCTGACCATTCGGTCGTACACTATGCGCCCATCCACCACGGTCAGAACCGATTGCAGTTTCTTGATGGCTTCGTCCGGCACTTTCTTGGGATCGAAGTAGTCCTCGCTGAGGACCACGAGGTCGCCGAACTTGCCGGGTTCGATCGAGCCCAGCTTATCTTCTTCATGCAGGAACCAGCCATTCGCGGCTGTGTAAAGGCGGAGCGCTTCCATACGGGTGATCTGCTGCTTATCGTTCGCCAGAACTCCGGCGGCATTCTTGCCGGTGACCATGTAATAGATCATCAGCCACGGATCGAGTGTCGAGATCTGGGCTGAATCCGATCCGGCGCCCGCATGGATGCCGCTATCCAGGATCATGCGCAGGGGTGGGCCGCCGCCCATCGGATTGAGATACGCAAATGGATGCACGGCGATACCGGCTCCAACGGCTTTGAACCGATTCACCGTGGCCTGATCGATTCGGGCCGCGTGCGCGATCGACCAATGAAGCCCGGCGATCGGTGTAGCGGCGTTCACGGCTTCGAACGTGCTCGCTGTTAGCTGGTCTTCGGCCGGCGAGAGGCTATGCTGCTGAAACGGCCAGCCCTGTTTCGCGATCAGTTGCAGGGCGGCGTTGTAATTCGGAGGCGGCGTGACTTGCCCGAACAGGGGCCACTGCGTCGCAAACTCGCCGATGCCGGAGACGCGCAGCATATCGTCGCCTACGCCCAGCAACGAATTGCGGAGACGCTGGGCAAGCAAGGGAATGTCGGGCTGCGTGTCCATGCTGAGAAAGAAGATGCGCAGCCGCATGGACATTTTGCCTTCCCGGTGAAGCGCCCGAAAGGCGTCATACATATGGAATGGATCGGCACTGGCCAGTGTGTTGAACGTGAACGAATCCTGAATATCCGGCAGGCCGGGAAGAACAAACGCGCCCATATCCGCGCTGGTCGTCACCCCCATGCTTGCAGCGTAGGTCATCGCATCCAGCGTTCCCCGCTTCTGATCTTCGAACGTCTGTTGCGCGCGCAAAGCGTCCAGGGCAGCGATCGCGGGGGCGTTGACAGCGATCGCGCCGGTATCGCCGACGGCGATCCCCTTGCCGGTGAAGAACGCTCTCCCGCGAGTATTCGTGGCCGCCGGCCCGGTGAACGCCTGGAAGACGAGCACCGGATGCTCGGGAGCGGCGGCATCCAACTCGCTGAGCGTGGGCAGGCGTTTTTCGGCGAATTGCGCGGGATTCCAACCGCCCATTGCTGTCAGGAATTCCCCGGCCGGCACGGTTCGGGCACGAGCGCGGAGGCGGCCCTGCACTTCCTCGATCGAGGCTGCGCCTTCGAGGCGCGTATCGTGCCCGGGCCGCAGTCCCAGCAGCACAATGTGGTTGTGATTATCCACGAGGCCCGGCACCGCCGTCCGGCCGCGCAAATCGATCACCTTCGTACACGGGCCGGCCCTGCCGCCTTTGCCGACCGTTTCGAAGCGGCCATTCCGGATGATCACCTCGGAGACGATTGTGTTGCGCGCATCCATGGTGACGATCCTGCCGTTCGTCAACCGGAGGTCCCGGGAGTCTTCGCAAGCTGCCACTGCGGTCACCGCGGTCATCGCGGCTATCGCCAGCAGCGTCATCCATCTCATCGGTTCACCGTCCTATCCGGCCGCTCCGGCGCTCCATCAGAACCACATCGCGCCAGCACCCGTCCATACAACCGAGCTTCTCTCTCACACCAACCACGCGGAAACCAACGCGTTTGTGTAATTCGATGCTCGCGGCATTTTCGGGAAAAATACCGGCCTGCAGGGTCCAGATTCCTTCGTCTTCGGACTCTTCGACCAGGCGCGAGAGCAGCGCCCGCCCGACGCCCTTTCCCCGGGCATTTTGCGCGACGTAAATGCTGACTTCCGCTACTCCGCGATACACGTCGCGCTGGGACACAGGACTCAGCGCGGCCCAGCCAAGAACCAGGCCCTCACAGCGTCCCACCAGACGGCAAGAGCCGAGATGCTTCTCATTCCATTCCTGCCACTCCGGCGCCGATCGTGCAAACGTGGCGTTTCGGGTATCGATCCCTTCCTGGTATATGGCTCGTACCGAGTCCCAATCGCCCGGCTGCATCGGCTCCACGAGAAGCGACATCGGCTCAGCGGGCGCTGCTTACGATATCGCTTGCGGTTTTCTCTTTGGGCTCGCCTTTGGGTAGCGGCTTACGCGGCAGCAGCTCAGTGCGGTTGGCCGCGTCATACACGACCGTGGCAATCACGGCCGCTGCCTGCATCAGATCGGAAGCCTGCGCGTGATCGTAGGTATCCATATTGGAGTGATGTGTGACCGTGGAGTAGGCCAGGGGATCCTGGATGAACTGGAAACCGGGCAGACCGACCGCATCGAACGACAAGTGGTCGGTGCCGCCGGTATTGCGAATGCTGATCGTGGTCACGCCCTGATCGCGAAAAGGCGCCAGCCACTGTTCGAAGACTGGCCGCATCGCATCGTTATTCTGGAGGTAGACGCCGCGGATTTTTCCGCTGCCGTTGTCCAGGTTGAAATATCCCGCGAACTTCGCGTGAGCATCGGTGAGCTTCATGGTTTCGGAGTCGCCGAAGTGCTCTTTGACGTAGGCCTTCGATCCCAGTAGCCCCTGTTCTTCTCCGCTCCACAAGGCGATGCGGACGGTGCGATCGAGCTTGAGGTTTAGCGCCTTCAGAATGCGCATCACCTCGATCATGACCGCGCTGCCGGCGGCATTGTCGGTGGCGCCGGTTCCCGAGTGCCAGGAATCCAGGTGCGCGCCAACCATCACCAGTTCGTCGCGTTTCGCGCCGCCGGGGATTTCACCGGTCACATTGTAAGCATCCTGGTTCGCCACGGAGGATTCCATCTGGACATTCACCCGCACTTTCACGGGGATCTTTTTTTCCAGCAGGCGCGCCACCCGGTTGTACTGCTCCGCAGTGACGACGAACGTCGGCAGGGATAGCGAGTCTTTAGCATCGTAAGACCCTGCCGCCTGGGCAAAGACCAGGCCGTCGCGCGAAACGTTGCTATTGTTCAGCACCGCCAAAACACCCTCGTCGCGAAGAAATTTGGCGCGCTTCGCCGTTAATTCACGGCGCTGCTGGTTAAACTGTTCGCGCACAGATGCCGGCAGGCTTTGCAGGAAACGGCGTTCCTCCTCGGGATCGTCGGGAAACTTCAGCTCTTTCAACTCCGCGAGCTTCGCCGTAGGAGCCGGCGCAGCCGCCAGTTCCGCGAGTTCCCGGTCGCTATAGCGTATAAACTCGGCCTGGTTCTCGGTTGGAACCCGGCGCGCGGCCGAGAGCAGCACAACTTTGCCTCGCAACTTACCCTTCCACTCGGCCATGTAGCGGTTGAGATCGGCTTCCATTTTCCGTGGATCATTCTCCTGCCGGCCATTACCGAAGGTCGCAAGAACGGCATCGCCGGAGACCGGCCCGCTGGTGCGATCCGACCAGGCCAGCACAACGGCATCGAGCAGCGCGTAGCGCGGTTCCAGCATCTCGAGCGAGTATTGCTTGACGCTCCAACTGCGTCCAAAGGGTCCCCATTTTTCCAGCCGTACGTTCTCGACGCCATAGCTCTGTAACCGCTTCACGGCCCAATCGGCAGCCTCGCGAAACTCGGGGGATGCAGTCAGACGCGGCCCATACACGTCCGTGAGGTAGCTCAAAGTGTCCATGACTCGCGAGTTATCGAAGGCTTCGGCTTTGATCCGGCCTACCAAGGCCAGATCGCTGCGATCGCCGCGCTCCTGCGGACATAACGGAAGCACGACCAGAAGACCGAGAAGGCAATTACGCACCATGCCGTGATTATAGGACACTGCGCGCAGCCGCAAAGTGTGCGCGCGGTACCCTGTAGTTCAATTGGTGACGGCGATCTTCAATTGATCGGTAGTGGTAATCCCACCCATCTGGATCTGGATCGGGACGGCGTTTCCAGTGGGAGTGCCCGGCTGTAAAATCACGTTGATCTGGTACACGGACGGGAATTGCGAGAGCCCGGAGAAGACAACGTTGGCGGCAACCCCTCCCACCAATACCACCGGCTTGTTGACGGTATCGCTCTGGATGAACTGGCCATTGCTGTCTTTGAGGGCGTCGCCGTTGGGCGGTGTTTTGGTGACCGGACCCAAACCTGTCGCGAGCAACACCAATGTACCCTGATCTCCAATCCTGGCGGGTTCCGTGGTCAGACCGGAAAAGCTCCCCGACGGGTAGGCGAGCCTGCCCGTAGTGTTGCTATACGCGGCCGGGCGGTTGACGCCGGTACTGTCGGTGGCCACGTAGAAGAGTCCGGGAGCGATGGAAGTAAGCTGCACGGTGGCCGGGGCGGAAGGAGTTCCGTTGCGGGTCACGACCACCTGCGCGCCACCACTCTGGGGAGCGTTCCAGGGGATTTGCGCGTTGATTTGTCCCGTGGTCACACCACCCAGCGGGGCTGGAACCCCGTTCACCGTGACGCTGACGTTAGCCAACGTCGTAGAAAGCGGGATCGTATCTGCCAAAGTCAGACCGGAGGCGAAATTACTTCCGAAAATCGCGACATAGGAACCCGGAGCGACTGCCTGGCCTTTGATAAAGCTGGCTCCGTTCTGAACGCCCTTGTCGGGGTCGATGACCGGCGCCTGAGCAAAGGCGATTGCCGCCGCAAGTAGAAAGAGGATGATGACTCTCAATGCAATCCTCCTGCTTTCAATTGTACGAACTTCCGTGCGGCCCTCTAACGCCGAGGTCCAAAAAGTTTACTTTTGCAAAGACTGCGAATGTATGCGGAATTCCTCGGCCGTGCGGGTTACTTCAGGGTCTTTGCCGCCATCCAGTTCAGCGGCCAACAACGCTTCGCGCCGGCCTTCATCCATATGGCCATTGAGACGCAACACCTGGGCCAGCATCCAGTGGGGTTTGAACCAGGTGGGGTGGGCGGCGATGGCCGCGCGCAGACTCCGTGCGGCTGCTGGCCCATCGTTCTGGAAACCGTAAACGACAGCCAGGTTATACCAGGCGTTGAAGGGATCTTCCGCCGTTTGTGTGGCGGTGCGGGCAGCGGCAGCGGATTGTGCGAGAGCGGAAAGCTTCTCCGGCAGGCTTGCACCTTTTGAGACAGTTGCCAACGCAGCCCGCGAATACCAAAGATCGGCCGTCCCTCCCGGCAACCGCGATTGCGTATATCTCTGGTAATCCGCGGCTGCTCCGGCGACATTCCCTTTCTCCAGGTTCCTCTGAGCACTCGCAAGCGCGTAGTCTGCGAGCGTGAACCTGAGGGTGACGAACAGGAATGCCGCAGCTAGGGCGCCGGCAATCGACAACGCCCAGGGGTGCGGCCGCCTCACCGCAATGGGCGGTGTCTCCATGGCCACCCATAGGGAGAGCACCGCGAAGAAAATGACGGCAGTGGGAAGGGTGAACGAGGTGAACTGCTGGCTCACGATTCCTGCTGCGAGCGCGGCGGTGAGTTCCGGCCGCCTCCGGCTGGAGAACGGTAGAATGGCCAGGCCCGCCAATGCAAGAAATCCCGGCAGCCCTTGCGCCACCAGAGCGTCGATGAAAATGTTGTGCGGAGATTCGTGAGAGAAGTTGGGGTAACTCCGAGCGAGATCGACTGATTCGAACGCGGGAAACTCCGCCGTAAACGTCTCCGGGCCGTATCCTGCCACGAGCCTGCGCGAAGCCATCAAGAGGCTGTCGCGCCAGAGATATCGGCGCACGCCGCCCCAAGGGTCTTCGGCGAACCATCGGGCGCGGCTCCGCATCTGTTGGCCAGGCGGGGAATAGTAAAAAGCTGCCGCCGCGAGCAGAGCAAGGGCCGCCACAGCCGCAACCCGCCGGCTGATGCGAGCCTTCCGAATGACCAGCCAGACTACGCCTCCTGCCGCCAATCCCAGGATGGCCGCACGCGTGCCGGTAAGAAACAACGCGAATCCCGCCAGCAACCCAGCCGCCGCAGCGAACCGCCGCCAAACCCGTGACTCTTCCATGCCCGCCATCGCGAGCGACAGGAATACAACTACCAATAGCCACGTGGCGAAATAGCTGGCGTATCCCAGTGTCCCGGGCGGCCGAACGATCGTGAGAGCGCCTTCGCCAACGTGATATGCCGCCGCGGGTAACAGAGGATCCCAGCCGAAGTATTGGAGAATGCCGTAAACTGCGCTTACCCCTCCGGCGAGAACGAGCCCGCGCAAAATGGTTCTCACCCGCTCGGGCCTGCCGGCGCAATTCACTGCCACCAGCCAGGAAAACAGCAGAACGGCAGCCTGGATTACGCTTCCGTAGCGCCGCCAATTACTACCGAACAAGGAGAGTGACGGCTTCGCGGAAACAGCCGTCGAGATTGCCAGAGAAACCACATTCGAGAGCAGCAAGACCGAAAACCAGCGCAGCGCCGGGTTGGCCACGAAGCTGCGCCGGGCAGGGAGCTGCACAAAGATCAGGCACAAGGCAGTGCCGGCCAGCAGGATTGTAACCTTGGGCGTGATATCGAAATAGAATTGGAAGCCAGGAGCAAGAATTAACCCGACCAGTGCGGCCACCGCGGCCTGTAACAGGGCCATATCGGTTACACTATCTCCAACGAGCTCAGTATGCAGTCCCCAGAGGCCTTTCGTTACCTAGGTTACCTCCGGCTGCGCTGGCGATTTGTGGCTGCAAGCTGCGGTAGCGCCGTGGTCCTGGCCGCGGTTTTGAGCCTGATCCTCCAGCGGCAGTACACTGCGACCTCACGAATCATTATCGAACCCCCGGCGGGCGCCGATCCGCGCTCCGCGATGGCGGTCAGCCCCATTTACCTCGAGTCGCTCAAAACCTACGAACATTTCGCCGATAGCGACAGCCTGTTTCTCAAGGCTACAGACCGGCTGCATTTGCGCGAACTGGTGGGATCAAAGCCGATCGAATCGCTGAAGAAGAGAGTTCTCAAGGTCTCCTTGCTGCACAACACGCGCATTCTCGAGATCGAAGCGACGCTGCCGGATGCGGCGCGCGCGCAAAGGCTGGCGCAATTCCTGGCGGAGGAAACGGTTGCGCTGAATCGATCGTTGACGTCTGCAGGGGGACAGGATCTGGTCCAATCGGTCCTCCAGCAGCAGACCGAAGCGCGGGCCCGCCTCGACGAGACGCAAGCCGAATGGAGCAGCCTGCTTTCTAACGAGCCGATCGAGGAATTGCAGCTCGCCCTCGAACGGGCAGGCGAACTGCGGTCCAACCTGGAACGGCAACTGGCCAGCGTGAAGCTGGAACTGGCCGAACCCACTCCGCCTAACGAGGATAACCGGGGCAACGCGCGAGCGCGCCTGGCGGAACTTCAGAATCAGCTCGATGCACTCGATCGGCAGACGGCGGCGAGAGAGAAGCTATTGGCCGGCCGCCTGGCGAGGCGCGAGCGCAGCGAGGCGCAGCGCAAATCGGCCGAGACCGCGCTCGCAGCCCTGGACAATCGCCTGCGTGAGGCGCGCAGCGATGTGGCCTACCGCGGGGAGCGCTTGAGCGTCATCGACCCTGGTGTCGTACCCGAGCGCCCCTCCTTCCCCAACCTGCCTCTGAATATCGCCGCGGCTCTACTGCTCGGTGTGCTCTTCCCGATGGTCTACCTGGCGCTGGAGATGAATTTCCAACAGCATCGCGTTTTGCAAGCCCTCGCCCGCCATGAGTAGCGCGGTTTACTCGCGCACGCGCCGACCCTACCTGGTTCCCGTTTTCCTGGGTTTGTGGGCGGCGGCGATCGCCGTGAGCCCGGATCTGCAAACCAGGTTGTGGCTGGCGTTGCCGGCGCTGCTCGTGGCCGTATCGCTCTGGACTCTTGAAGGCCGCGATCGCTGGCTGGGCGGTTTTCTTGCAGCCGCCTTGCTCCTGCCGCCATTGCCAATCGCCTGGGGCGATACCGGGCCGCATATATCTCTGTTGCTCGCTGCAATCGGGTTGTTTGGCGGCATCCTCTGGGCGCGCGATTGGCATGTGCCGGCGACCTCGCTCAACCTCGCGCTCGCGGCTTTGTTAATCGTCCTGTTGGCAAGCGTGGCGCAGGCAGCGATCCATTCGGGCGCGGCAGTGGCCGCTGGAAGCCTGGTGCGTGTGGCGCTGCTGGGAATTTCCGCCTACGCGTTCTTTTTCACAGCCTATGGCCCAGGCGCAGCTTCGGGCAGCCTTTCGCTCGTGCCGTGGATCTACGGGGCGGGCGTGGTATCCGCCTTATTCGCCTGTGTGGATTTCTATTTTCAATTTCCCGCTCCGGCTGGTTTCGGACCGCAATTCGTCTGGCTCGAGTCCGGCGTCTACCGGCGCGCGCAGGGCGTCTTCTACGATGCCGGGACGTTGGGAAACCTGTGCGCGTTCTTCCTGGTCATGATCGCCGTGGTGTCGGCGCACTCTTCACGCTGGAAACCCGTCTCGCGAAAGGCTCTGGCGATGGGCGGAGCTGTGTTGTTCGCCGCGCTCATTCTCTCCTACTCGCGATCTTCTCTCCTAAACGTGCTCACAGCGCTGGCCGTGCTTGCATGGCTGCACCGCCGGCGTATACGGCTGGTCCGCGCGGGCGCCATTTTGATTTCAGTAGCAGGGGGCGCCGCCCTAATCACTGCTGGGATGTTTCCGCAATTTTTCGAAGCCTATTGGCAGCGCGTCTTGGGATCGGCTGAATTCTTTTTTTCGAACCCGGCGGGAGTACTTTCGGGCCGTCTCGCAGCCTGGCAGACGCTCACGGCCTGGGTCGCCGCCCATCCCTGGCAGGCCTTAATAGGCCTCGGTTATAAGACGCTCCCCTACAGCGACTATCTGGGCAGCCCGGTGGTGGGCGATAACATGTATCTGACGCTGCTGGTAGAGACCGGGGTGCTCGGGCTGGGAGCGTTGGTCTGGCTGCATGTATCCCTCGTGCGCGCGGCTTTTCGGAGCTCGCAGGCAGTGGATGCGAAAAGATCTTTCTTTGGCGCCTGGATGCTTTGTTTCTGGTGCGGCCAGATCGTGCAAATGTTCTCCGTGGACCTGCTGACCTATTGGCGCGTGCTGCCGCTCTATTTCTGGGTTCTGGCGCTGGCTCTGCGTCCATGAGGATTTTAGCGCTGGATCAGTTCAGCGAACTGGGCGGCGGGCAACGAATGCTGTTGGACCTGTTGCCGGCCATCCGCAGCCGGGGCTGGGAAGCCGCCGTAGCCCTGCCCGGCGATGGGCCGGTTGTGGAACGTTTGTGTGCGCAGAACTGCACGATATTTCCGATCGATTGTGGGCCGTATTCCTCGGGACGAAAATCGGCCGGGGACTTGGCGCGCTTTGCGGGCGAGGCGCCGCGGCTGGCCCGCCAGATTCGCCGGTTGGCTGCGCAATTCCAACCGGACCTGCTCTATATCAACGGGCCTCGACTCTTACCTGCAGTCGCCTGGGCACGTCCGCGGGTACCGGCGCTTTTTCACGCGCATATCGAAGTGTCGCAAATCCTGGCACGCCGTCTGGCCGGCGTTTCGCTGCGGCGGTTGAACGCCCATGTCGTCGCCGTGTGCCACGAAGTAGCGAAAGTGTGGCAGCCGCTGGCTGCCCGGAATCGGGTTACGGTGATCTATAACGGCGTACCGCGACCCGCCGGAACTTATCCGCACGGCCCGGCGGGAACACGCATCGGGTGCATTGGGCGAATCATGCCGGAGAAGGGGCAGCGGGACTTCCTCGAAGCCGCCGCACAGATTCATAAGGCGCTCCCGGATTCGCGCTTCGTGATTGCGGGAGCCGCGTTGTTCTCCGATGCGAACGCGCTCTCGTATGAGAAGGAAATCCGGAACGCCGCTGCGGGGATGCCGGTGGAATTCACAGGCTGGGTTTCCGATGTCTACGCCGCAATGGCGCAGCTCGATCTGTTGCTGGTGCCATCCGTATGGCAGGAGGCCAATCCACGAGTAGTGCTGGAGGCCTTCGCCGCGGGCCTGCCGGTCATTGCGTTCCGCGCCGGAGGCGTACCCGAAATCATCGACCACGGACGAACCGGGTTCTTGTGTGCTAACGCCGAAGAGATGGCGCGTCTGGCGATTGATCTTTTGCAGGGCGACCGCACCCGCCTGTGCGAGGTCGCCGCGGCCGCCCGCGAACGCTGGCGCCGCGATTTTACATTGGAGCGCTGGCAGGACCAGATGCTGGCGGAGATGGAGTGTGTAACTGAGCCGCGAGCGTGAGCGAGCGGGGTAGGTTCAGGGCACGCTCCCTAAGTACACCGCCATAGGATCACCCTGCTCCTCGACCACGTAGCGGACCGCCCCACGAACATCCTGGTCTTTCCAGAGCCATCGCGTGCTTCCATGACGTGCCCAGCGCTTCCGCCCTTGTTCCCCACGTTTGTGTCCGTTTAAGGCCCGGCTGGCATAAGCCTTGAAGTCAGTCATCAGTTTCTCAGGCGCTTCTTCGGCTTCTACTATGACGTGCACGTGATTACTCCGCACATGTGCGGCGATCAGATTCCAACCACGGTGCCCGCAGACCTCCTGGAGCGTTTTGAGCACGACCGTGCGGCTGTCCTGGTCCAGCTCATAAGATGGCTGCTTCATGCTACGGCATTCCGCTTCAATGCGCCGTGGATCGGCTTCCACCACCCGGGCTCCAAACTGATTGTGGTGGCGGTCTACGGAACCCGATTCGTCACCGTGAAAATGTGCGCCGTAGCAAGCAAAAGTGAGAAAGTACCGCATTGCGTCCTCTGTAGAGCAGCTTCTACCGCTCCCTGACGGTCGCGGCTCAGCCGGATCACCCCGGCTCGGCTATGTTCCGACAGTCCATCGAACACGGCTAAAGCTCCCAGACTTTGCCGCCGCCCCGATAGAACGATACGATCCCGTCTTCACTGATCTTCAGCGCCAGCCCGAAGCGCGACGCGTGCACGGCGGCGGTGGTGCGGCCGCCTTCCTGTGCAGCTATCGATTCACTCGCGTTGCGGAGAATCGCGCCGAACGCCAATAACTGTCCGTGCCGGTCCATGACGATGCCTCCGTCCACGCGGGCTATGCTTTGCAGGACGTTGAGATCCAATAGCGGCACACTCCGGTTACAGAGCAGGTAATGGACTTGTGCCTTGCTCGACGACCCTGCCGCGCTGTTTCCCAGCAGGTCCTCCGAGGCCACCAGCAGGCGGGCCGATTCGGCCTCATCGAGCAGCACAAATAACCCGCCCCGGCGATTCTCGGCCAGGTTGAGCGCTGCTGAAAACAGGCACTCGGCGATCCGAAAATCCCCAACAGCACGACGGAATTCGTAATATTTCTCTTTGACATCTGAGATGTGCCACCGGCCCTCCAGGAAATGAAAGACCTGCACCCCTCCGGCGAAGACCTTGATTTCGCCGTTGGGTGTGAGCACCAGGCAAGTGCGGCCTCCGGACAGCGTGGCCTGGCAGTGCGGCCGGTAACGAACGGCGCTGGGAGCGGGGAGATCGGCGCCATCACATGCGCTGGCGAACTGGTCGATATCCACCAGGTCCACCAGTAGACCATCGGAATTGACGAGGAAAACCGTGTGCAAACCATCGCACAGCCGGTGAAAGCTCTTGATTGCCACGAGAGTGTTGCCGTAGGGGAGTGCGCCCGGTGGAACTTCAAGGTGTTCCGCCTCGCCCAAAAGGATCACGCCGCTGGAAATGCGGCGATTCTCGTAAGTGATCAGGGAGCTTTCACGCAGCACTTCGATGGCATCGGCGGCTACATCGCGGTCGGAAGGCAGGCCATTCTCATCGAGATATGGGAAGTAGTCGAGAAATGCGGAGACGAACCGGTCCTCCTGCAAACCCTCAAACAGGCGCGAAGTCGAAGCAGCGGAAGCCGGGAAAAAGATGCTGCGATACCGCGCCGAGAGTACTGCGCCCATGGCCCCCAGCAGGCGGAGCTGATCTTCCGTGAAGGGCCGGCCGGAGTGCTCCAGGTGATAACAGACGCCCATCCATTCCAGCTCAAGAGCGCCATCCGTACGGCTGTGGAAGCTCAGGGAAGGGCTGGTGTCCGCGGCGCGGCCGACTGCCGCAAACCGCGCCTCAGGCAGAAAGTACCGGACGCCTCGCTCAAAGAAATCGCAATACAGCCTGTGGACGATCTCCAGCGTATCAGGCATCTTCACCTCTTCGCATAGCCCGCAGGTCGATTCCCAACGCCTGGCACTTTTTGTACAGGTGGCTGCGCTCGAGGCCCAGCGCCTTGGCCGTATCGGTCATCCGATAGCTTTGACGTTTGAGCTCGCCCAGGATCATCTCCCGCTCGAAGGCATCGACGCGGTGAGCGAGCGTGCCTTCGAACCGCAAGAGATCGGAACCCCCGCCGGAAGAAGCCGCAGCGGGCAGCGCCATACGCACAGTCTCGGCATCCACGGGGCCATCGGCCAGCAGTAACAGGCGCTCGACCACATTGCGCAGCTCCCGCACATTGCCTGGCCAGGAGTAGCGCTCCAGGGCCGCGAGAGCATCGGGAAGAATCGGCTTGGGCTTCCATGCATTCTGCGCGGCGACCTGCGCCGCGAAATGCGCCACCAGCGCGGGGATGTCGCCCACGCGCTCGCGCAGCGGCGGCAACATTAGCGGATAGACATAAACGCGATGGTAGAGATCCTGGCGGAAACTCCCCTTCTTCACCAACTCATCCAGGTTGCGGTGCGTGGCAACGATGACGCGCACATCCACGGGGATCGGGCGGTCCCCGCCGATGCGTTCCACCTGTCCCTCTTCCAGCACCCGCAGCAGCTTGGCCTGCATGACCAGCGGCATATCGCCGATTTCATCCAGGAAGAGTGAGCCGCGGTTGGCCTGTTCGAAGCGGCCAATGTGCCGGGTGGTGGCGCCCGTGAACGAGCCCTTCTCATGGCCGAATAATTCCGATTCGATCAGTTCCGAAGGCACCGCGGCGCAATTCAACGTCACAAAGGGCCCGCCGCGCCGGGAGCTGCCTTCGTGAAGCGCGCGCGCGATCAGCTCTTTGCCGGTTCCGGTTTCCCCCAGGATGCAAACGCGCGCCTCGCTCGCAGCAACGCGATCCACTTGCGACATTACGCGGCGCATGGCCTCGCCCGTGTGGACGATTTCATGTTTCCCCACGCGCTCGCGCAGCTCGCGATTCTCTTGTTCCAGGCGCCGCACCTTCAGGACTTGCTCGACGGTAAGCAACAGCTTGTCTGTGGAAAGCGGTTTTTCGAGAAAATCGACGGCGCCCAGGCGCGTAGCCCGCACCGCCATTTCGATGTTGGCCTGCCCGGAAATCATCACCACGGGGACATCCACGCCGGCAGCCCGAAGATCTTCGAGTAGCGCAAGGCCGTCCTTTCCGGGCATCACGACGTCCGACAGCATCATGTCAAAGGCATGCGACTTCAGCAGGTCGAGGGCGCGCGCGGCGGAATCGCACACGGTTACCTCATGTCCCGCCAAACGGAACGCCCGTGCCAGCGACGCAAGCGTGTTGGCGTCGTCATCAACCACCAGGAGGTTCGCCAAATTTGAGGGTACCGTAAAGCACCGATGGGTCTGGCAAATTCACCGGGCGAAAAAGGATGAGATCATCCGGATTTGCGGGTTACTAACGGAATGATGAAATCCATAGGGCTTGCGGCCGCCGTCGCTGTCTTGGGCGCCAATTTACTGACGGCCGATCTGGTGGTCTACGATAATGGTTCGCCGGACCAGACCACCGGTGACGAGATGACGCACCTGATTCAGAGCGAAGATTTCGTGCTGGGGGCGAATGCGACCATTACGGACGTGATTTTCTGGGCGTTGGATTCTTCGCCCAGCGGATACCAGGGCACCATTACCTGGGTGATCGCAGCGGATTCGGGCGGCGCTCCAGGCGCAGCATTGGCCTCAGGTTCTACAACGGCAACGGTTACGGGCACAGGCAATACCGTAGTGATTGACGCGCTGGCCCGGAGTGAAGAGATGGTCAGTTTTTCGATCCCAGCCTTCGCGGCACTCGCCGGAACCAAGTATTGGCTGGAGCTTCACAATGGGCCTGCCGGCACCACAGACGATCTGGGTTATTTCTGGGAAACCAGTTCCACCTTTCCGCTCGATGACTTAACTCCCGGACAGGAAATCCTGCTGCCGGGCGGCGATCTGTGGAGCACCAACGGGAACGAGCACGCGTTTCAGCTTGTGGAAGCGGTGCCGGAGCCGACCGAGTATGTTCTGCTGTTCCCCTTGACCGGGCTGGCGCTCTTTATGGCGTCGAGACGGAACACCGCATCGGACTCCAGGCCGAAGCAGCCATTAAACGACCCGGCGCCGCGAAGCGATGAACTCCGCGGTTGATCGTATCCTCAGGTGGCTTCGATGTGAACACTCTGGCCTGGGCGCGTCCTGACCGAGATGTACCGGGACGATTACTGGAGAGCCCACCCTGTGCCAGCGCCGCTTACGGTCAAGGGCGCTGCCCCCACGTTACACGCTCCGGAAACCCCGGCCGAAGATATCGAAATCGTCGCGAAGCTCAAGGCGCTCGGCTATATCGAATAAGCGCGGAGGCCGGTTTCATGATAAGGTGATTGCGCCGGGTGCGGGCCACGTTTATGGTCGTTCTGGGGATTGACATCGGGGGCGCGCAAATCAAGGCGGGAATGGTGGATGATCAGGGCGCCATTATCGCCTCGCGCACCATTGCCACACCTCCCGACCTGGACAGTTTCGTTCCCTCCCTCCACGATGCCGTCCGATGGCTTTTGGAAGCAACAGCGCTGCCTGCCGGAGTGGGGATCGGATGCAAGGGAATCATTAACCCGGACAGCACGCAGGTTGAAGCTCTCACGGGATCATTGCATTATCTGGAGGGTTTGCGTCTAAGCGAACTCCTCGGGCTGCCGCGGGATGTGCCGGTATTTGCCGACAACGACGCACGTGTGGCTCTCGCGGGAGAGATGGTGTGGGGGGCGGCGCAACGGCTTGACAATGTGTTGATGCTCATCCTGGGCATGGGAGTCGGGGGCGCCGCCGTGGTCAACGGCCAAATCCTCCGCGGCCACACCGGCGTGGCGGGACACCTGGGTCATCTCACGGTCGAGCCGGAAGGTGCGGTATGTGTCTGCGGCAATCGCGGCTGTCTGGAAACCGTGTTCTCGGCCCGCGCCATCGAAGGAGAGGCTTGGGCAGCCGTGCACCGCGGATGTGCCTCCACGCTGACTCGCCTGTTTCGCGAGCAACCGCAATTGGCCACATGCCGCACCGTCTTTCAGGCCGCCAGCGAAGGGGATGATTTAGCCGCGGCCATCATCTCGAAAGCCACCCGCCGGCTCGGCGCGGCCCTGGCAGGTCTGCTTCACATCTTCGACCCTGAGCTGGTTATACTCGGCGGTCAAGTCGCCGATGCTGGCGCTGATCTGCTGATCCCTCTTCAGGAGGAAGTCTGGAGCCGGTCCCGCGGGCTGCTTGGACGGGATGTTCCCTTGGTCGAACAACAGGTAGCGGACAAATCGGGAATTGTGGGCGCCGCCGGCCTCGTCATGGCGCCCCGTTCGTAAGTCTGAGAACCTCCGCAATCATTAATTTTGAATTAACCGGCCTTGGCACGATCTTCTTGGGGCCGAAAATTGCTCTGTAGAAGGTCCCGGGAATCGCTCGGGAGAAGGAAAAAGGCTGATGAGAACCGTGAATTTGTTGAAAGTTTTCGTGCTGAGCGGGGCACTTGTATTGCCCTTAGGCTTGGCGGCTCAGGAGCGGACTCCGGATCAAAAAGAGGATCGGAGAGAAGTTCGCAAGGACCGCCGTCAAGTTCGCAAGGATCGCAAAGACGTAAAGCAGGCGCCGGTGGGCGAAAAAGCTACGGAGCGCAAAGAGACCCGCGAAGACCGCAAGGACACGCGGTCCGATCGGCAGGATTTACGTGAGGACCGCCGGGAAGCGCCAAAACGATAGCCGCGGCATTGTACGAGCAGTTACAAACGAGTTAATCCCAAAGTAAAGGTTCTAGCATTTGGGAAGTAATTGTCCGGCGCGCGGCAAATTGCTTGCAGGGAACCAAGATGCCCGGCAGGGCGAAAGGAAGGAAAGGCCTATGAAACGTTTGATCTACGGTTTTGTACTCTCGGGCGCGTTGTTGCTGCCTCTCGCATTGCCCGCGCCGAATATGGCTCAGAACCGTGCAGCCGTCCGGCAGGGCCGGCAACAAGTGCGCACGGATCGCCAAGCCGCGGTCAATGCGCCGGTGGGCTCCAAATTCACTGACCGGCAGGCTGCCCGGCAGGAGCGGCAGACAATTCGTCCCGAGCGCCGCGACCTGCGGCAGGATCGGCGCGCGATGATCCGGCGCCGCTAGCGCTTCTTTAGTTCTTCCAACTCCTCGAGCGTCCGCGGCCAATCTTCGCGCAAGAGCCGTGAGAGCGCACGGTCGGCCAGGAGTCTCCCGCCCGTCTGGCAAGCGGCACAGTAGTTTGTCTCATTCGAGGCGTAGCGTATACGCTGAATCTTAGCTCCGCAGCGTGGGCAGGGCTGGCCGTAGCGGCCATGCACTGCCATGCCGGAGCGAAAGGCAGTCACCTTTTCAGGGAATCTGCCGCGCGCTTCCACGCGCAGCCGCTCAACCCACTCGTTAAGCACTTCGCGTGTGGCGCGATATAAACGCTGCACCTCCGAGTCATCCAGACGCTGGGTCATGGCAAGCGGTGACAGCTGCGCGCGATGCAGGATCTCATCCGAATAAGCATTCCCGATTCCGCTAAACATCCGCGGATCCGTCAGGGCTCGTTTGAGTGTGTGGTTCGACGATCGTAGTGCGCGTGCGAACGCCTCCGGGCTCGCTTCCAACGGCTCGACGCCTCCCGCGCCGGAGAGCCCCTCCTCTCCCGCGAATACCTGGAGCGAAGCGCGATGTTGCGTCCCGGCCTCGGTGAGGACCAGGGTACCCGCATCGAATTCGAACAGCGCCAGAGCGTTCTTGCCCATTGTCTTGCTCCCGGCAGCTTTCCAATGCAGCCGGCCCGCAATCATGAGGTGCAAGGCCAGCCAGAGATTCCCTTCGAATCCCAATACGATCCGTTTTCCCAGCCGCCGGACTTCCCGCACAGTCTTGCCGTACAAGGCTTCAATCGGCGGCGCAGTGGTCCGTAGGAGGAACGGCCCCCGGATTAGAATCCGCTCCAGCTTGCGGCCGGCGATGCGTTCGCGCAACGCTTCGACGTAGACGGTGACGTCCGGGAGCTCCGGCATCCGTGGCTATTGGCTCTTCAACTGATTCAACAGCGGAATATCCTTGGCAGGTTTCGGCGCGGCCATGCTTTTGAGGTACGCCCAGATATCGGTAAGCTCCTGGTCGGTGGCCACCTTCTCACTGAATGCGGGCATAGCGCCGGCGGGCCGCCGCACGTAGCGGATCAGGCCCTGGGCATTGAGTGCCGTCGCGGCGATGCGCGCTCCATCGCGGCCGCCCTGCCCGGCATATCCATGGCATTGCCAGCAGCCGTCGCGCAAAAACAGGCGCTTGCCATTCTCCGCGTTTCCAGCCGGCGTTTGCGCCGAAGCCATCCCCACCAGGATCGCAGCGGCTGTAAGAAGCCAAAACGAACGTTTCATCGGTAATTCCTATCGCGGCTGAGTGACCACATCGATCAGAGCCGGCTCGCCCTTCTTTACCACCTCCAGGGCGGCTTTAATGGCCGGTCCAAGATCGTTCGGATTCTCGATCGGCCCCGCGCTATAGACACCATACGCTTTCGCCATCGTTGCGTAGTTGATGTTGGGATCCTTGATGGCCGTGCCGATATGAGCGTTCTCTATGCCACGCTGGGCCCGCGCCGCCATATCCTCCAGGAACATCTGTTCCTGGTGGTAGGCGCGGTTGTTGTGCATGATGCTGAGCAGCGGAATGCGGTGGTGGGCCGCAGTCCACAGTACGCCGGGGGCATAATTGAGATCGCCATCGCATTGTATGTTCACGCTGATGCGCCCGTGCTTCTTGTTGGCGAGCGCCGCGCCCACGGCGGCCGGAGCACCATAGCCGATCCCATAGGCCCCGTGTCCGCCGATGAAGTGATACGGTTTATCGAACTGCCATAGACGTTGCGGCCACCAGCTCACGAAGGTCAGGTCAGACACCAGCGACCAGTCCTCGTGTTGAATCTGGTTCCAGATTTCGGCGGCCATTCGCGCCGTGGTGACGGGGCTGGCGTCCCATCCCGCAGCCGCCATTTCGATGTCCTGCTCGCGGTTCTTCCGATGCTGGTCCGCCAACTTCTTGCCGCGCTCCTCGATGGCGCGCTTGCGATCCGCGGTGATCAGTTTCTTGCAGGCTTCGATCAGAGACGGCAGGGTGGCTTCGGCATCGGCTGCCAAGGCCATATCGACATCTGCGTAGCGCCCGAAGTCCTGATAATTGCTGCGGCTGAAAAGATCGCCCGCGCTAATGGTGATCAGCTTCGTGCCGGGCTTGACCAGAGAGCGCGTTTCCATGCCCATCCGGTTGATCGGAGTCTGGCCATGCGTTACGTACCAGAAATCGGGCACCTCCAGGCCCATGATTACATCGGCGGTGCCCACGTTCCCGCTGTTGTACAGGGGATGGCGCGTCGGGAAATTCATCCGGAACCGCCGGTCCTGAACCGGCGCCTGTAATGTCTCAGCCAATTCCACCAGCAGCTTGATCCCGTTCGGCGTGCGCGCCACGCGCCCGGCAATGATCACGGGATTTTCAGCAGCTACCAGCATCCTGGCGGCTTCGGCGACCGCGGCCGGATCTCCGGCGGGCGGCGAGGGCACTACCAGTTTCGGGATGCGCAGCGTGCGCCGATCCTCGGCGGACATCGGCTCTTCCTGCAATTGCCCGTTCGCGCAGATCACCACCGGCTCCATCGGCGGCGTCATCATGATCTTGTAGGCGCGTACGGCCGATTCGGCGAAATGGCCGAGCGAAACCGGCGAGTCGTCCCACTTGGTGTAATCCCGAACCATGGAAGCCGCATCCTGCACGCTGTGGGTCCACTCCACATCGCTGCGGCGAAAGGCGATTTCCTGCTCGTTGCCCAGAATCAAATAGACCGGAACGCGATCGGCGTAGGCATTGTATATCGCCATCGACGCATGCTGGAGCCCTACCGTGCCGTGCGCCATGCATAGGATCGGCTTGCCTTCGATTTTGTAGTAACCGTGCGCCATCGCGATGGAGGACTCTTCGTGACAGCAGGTAATCCACTCCGGACTCTTATTGCCGCCATAGTTGATGAACGATTCCTGGAGCCCGCGGAAACTGGAACCCGGATTGGCGAATATGTACTCGAAGTTCAACGTCTTCAGCACGTCGACCATGAAATCGGCCCCGGGGCGGTCGGTGGTGTAGACATCCACTCGGGCGGGCGGTGTTCCTGTTTCAAACGCGACTTGGGTCGCGGAGGGCAATGGTGCAGCGGGCCGTTGTGCCTGCGCCTGCTGTCCTTTGGCGATCGGAGGCTTTGCCACGAGCGCCGCCGCTCCCGCAGCCGCTCCTTTCAAAAAGCCACGACGTCCAACAGAACTCTTCGATTTCGCCATTTGCTTGGCCCTCCTCCGTGCGCGGATACACGGCTCCAGACAATTCTACTACTAAGGGCGTAGAGCATCGATTTAGAGGTTGCGCTTGGCGAGGCTGCCCGCTTCTAACCGCGCGGCCGAGCGGGGCCCTCGGCATGGCAGAGAACGCAAGCGGCGCGCAGGTCCTGTGACGCAGCGGCAAGAGCATAGGTCTGCCCCTGCATCGCCCAGGAGGACAGGGCGGCGCCCGCATAGACCACACTCTGCATCGAATGATGCGGCGGCGCGGCGCCGCCGGGCGCGACGATGAGCCTTGCTTCATGGTTCCCGATTCGATAAGAGACGCAGGCCAGACCGCGGATGAGGCTCACCCCGGCCAACTCCGCCGAATGCTGGGCCGGTAAGGGGACGTCGAATCCGGCGTTCGCCTTGATCCAGGCGCGGATCTCCACCGGGTCCGCGGAGCGGAAATCGACTTGCCCGTTCGTGAGCTGGCTAGCCGCCACCCCGGCTATGTAGGACGTTGTATCGGAACGGAGATTGAAGCAGAAGATCGCAATGGCCGCCGCCAGCACGGCGGCAAATGCCCACAATTGCCAGCGTAGTGGCTCCCCCGGTTGTGCACACGCAGGGCTTTGAATCCGGCCCCACAAATCCTCCGGAGCAGCCACTGGCGCCAGCGAGCGGCACAGCTCGGCATCAATACCTTTGACCACTTCGTCCTCCCCGCGTCTCGACCAGGTGAGCCAGACGCCGTTCCAGAATTTTATGCGCGCGATTCAGCCGCGATGCAACCGTGCCCGGGGAGCACTCCAGCGCCTCGGCAATCTCCTCGTATGACAGCCCCTGCGTGTAGCGCAGCACAATCACGATGCGGTGGTCGGGAGGCAATTGTCCAACCACTGCCCGCACGCGTTCGCTCAATTCCGCGCGCATTAGCTTATGCAGAACGCCTTCTCCGCTCGCTTGAATCGCGCTCAGCAGGTCGTCAACCAGCGGCAGAAGGCGTCGTCCGCGCCGTTTCTTATCCAGGCAACTGTTGACCACCAGGCGGTAGAGCCACGATTCAAAACTCGCCTCCCCGCGGAAACTTCGAATCGCGGAAAACAGCTTCAAGAACGTTTCCTGCGCGATATCCATGGCTTCCGTTTCGTCGCCCGAGTAGCGGAGGGCAATGGAATATACCTTGTCCTTGTGGATTTCAAACAAAGTGCGGAAGGAATCGCGCTCGCCGCTTTGACACGACTCGATCAGCTCTCGTTCGGTCCCGTCGAGCACCATAGCCTGATGTATCGATGTATTGGACGCCACAGGCGGCTCGTTTCTTCCGGTTATTATGAACTCCGGCCCAACTCCCGCATCAGCCACGCTTTGGCCATTTTCCAATCGCGCAGTACGCTTTGCGACGAGATCTGGAGCACATCGGCGGTTTCGGCAACACTCAATCCACCGAAGAATCGCAGCTCGACTACTCGCGCCTTTCTTGGATCGAACTTGGCCAGAGCGTCGAGCGCTTCATCCAAGGCAATCAGCTCCGCGCTTCGTCCGGTGCCGATATCCGGGATCTGTTCCAGATTTACGACGCTGCTGTCCTCCACCCGTTGTAGTTGACCTCCGCGCTTTGCGGAACGGCGAGCCCGTGCGGCATCCACGAGGATGCGCCGCATCATCTGTGCCGACACCGCGAAGAAGTGAAGCCGGTCCTGCCAACCCACGCTCTTTGCATCCACCAGGCGCACATAGGCTTCGTGGACCAAGGCAGTTGTCTGCAGCGTGTTTCCGGCGCGCTCGCGGCGCATATAACGGCGGGCCATCCGGCGCAGCTCCTCGTAAACAACGGGGGCGATC
>PSRJ01000375.1 GCA_003175985.1 Terriglobia bacterium
GTACACCGGGACGGGACGGATCAGCTATCTCGGCCAGAACTTCACCACTACGGACGATTGGCCGCGTGTCGACATGAAGAGCTGGTCGCAGGCCATCGACTACGGCAGCAGGTCCGCAAAGGAAGAGATGGTGCGGGTGCAAGGCAACAACCCGCCGCGCGGGGGCGGCGCCGGTTTCCCCATTACCGGTGAACAGCGAGCCACGGCAATGGTCAGCGGGAATTATGCCTGGGCCTTGAATGCGCAGGGCCAGCCCCAGGCGCAGAACGATCAGGCCGAAGCGCGCCAGTTCATGATCTGGGTCACGCCGCATGGTTTTATCAAAGCGGCTCTCGCGGATCCGAATGCGACCGTGACGGATCGTGAGTTCATAGGAGCGGGCAGGACGCTACATGTCGTGGGCTTCACGACGATGGGCAAGTACAGGGCCACGGGCGAATTCGACGCCCAGAACATGCTTGAGCGAGTGGTCACTTGGATTCCAAGCCCGGTGATGGGCGATATGCAGGTGGAGATCCGCTACTCCGATTGGCGCGACGTCGGTAATGGAATCAAGGCTCCCTTCCATACTCATATGCACCAGGGTGACCATCCGCTCGTGCGCGGCATGAATTTTATGGACGTGCAGGCGAGCGACGTGAAGGTCAACGTCGAGAGTGCATCGTTGACAGTTCCCGACGCAGTACGCTCCGCGGCTGCGCCTCGAGTAAATGTCCAGACCACGAAGCTTGCGGACGGCGTTTGGTTGATCGCAGGCGGCTCGCACAACAGCGTCGCAGTGGAGTTCAAGGATTTCGCAGCGATTGTCGAAGCCCCTCTCGACGATGCGCGTACCAACGCAGTGATCGCTGAAACCAGGCGGCTCATTCCCGGCAAGCAGATTCGATACGTCGTCAACACGCACCATCACTGGGATCATTCCGGCGGTCTCCGGGCGGCTTACGCGGAAGGCGCCACGATCGTGACCAATGAGCTGAACAAGGATTTTTACGAAAGAGTCATGCTTGTGCCGCAGCCGCGTTCGCTGAGCCCGGACCGGCTGGGGCAATTCCCATTTGCGACGACGGGTCCTGGACCGGGCAAGCTCGAGACATATCGGGAGCGGCACGCGATCAGCGATGGCGATCAATCGATCATCAGCTATCACATCGAGGGATTCAATCACGCCGGCGATATGGCGATCGTGTATCTTCCGAAATCGAAGATTCTCATTAACGCGGATATGGGTCCGCCCGCGGCGGGGACTCCGGTTGCCAATGTCAGCCCCAACTCCGTATCGCTTTACAACAACATCAAGCGGCTGAAGCTCGATGTTTCGCAGCATGTGCCGATCCACGGGAATCCCAGTTCGAACACTGATTTCGAACGCACGGTGGCACCCGCGGCCGCGCGTACCCGTCCGGCTGGCCCCGAAGGCGGGTAAAGCGAAGTTTCATGGTTTTGGGCGGTGCGGAAAAGCCCGGAACCGCTGACTGAGCCGCGATCCGGCGGCATCGATTCAGGCGCGGAGTGTATTCTGAAGGTAAACCCATGAAACCTGCGCTCCTGACTGTGGATGACGATCCCGAAGTTCTCGGCGCAATTCAGCGCGATCTGCGCGACCGCTATGCGGAGCGGTATCGCGTTTTGCGAGCAGAATCCGGGAAGGCTGCTTTGGAAGCGCTCGCCGAACTTAAGAAACGGAATGAGCCGGTCGCGCTGCTCCTGGCAGATCAGCGCATGCCGCAAATGACAGGCGTCGCGTTCCTCAACGAAGCGATCAAACTCTTTCCGGATGCGAAGCGGGCGCTGCTCACGGCCTACGCCGACACCGATGCCGCGATCCGCGCGATTAACGATGCCCGAATCCACCATTACCTGCTGAAGCCATGGGATCCACCCGACCAGAACCTCTATCCTGTTTTGGACGATTTGTTGGATGACTGGCAGGCGGCCTACCGTCCGGCATTCATCGGATTGCGGATCCTGAGCGACCGATGGTCTCCCAAATCGTATGCGCTTCGGGAATTCCTGGCCCGCCATCAGGTGCCGTTCCGGTGGCTGGATGTGGAGAGAGCCGACCGCGATTCCGAGGTGCAGCAGGCAATCGCGTCAATCGGACCCGATGCCGGGTCGCTGCCGCTGGTATTGTTTCCGGACGGCGCCTGCATGAGCGATCCGGCGACAGCCGACCTGGCGGACCGAATCGGTTTGAAATTGCGCGCCGATTCGACTTTCTTCGACCTGATCATCGTCGGTGGCGGTCCCGCCGGACTGGCAGCCGGAGTTTACGCCGCTTCGGAAGGTCTCAAAACGGTTGTCGTGGAGCGGGATGCACCTGGGGGACAAGCGGGACTCAGTTCCCGGATCGAGAATTATCTTGGCTTTCCCTCCGGATTGAGTGGAGCGGACCTGACTCGCCGGGCGGTTATTCAAGCCCAGCGGTTTGGAACTCAGATCCTCTCTCCTCAGGAAGCGGTCGCTTTGCGAGTCGACGGTGCTTACCGGTACGTAAGAATCAGCGATGGTTCGGAACTCGCCTGCCACACGGTCCTGCTGACGACCGGCGTTCAATGGCGGAAACTGGACGTGCCCGGGGTGGACCGGCTTCAGGGCGCCGGCGTTTACTACGGAGCGGGCGCTACGGAAGCGGCAGCCTGCACCGATGAGGAAGTCTTCATCGTTGGCGGCGCCAATTCCGCCGGGCAGGCGGCTATGAATTTTTCCAAGTATGCGCGCCGCGTCATCATGCTGGTGCGTGGCGAGTCTCTGGCCAGTTCGATGTCCCGCTACCTGATTGAGCAGATCGAAAAGACGCCCAACATTCATGTGGAGTTCAACTCCAGCGTTGCGGCAGTGCACGGCGAGACAAGGCTCGAAGCCATCTCGGTGCGGTGCTCCACGAGCGGGGAGGTCAACACCGTGCCCGCTTGCTCCTTGTTCATTTTCATCGGAGCCCAACCCCAAACCGAATGGCTGGGGAATTTGGTGGAGCGCGATGCGAAGGGCTTCATCCTGAGCGGGACGGACCTAATCAGGAACGGGAAGCCGCCCACCGGCTGGCCGCTCACGCGCTTACCGGGGCTTCTGGAAACCAGCGTGCCCGGCGTATTTGCCGCCGGCGACGTCCGCGGCGGATCGGTGAAACGCGTGGCCTCCGGGGTCGGTGAAGGTTCCATTGCCATCCAATTTATTCATCAATACCTGGGTGACAGATGATCGAAGTTAGTGATTTGCGAAAGATTGCTGTGTTTTCCGATCTGCCTGAGGAGCAGCTTGCCTGGCTCGCTGAACAAGGGGACGATGTGCGAGCCGAGGCGGGAGAAGTTATCTTTCGCGAGGGAGCCCCAGCCGATCACATGTTTGTTTTCCTGGAAGGCGAGTTTGAGGGACGCGCGGAGGGGCCAGAACACCGGGTTTTCCATGTCCGCGCCGGCGAGGTCACAGGATTGCTTCCCTTTTCCAGACTCCAAAAATTCCAGGGCGTCGGACGGGCCGCCACGCGCCTGCGCGTGGCGCGTTTTCATAAGCGTATTTTTCCAGAGATGCTCCAGAGAATGCCGGTGCTCACCGAGCGCCTCGTGACGCTGATGCTCGACCGTGTGCGTGAGTCGACCCGCGTTTCCGATCAGCGCGACAAATTGGAGGCGCTCGGGAAACTATCCGCCGGACTCGCTCACGAATTGAACAATCCCGCCGCCGCGGTGAAGCGAGCCGCGGCCGCCATCTGGGAAGTTCGCAGGGAACTGCGGGCGACCTACCTTCGGCTCGACCAGCGAAACCTGACGCGTGAGCAACGCACTTATATCGCGAAGTGTGAAGACGATGCACTCGCGTTGATCGGCAATTCCGTGTTGCAGAAGCTGACGCCGGTGGAACGCAGCGATCGCGAGCAGGACCTCGAAGAGTGGATGCAATCCCACTCCATTCCGGAGCCTTGGAAAATCGCGCCCACGCTAGTTGAGGCGGAAATCGACTGTCGAAAACTTACGGACATCGCCGAGGCCGTGGGCACGGATGTCCTGCACGACGTGCTGCTCCGCATCAACTACTCGTTTCTGGCGGCGCGCATGGTCGAAGAAATCCGGCAGGGTGCGACACGAATCTCCGACCTGGTCGCGGCCGTGAAGCAATACACCTATATGGACCAGGGCGCCGAGCAGGAAATCGATATTCACTCAGGAATCGAGAGCACGCTGACGATCCTCGCGCACAAATTGAGGGGCAAATCGATCCAGGTGGAGCGGGAGTTCGATCATGGATTACCGAGAATCTGCGCTTTCGGCGCCGAGTTGAATCAGGTGTGGACCAATTTGATTGCAAACGCAATCGACGCAATGGGGGAAGGCGGACGCCTGCAAATCCGCACGTTTCAGAATCTCGACGACGTGGTCGTGGAAGTCGAAGACAATGGTACGGGGATCTCTTCCGATGCGCTCCCGCACATCTTCGAGCCGTTCTTCACCACAAAGGGCGTCGGCGAAGGAACCGGACTTGGGCTCGATACAGCGATGCGCGTAATCCGCAAGCACCGCGGCGAGATCCGGGTTCAATCGAAACCCGGGGCGACCACTTTTCGCGTCAGCATCCCCCGGATCTCCAGAGGAGCCACCACAGCCGGCCTGGCCCGCACGTCGGCTTAATCGAAAACCGCTTGCCGTCACGCGTGCGGCTCAGAAAGTTTACCGTGGCCTACTCGTGCTTCTCCAACTGCATGGTCACCGTGCCAATAGTAAACTGCATTCGTACCCGGACCTGCACGGGTAATTTGCGCCGGTCATCCGAGAGCCACACGTAGAGGCGCGCCGGACGGCGGTAGAGCACGTTGTTAAACAGGAGAATCTCATAGCGTATGGTCTTATAGGCGCCGTCGGGAACCTTCACGTCTTCGCGGGACATGGCCTCCACCTTGGCCATCACGCTTTTCTTGCCGTCGCTCACAGGAATTTCGGCGCTCTGCCCCGGCTCCAGGTTCAGTGTGCGCAGGGCGTAAAGTCCGCCTAAAACGTCGTGGACGCACTCGGGGATATCGATTTCCTGCGAAGCCACAGTGGTGTTCTTGACGAGGTCCCTCTCCTGGTAGCTGGCCTTGCGGGTTTCGCCATCAAACGTTACGCGTGTCTCGCGGCGGCGGTTCCCCTCGTGGGAGGTCAATAGCGAAGACTGGGCGCAGAGAGGCTGGCGATAACTGACGGTGTAATCGTCCTCCACTTTAAACAGTTTGGAAACCAGGCCAACGGATTCCAGGTGCAGGTTGGCCTGCCAGCCGGGGTCATCGCGCTGCGATACGGCGCTCCATTGAAGAATAGCTTTGCCGGCTGTTACCAGCCGCCACTCGATGTTATAGGTGAGTGTCTCGCGTGCCGGCAGAGGGCCGCTCTGCGGGAGTGCAGACGGGGCACAGGCCACGAACAATGCCAGCCAGCGGGGCATCAAAAGTCAGTGTCGCAAATGCGCCAAGCGCGCCGCAAATGCGCCTTTCTGCATTATTCGGGATGCGGCGCACCGGGCACACACATCCTCTCGACTGCTCCAGACGATCCGCGGCGCTGGAACGTTCCAGGCTAGCCGGGCAATACTCCTTGTTTGGTGAACTGTTCGTATAGCCAGATTGCGGCAACGGCCACGAACAGGGCACCGGAGCTGGCGCCCAGGATTTTGGTATATGGCGCCAGCCGTTCCAATCTTTGCCGTACCTGCTGCTGCTCTTGTTCGAGATTCGATTCTGCGGCATCCAGAAAAAGCTGATCGTCTTCCTTCATGGAGATTAACGACCGGTAGATCAGTAACACGGCCAGAACGCCGGTGACAACCCCCCAGAGGATCAGGGTTGCAGAGAGAGGGGAGACAGACATTGGCACTCCTCCTGGCTAAATTCTACTCCTCGGGAAATTCCCCGCCAATACCCTAGTACCTCCCCAGCCCCGGAAGCCTACCCGGCGGGCGGAGGGGGAATGTATACTAGATCGACCACCACTTTGCTGCAAATCTAAGGAAGGTCAGTCAGATGAATCCCTCCCTCGCGCATCCGCAGGTCCGTGTTCTCCCCCGGCGCCGCCGCATGATCCGCGCCTTCATCCTGGTGTGCTTGTTCTATGCCCGGACTCTCATTCGATCCGCTTTCTTTATTAAGTCATTCTTCATGAAGCTCAACGGGGATGCGGCCCTGAACTACCGTCCGTACTCCCTGCCTCCCTCTCCTTATTGGAAGCTGGCGCGGCTGAAATGGATCTGGTTCCGCAAAATCTGGGCGCCGGAAGACGACGCTGCCTACAAGGCGAAGCTGGATCGCAAATTTACGCGGCTGATCACCAAGATCGAGGATTACGTAGAGGCACGCGGCACTGTCCAGACAGAGGAGATCCCGGTTCCCGAATACGATTGGCAGAACGGCAGTCCCGAAGATTTCCATGCCAAGTTCGTCGTCAAGCCGATGCCTGTCGTGCTCCGTGGGTTCGGCCTTCAGACGGAGGCCGTAAAGACCTGGAATTTCGACAATATTGTTGAAAAATGCGGCGAAGTCGAGGTTCACCTCTCGGGTCCCAAGGCCGACTGGCTGGGGAAACTGAAGGAAGTTCGCGATCCGAACGTGTATTGCGCGAACGCCGATGCCCCCTTCCAAGCGCATCCGGAACTCGCGAAGGATCTGGGAATTCCAAAACTAAAGCCGTATTTGCACCGGGATAATACGGTAAATCAGTTCTTCATCGGCCAAAAATCCACCGGAAGCGGCTTTCACTGCGCCGGAATCTGGAATTTCTTTTTTATGGTCGATGGCGAGAAGAAATGGACATTCGTCGATCCCGAATTGACCTGGATGATTTATCCGGCCATCGGCATCGCCGCCGTGGCCTTCTCCAGTCTGGTCTTCTTCCCCAACCAGTGCGACCTCTCGGTTTACCGTCTATACAAATACTGCCCGCGTTATTCCGTGCATCTGAAGCCGGGCGATGTGCTGTTCAATCCGCCCTGGTGGTGGCACGCCGTGGAGAACCCGACGAAGACCTCGGTGGCGGTTGCGACGCGTTGGGACGCCATGCGGCGGGATACCAGTTTCTACGAACTGAACCGGATGCTTTCCATCATGGCCACGGTCAATCGGAAGTTTCCCAGGTTCCTGTTTGAATACCTCGTCGAAGCGATCGCACAGGGGCGGCTGCTCATGCGGGCGGGCGCCGGCGCGCTCGATGAGGACACCAAAGTGGAAGTGAAAGACCAGAAATCGCGCAACGCCAACGTATACCAGGGGCGCGTTGTGGAGAAGATTCAGGCCAAGGACAAGTGGTAAGCGTCCGTTAGAACCCGGCAAGCCCGCGCACGATGCCCAAGACCTGCCCTCCGAGTTGGAGTGCGATGCGAGGTGCGGTCAAGACGAGTGGGGC
The DNA here is from genome assembly GCA_003175985.1 of Terriglobia bacterium. Lineage (GTDB taxonomy): Bacteria > Acidobacteriota > Terriglobia > Bryobacterales > Bryobacteraceae > PSRJ01. Next base: position 7,362 of record PSRJ01000375.1, read on the forward strand.
AGCGGCCTCGAATGGCGTGGCGCTCATGCCATCCAGGCCCACGATCAGAATCAAAGGCGAATAACCGCGCGCGAAGGCATACGCTTCTTGCCAAGCGGCCGGCGTTGCAACAAACGCCACCAGGGCCACAAACGCGAAGGCCACCATCCCCTCCGGTAGCTGCACCAGACGCCGGAAATGCCGAAGGCAATAGATCACTGCCACGGCAATGCCTGCCAATGCAGCATAATCGAGTACCGTGGCCAAAGTGTTCATCGCGATTCCGAATGGGTATTGGACAGGCGCCGCGATGCGGGACGCAAGCCCGGCAAAGGGAACGACAGAGAGCAATTCGGCGGGATTGACGGGTGTGCGCTGATCGATGTATGCGAACCACGCGAAGGCCGGCGCAGCGGAGAGCGCAATAAGCACCGCGCCTGCCAAACGGCGCTGCAGTACCAGCCAGCCGGCTACGCCCGCAGCCAGCAACAGGCCGCTTTCCCGCACGAGGCTGGCGAGCAGACAGATCACAAACACAGCGCCCCAATTCTGCCGCTTCAGGTAATGGACCAAACCAGCCGTCAACGCGGCTAGCGCCAGATCTACAGTCATGCGGTCGAGCGACACGGCAACACCGGGAACCGCCAGGAAACCGAGAGCCCATGCCGCCGCTCTGCCTTGCTTCACGGCTACGGCTCCCACCCATAGCGTTCCCATAAAGACGGAGAGACAGACGAGGGCATAATACGCGGCGTCCACAAACTGATCACGGCCTGTGGCGAGCAGCCACGCGGCGAGGGGCAACAGAATCCGCCGGTAGCGAAATCGCGGAGCATCGAGTGACGACAGAAACCCACGCTTCAAAAACGGGTCATGCGCCATGTAGTGATACATCTGGCCGTCATATCCGAAGGAATTCCGGAACAGGTAGATATGCTCGGCGGAGAGCGCCGGCGGAGGCGCCGCGAATCGGTCGCCTGTGCAGAAGAGGCCCGTCCAGTTTCCGGCGTAATTGAAGTGCACCGTGAGGGCCAGCCAACTGAAAGCCAGGGCGGCGGCCAC
>PSRJ01000062.1 GCA_003175985.1 Terriglobia bacterium
GTTTCCGCGCTCGCGCGATCCGTCGTACGGATTCGTCCAGGAGGAGGTGCCGTTATTTCCGCCTAACCCGCCGTAAGTGTAGGCGCCGTCGGTGCAGTGCGAATATACATACGACAGGTTCCCCACGAATCTGTTACTGAAACGATTGTTCCAGCTCGTTTGTAACGAGTTGTAGTGAGACGAGCTGCTCGGATTGGTTAACACCAGCGTGCCGAACGCCGGATTGATTCGCGGATACGAAATGCCCGTGGCCGGGTTGCCGAATTGCAATTGGCCGTTGGGCAACGTCACGGGCACCGGCGGATTGTAGTCGCGGAAGCTCAGCAGGTCTACGCCGCGCGACCCGACATAACCCAGCGTCAGTACCGATCCCTGGAACACTTCGCGCTGAATGTTCAGGTTGTACTGCATCATATACGGCGTCTTGTGGATCAGGTAATCGGTGCCGAAGGTCAAACTCGGTAACGGCGGCGCCACATTGCCGCTCTGGAACGGAACCGGGAACGAGGGGTTCTGCTGGTTATAGGAAAGGAACGGCGGGGTGCCTACGTAGCCGGAGAAGAATACGTAGGTCTGCGCCGGATCATGGAACATTCCGAAGCCCGCGCGCACCGAAGTCTTGTGGTCGCCCTTCACGTCATACGCCAGGCCGACACGCGGGTCCAGATTCCAGACGTTGGGATTTTCTCTAAAGGTGTGCTCTACATGCGTAAAGCCCGTTCCCTGCGGCGGATTCACCACGTTGCTCAGGTTACCGTGGGCTTCCACGGGGTTGGTCTGATACTCGTAGCGGACGCCCACATTGACGGTCAGTTTGCGGGTCACCTTCCAGTCATCCTGAATGTAGGGCTTCAGACTGATGTCGCGGAAGTCGCGGTTGCCGTAAGCGAGACCGGGAGGGGCCATCGAAACCAGCGAGGGTTTTCCGGTAAGGAACGCGACCAGGCTAGGAAACGTGAATTGACCATTCCAATACGTGTAGTTGAAGGAGTTGATCTGGTGCCGGCGCACGTGCATCCCGAAGTGGATGTTGTGGCTACCCTTGGTCCACAGCAGATCGTCCTCGACCGTGAACTTGTTCTCCAGGAAGCGGAATGGATTGGTGATATTCGCGCCGAGGCCGGTCAGACCCGACACGGAAATATTCACGTCCTGCCTTGTCGGGAAGGGCTCCAGAATATTGCCCGGGGCAATGTAGGGCTCGGTTTCGGTTTCGAGCGGCCGCGAAAACGAGAAGCTGAACGAGTTCAGCAGCGTCGGCGTGAAAATGTGGCGCTCCTGAATCGTAGCGAACTGGTTGTGGTTGTGATCGTTCACCGGCCACAGCGGGATCGCTGTCGGGAAGATCGCATTAGCCACATCGGACACGTAGCGAACGAAAACGGAGTCCTTGCTCGAAATCGAGTAATCCACGCGGGCGATCACGTAGTCTTCGTGGACGATCTGGTTGGCTACCGTGGTGGTGGTCCCGATGCCGTTGCCGAGGGGGTTTGTAGCAGCCGGATAAAGGGCCAGCAGCGGAGCAATGGCCGGGCTCACTGGAACCTGCGCCAGCCCGGTGGAAGAGTCACAGGTATACCCGGCGGCGATGGCGCACGGCACCAGTCCCTGCCTGGCGTTGGCATCGGGAACATTCACCAGCGATGTGCCGCCGAGCAACTGCCGGATTCCTTCGTAGTTCGTGAAGAAGAATAGCCTATCCTTCTTAACCGGACCTCCGATGCTTCCACCGTATTGGTTCTTGCGGAACGGTGGAGGGGAGGCGCGGTCGAAGAAGTTGCGGGCATCCATCTTGCTATTGCGCACAAAATCGAATGCCGATCCATGAAAGCCGTTGGTGCCCGATTTCGACACCGCGTTGACCACCGAACCGTTTCCACCATACTGCGCGCTATAGGTGTTGGTCATCGTTTGAAACTCGGCGATCGCTTCCACACCCAACTGGGTGCCGGACACGTTGGCGCCCGAGCCTCGCTGCCACCAGTCCTGAAGGTTTTCGCCATCCAGAAGAATGGCGTGACCCTCTGGCCGCGCGCCCGAGATCGAAAACGTCGGCGCACGGCCCACCAGCGCGCTGCTGCCGCCAGCCGGGTAGGAGACGGCCCCCGGAGCCAGCAGAATCAACTGCTCGAAGTTGCGCCCATTCAAGGGAAGTTCGCGCATCTGGCTCTCCCCGACCAGCGAAGAAAGCGTCGAGGTCTCCGTTTCGACTTGCGAGACGTTAGCTTCCACATTCACTGTTTCGCTCGTCGCGCCCACTGGCAACTGGAAGTCTGCAACCGGGGCGGCGCCCACGGTCAGGGTGATGTTTTTCTTGATCAGGGTTCGGAAACCCATCTTGCTGGCCTGAACGTCGTAATCGCCAATAGCGAGGTCCGCGAGGCTATAGCGGCCTTGATTGTCGCTCTGGGTGGAGCGCGTGATGCCGGTGCCGTTATTCTTCGCGCTGATGGCCGCGCCGGGAACGGCTGCGCCGGTCGTGTCAGTGATGCTTCCCGTGACGGTGGCTGTCGCCGCTTGTCCCCACAGGTTCAGCGAGCTCAAGCACACGAGTAGGCTTATGACTGCGTGGCGTCTCATGAATTTCCCCCTTGATCGCGACTATTATATCGGCAGAGCTTGCTGCCTCGCACCTCACACTCTTGATTTTTGCCGGAAGACCGCTGCAAAGACGAACGCGGCTAACGACAGGAGAGTAAGCGAGTCGCCCAGCAGGCGGGGCGGCGTGCGCGTCCAGACTGCCTCGATGGAGTGTTCGCCCGCCGCGAGTGGGAAGCGGATCAGCCCTGTGGGCTTCGCCGGCTGAGTTGACACCGGCGCGCCATCAACCTTCACCTCCCATCCGGGAAACCAGGCGATCGGCATTTCTGCCGTTCCGCCAGTCTTCGCGCCGATACGGCCCGACCAGGACACAGGTGTCTTACCCGATTGCTCTACAGCCGCATCCCCGCCGATGATCCGGACTGGGCGCGGGTCGTAAGCCGGCCAATTCTCCACCCACCGGGGGACATACTCGGCGGCGGTCGTGACTTCGATCCCGCGGATGGCCAGTTGCTGTGGGGTCCACAATGTCAGGTCGATGTCGCGGAACTGTTTGGGTAGGTTGTGTGCCAGGTTCGGCAGAATCAACAGGGCCAGAGCCAGGGCAAATGCCGGTTTGCGCCATCGCGCCATCGCGGCAACGCGCGCGCCGAGGGCTGCTACCAGGAGCGCCAGGCATAGGCTCACCGGTCCCAACAACCGCCAGGGAAACTCGACATACTGCAGCAGGGGGACATGGTCCCAAACCCACACGGCGTCTTCGAGCATCAAAACAGCCAAAGCCGCGCCTGCGGCCGTGAAGAACAGAAGCCATCGCCGCTCGTTCCGGCCGCCCGAACGCACGATCCAGATCCAGGAGGCCAGAGCCAGCAGCAGATGGCTCCAGCCGAGCGCGAACGACATCCCGTCCTGATCGCCGGCTACCGAAATGCCATATCCCCACGGCGAATAGAGGAGCTGATGCAAATAGACGAAATGATTGCTGTAGCGGAGGTACCCCTGAAGCAGACGGTCGAGTCCCACATATGGCCGCTCGGCAAGGGACGGCAGCCATACGCATGCTCCGATTCCGAGGCCCAGTAGAAGTCCAAAGGCGTGGCCGCGCAGCACGCGCCATGGCTCCGCCAGACCGCTCCCTGGCGGTCGCGGCTCGGAAAACGCCGTGAAGCCAAGAAACGCCAACAACAACGGCGTGAATAGCAGCGCTGCCGCATTGTGGCTCAGCAGCACAGCACCATATCCGGCGGCGCCCACCAGCAGGTGTTTGCGGCTACCGGATTTGGCGTAAGCGCCGAAGCCATACAGCGTCAACGCGAAGAACGGGAAAGCCGAAAACTCCGCCATCGCCGAACGCACGTACAGGTTAACGCTGAAATATGGAGCATATAGATAGGCAGCCGCAGCCAGCCATCCGCCCCAATCGCCGAAATAGAGGCGGCCAAGGAGGAACATCGCCACTGCCGAAGCAAACACGACCACCGCGCACGCAAAGTTCATCGCAGTCACGAAATCGAACCCTGCGAAGCGCCAGAATTCGCCGAGATAGTAAATCGCGGGCGGATTGAATTCAAAGAAGGGCTGCCCTGCGCCGCGATTCAAATCGGGAGCCCATCGTGGGAACACGATCCCATGGGTGACGTTCTCATGAAACTCCCCCAGCCGGGGAAAGTATTCCAGCGCGTCGTGTCCATCGGGCAGGCGCGAGGTCATGACGGAAATAGATACTGGCAGAGCTAACGCAGCTAATCCGGCGGCGACGGCAACTCGCCGATAACGACGGACTTTTTGCAGTTGGGGTAGCGGCCGGAAGCCAATCGCGCACAGGCCGATTGCCAGCAGGAACCCGCCTGCCGCGAGGATGCCTTTGGAGTTGCCGGCCTCATACCGGCAAACAACCTGATGCTTTCCCGCCGTCAGAGGCACTCCAAGGAACCCCGGCGAAAGCATCACCGCGGTTTCCGCGCGACCGTCGACATACGCTTTCCAATTCGGATGCCAGGTCATGCGGAACAACGCGAAACTCGCCCGTGTGGCTTCGATCTCCGCTTCGTACGATTCGCCCTCCTGCCGCTCCTGAGCCACGCTGCCGGCGAATCCAGCGGATGGCCCGGCGGGCAGCGCCTCCTCCGGCCCCAGCCTGGGCATCAGCGTAGGATCGCCCGAATAATCGAGTCGCAGGTGCTGCTTCTTCACCACCCAATCGCTGCGCAGCCAGCGGTCGTTGACATCGTAAAAGTTGTCGCGCGTGGTACGGACAGCAAGCGGCGCGTCCACTACATCGAAATAGTTGCCTCCCGGCGCGTCATAGATGCGAAACGGCCCGATTTGATCGCGGAGCATCAGGAAAGGCGGCGCGGTTGCCTGAGACGGCGCCACCACGCTCGTGATATTGAAGAGCCGGTAATGCACGAAATCCAGCTCGTTGAAGCGGACCATGATGTCGCCGGTGAGCGCCATCGAATGGTAAAGGAACGCCACGGCCGGAACGCGGGCCGCGCTGAGGAACGCGTAGAACGGCACATCGCCCACCTTGAAGCGGCCGCCCCATCCCGCGGCGAGGCCAGGATAGACACGCCCGCCGCGCCCTCGCAGTTTCTCGATCACGGCCTCAATCGAACCTCGATCCGCCTCGTAGGCTGCCAGATTCCGATGTCCCCAGGTGTCGTTATTAGCGAGAAACTGCGCGCGCTCGCTTGCCATGGGATAAACCAGCAGCAGCGTGACGAATGCCGCTATGGCCACGTGCCGGCGCCGCGCTAATTCGCGCCAGAGAGCTCCCAGGCCAACTGCCGCGAGCAACACCAGGAAGATGTGCGCGCCGCCGATGACGCGGTGCAGTTGCATATCGTCGGCAACGCCCAGCAGCTTGAGCAGCGGTCCCCAAAACGGACGCCCGAAGAACAGGAGCAGCCACAACCCGGCGCTCGAAAGCACGAAACTCCAACCAGGATCGAGCCTCTTCCCGCGGTGGTACTTCCACCAGCACCAGCCGCATCCGGCGAGCGCCAGCAGCGTAAGTATCGGGACGCGGCCATGGTCCAGCAGTTCCCCGGTGAATAAGAGCTTCAGCACCTGTACCGCGCCGAAGGAATCCCACTTCCAAGGCGCCTCCCAGCGGCTGTGGTTAATCAGCCCGCCGTCCTTCAGCATCGGGACGAGCTCGAACGCCGCGACGCAAAAGGCGATCGCGCCCAGCCAAGCTGTGCGTTGAATCCGCAGACCGCGGGAAACTTCGCGGCTGGGGAGCAATGCCAGAAGACAAAGCGTCAATGCTCCGATGTAACCGTAGATGAAGTGCGAGAGAAAGGTGAGGCCGAGCATTACGCCAGCCACGCCAAGCCGCCTTCCCTGGCGTATCCCCTGGAAAGCGAAACCGATTGTGAGCAGCAGGAAATGAATGGCTACCGCTTGGGTAAACAGGCCGCTGCCGGCCCACAGATAACTGCCGTATTCCACGCCGTAGAGAAAGTTGGTGGAAACCAGCGGCGCGAGGAGAGCGGCGGCGCCCGCTTCCAGCCACCCCATGGCGAGCAGCCGTGCGCAACAGAAGAATGTGACCGGCAGCAGGAAAACCGAGAGGAAGCGCACCCAAACGAAGACCGTCATCAGCGAGACGGCTTTACCCAGTGCGAAATACGCCAGCACCACCAGGCTGTGTGCCAGCGGCTGGTAAGTACGAAGCACGGGGTAGCCGAACGACCATTCCGGCGACCAGAAATCCACGGGATTTCCGCCCCGTTCGATGGCCTGCGTCATGCCTTCGATGAGCGTGAAGTGAAATACGTTGTCGTTCAGATCGACGCGGCTTACGGCAACTTCCGGCCACAGTCCGACGGCCGTAAGGGCCAGGACCGCGAACAACAAGGCGAGCGCAAATTGTTTTTGCCGGGCGGACTCCATGGGGACGCGTCTAGTATAAAATAAGCAACGGAACTCCATGAAACATCTGCCATTTGTTCTTGTCTTGGCGGCGTCCGCCTTCGCGCAGGCGCCGGAGCGCGAACCGGGATTGTACGCCATCATTAACACATCGATGGGCACGATCACGGCCCAGTTGTTTGAGAAGGAGGCGCCACTGACGGTCCGGAATTTCGTCGGCCTGGCGCGCGGCACCAAAGCCTGGAAGGACCCGAAGACCGGCGCCATGGCGGCCAAGCCGCTCTACAACAACATCACGTTCCATCGCGTGATTCCGAATTTCATGATTCAAACAGGGGACCCCACTGCCACGGGCTCCCATGATTGTGGGTTCACCATCAAAGACGAGATCGTGCCAACACTTAAGTTCGATCGGCCAGGCCGTCTGGCGATGGCGAACATCGGGCAGCCGAATACCGGCGGCTGCCAGTTCTTTATCACCGAAGTCCCGTACCCATCCCTGGATCCGCCGACCGGCCGTTACACGATCTTCGGACAGGTTGTCGAAGGGCAGGAGTTGATCGGCAAGATCGCACGTGTACCGACGGCCACCGAAGATAAACCGCGCACCCCAGTGCGCCTGATCAGCGTCACGATCAAGCGTGAGGGACCCGAGCCGGCGCCCGCGGGAGCACCAAAGAAAGCAGCAGAGAAGAAATAGCGTTTCCGTGGGGCGGCCAGGATTGGCCGCCCCACATTTTGTATCAGAGTATTACCAGGCTACGCGCTCACGCCGGCGCC
>PSRJ01000308.1 GCA_003175985.1 Terriglobia bacterium
GTTCGCCATATACGTCATGGGCGAGCCGGTCTGCCCCGCGGGCATGAATACAGCTCCCGCATCGTTCCCCGTCAACTTGTCATAGGCGCGCAGGAAAGCTCCATTGCGGCCCTGGGCATCCGTGGCGGTTCCCCTCTCGCCGGCAATGACCAAAGACGCCGTCGTAAGAACGCCGACGAGTCCGCCACGCCCCGTTCGGGGTATATTCAGCCCTTTCAGCAGAGGATGGTTCCGGATATTGTCCGGAGTCTCGCCATGCGCGACCTTCCACGCGATTTCCCCTTTATCGAGATTGATCGCCGAAATCGAGCCATAGGGCGGTTTGAAAAGCGGGAGTCCCTGAACGGTCAGGCCCGGTCCGCCGCCTTCGCCACCTTCCGCGCCGCCCCGGCCGCCGGCTGCCGCGGGAGTCGCGGGCCGCGCGATTCCCGAGATGTAGCTCATATCCGTCCTGTTGCGGTCGCCCGGCAGGAGCCCCAGCGGGCTCACATTGGCCCACGTAAATGCATAAAGCATATGTGTCTGGGGATCGTAGGACCCGCCCGGCCAGCCGGTGCCGCCCTGGCAGCATCCCGCCACCAGCGTTGCCAGAGGTCCTTCTGCCCTGCTGACCACCGGCGGCGTGAAGATGGGACCGAGCTTATACCGGGACGCCACTTTAATCGCTTCCGCTCTCAGATCCGGCGTGAAATCGATCAGCTCGTCGATCGACGTATCCGTGCGGCCATATGCCGGCGGCTTGGTCGGCATCGGCTGCGTGGCCGAGTACTTCTCGCCGGGAACATCGCCCTGCGGAACCGGCCGTTCCTCGATCGGCCAGATGGGTTGCCCGGTCGCGCGATCGAACACGTACAGAATCGATTGCTTGGTCGGTTGCGCCACCGCCTTGATGGCGCGTCCATTGAGAGTGAAGTCCACCAGCATGGGTGCGCACGGAATGTCCCAGTCCCAGATGCCGTGATGCACCAGCTGGTAATGCCATTTCCGCTGACCGGTCTTGAGATCGACGGCCACGATGCTCTCGCCAAACAAACCATTACCAGGGCGGTGCCCGCCATAATAATCTCCGGTCGGCAATTCCACCGGCAGGAATGCGAGACCCAACTGTTCATCCACGCTGATCTGCCCCCACACGCCGGTGTTGCCCGTATAATCGGCGGAATCGTTTTCCCAGGTGTTGTAGCCGAATTCGCCCTGTTTCGGGATGGTGTGGAAAATCCAGAGCCGCTTGCCGGTCTTCACGTCAAAGCCGCGCACGTAGCCTTTGACATTGCTCTTGCTCTTCGGTGTGCCCCCGGGCAAATGCGCCGCGCCTACGATAATGGTGTCACCGGCAACCGTGGGCGCTGCGTGCAAGCCCACTTCGCCCGTGATCAGGTCCATCTGCTGATCGTCATCCAGCTTGAGATCGACCATTCCAGACTTGCCGAATGAAGAAATCGTATTGCCCGTTTTGGCATCGAGAGCGATCAGCCGGTACCCTGGTGTCACATACAGAATGCGTTCCTCCCGGCCATCGGTCCAGTACGCCAGCCCCCGTCCGGAGAGCCGGCGGGGTGCGGCATCTCCGCGGGCGCCTTCATTTTCGTTATGGATCCACAGAATCTCTCCCGAGGCGGCATTGAGCGCCACCACGTCGCGGCGCGAGCCCGCCACGGTGTAAACCACTCCGCGCGCCATCAATGGAGTGGCCTCCAGATTGAACTCCGGCCGCGGGCCGAAGTTTGCGGTGTTAAATCGCCACGCCACCTGCAGCTTGTAAAAGTTCGATGCATTGATCTGATCGAGTGGCGAGTACCTGGTGTTTCCGAGATCGCCGCCATACGTCCGCCACTCCCCGTCTTTGGCGCCCGATTGCGCCCTCACCGGGGCTATTGCACAACAGAGCAACACCCCGCAAATGTAACCAGCCCGAAAAGCCGTCGCGAGTCGCGGCATTGAATCCTCCCCTAAACCTGGTGCTTCGGTGCCCTCGGCAATTGGGGGCACCCTATTTATACTACTCGGGTTTTAACCTGTCCTATACCCGCAACAGCAGTTTCCCCGTGGTTTTTCTGGCCTCCATGTCGCGGTGCGCATGCGCCGCCTCGGCAAGCGGGTACTCGCGGTCGATACGCAGCTTAAGCTTGCCTTCCATAATCCATCGGAAGATGTCGCCGGAGCGCCACGCCAGTTCATCGGGACTGGAAACGTGACTGGCCAGTGTCGGGCGCGCCAGAAAAATCGATCCCTTGGCCGTGAGAGTGCGGGTGTCGAAAGGTTCGATGGGGCCGCTGGCGACTCCGAAGTGGACCATCATCCCGCGCGGTTTCAGGCACTCGAAACCTTTCAGGTAGGTGGCCTTACCGATGGAGTCGTATACGACGTCAACACCCACGCCCCCGGTAAAACGCTTCACTTCCGCTACCCAATCCTGCTGATCGTAAAGAATCGTCTCTCTGGCGCCGGCTTCGCGCGCCAGTTCCGCCTTGGCCGCGGTGCCCACCGTGCCAATGACGCGCGCGCCCATCATGGCTGCGATCTGCACCAGCAACCGGCCGGTGCCACCCGCGGCGGCGTGCACCAGAGCGGTGTGCCCGGGTTTCAGTGGAAAGGTGGAATGGGTGAGGTAGTGCGCGGTCATGCCCTGAAGCATGGCGGCCGCTGCATTCTGAAAATCCACGCCATCGGGGATGTGTACCAGCATTTTGGCGGGCACCGCGGCTCGTTCGGCATAGGACCCGCGCACCATGCAGTAGGCCACGCGGTCGCCCGGTTCAAAGCTGGTAACGTCCGCGCCCACGCGTTCCACGGTGCCCGCGCCTTCGGAACCCAGAATTGCCGGCAGCGGAATCTTGTTGATGCCGCTCCGGGCGTTGAGATCGGTGAAGTTGACGCCGGAGACCGCCAACTTCACCAGCACCTCGCCCGGAGCGGGCTCGGGACCCGGCCGGTCGCCCCACCGCAGCACATCCGGACCGCCGGTCTGTTCGATGTAGATCGCTTTCATAAGGCACCATTGTATGAGAGGATGGCCGCATGGCACGCATCGCCTTTGGATTGGCCACCTCGCACGGCCCCATGCTTTCCATTCCGCCGGAATTCTGGGCGGACCGCGTCTCGGCAGATCGCGAAAACCCGCGGCACTTCTATCAAGGCAAAACCTACACGTTCGACGAAATGGTGGGCCTGCATCGCGGAGAGCGGCTGGCCGAGCAGATCACGCCCGAGGTTTGCGAGCAGCGGCATGCACGCTGCCAGAAAGCCATCCGGCAACTGGCGGACTTTTTCGAAGAGCAGAGGCCCGACGTCGCGGTGGTCGTCGGGAACGATCAAATGGAGGTTTTTACCAGCGATCACGTACCGGCGTTTGCGGTGTTTTGGGGTGAGTATGTGGAAGGGCATCCCCGCACGCCCGAATTTCTCGCGAAACTCAACCGCGGCATCGCGCGCGCCGAAGCCGACCGCACTCCCCCGGTCTACACCCAATATCCATGCCTGCCGGACATGGGCCGGCACGTGATCGAGAGTGTGATCGCCGATGGGTTCGATGTGGCGCAGATGCGGCGCCTGGCTGTGGGCGAGATCGGCGTTAATTCCGCTCCGCACGCCTACGGGTTTGTCTACCGGCGCGTGATGCGGGATAAAGTCGTTCCGCACGTGCCGGTCTTCGTCAACACCTTCTATCCGCCGAACCAACCCAGCGCGGCGCGTTGTTTCGAGTTCGGGCGGGCGCTGGGCCGCGCCGTTTCCTCGTGGCCGTCGGATGCCAAGGTCGCCCTGATCGCCTCCGGCGGTCTGACGCACTTCGTCATCGACGAAACCTTGGACGCGCAAATTCTCGAAGCGATCCGCAGAGGCGAGGTCTCTGCATTTGAAAGAATTCCCGAGTCGATGTTCCAGTCGGGAACTTCGGAGATCAAGAATTGGATTACAGTGGCGGGTGCGATGGTGGAAGCAGGCCTGACTATGAAGCTTCTGGACTACGTGCCCTGCTACCGTTCCGAGGCGGGCACCGGAAGCGCCATGGGGTTCGCGCAATGGTGTTAGCGCTCTTAGCGGCGCTGTTAGCCGGGCCGGCGTGGGGGCAATCCGTTCCTCTGCAGAAGATCACGCTCAACTATCCCACGCGCACCGCCCAGGTCTGGCCTCTCTACCTGGCGAAGGAGGGCGGCTACTACCAGAAGTACGGCTATGACGCCGATCTGGTGTTTGGCGTGCATCCGGCCGGCATCGCCATGGTGGTCAGCGGCGAAGCCGTGATGACCGCCTACACGCTGGAACAGGCCATGGTGGCGAGTTCGAAGGATGGGTCGCTGGTTGCTGTAGGAAGTGCGTTTAAGAAAAGCCTCTTCGCACTGATGGCGAATAAAAGCATTGGCGGCGTGCGCGACCTGAAGGGCAAGCGGGTGGGTGTCAGCCAGATCGGCGACGCGCCCTACAACTACACCTCCGGCCTGATCGCCAAGGTAGGGCTGGCGCCGCGTGACGTGCAGTGGGTGCCGACGGGCGGCGACGTCTCAACCCGCGCCGCAGCCCTGGTGAGCGGCCGCGTGGACGCCGCCATGATCACTGCGCCCGTCTACTTCAAGATCGAGCGGCAAGGGTACAAGAACCTGGGTAACATCAGCGATTACGAAGACATCTACGCGCCTTCGGTCTACCTCTTCAAGAAAAGCACGGTGATCGCAAACCCCAAGCTGGCCGAGAACTTGATCAAAGCCCATGCGGAAGCCATCAAGCGCTTCTACGACGACAAGGGTTTCGCCTTGAAAGCGTATCTGACCTGGGATAAGCAGGACCCGGCCGACCAGGAACGCGTCTACGACCACTACGCGATGGTCAATACCTACGAGCGTGTTCCCTACGTGCTCACCGCCGCCGTGCAGTACATTCTGGATCACCCCGCCGATCCGCAGACCGCCGCCCGCATGCGGGCCTTCGATTTCCACAAAGTGATCGACAACAGCATCGTCGACCGGCTGGTGCAGGAAGGCTTCTTCGAGAAGCTCTTCGGCCCCGGAATCAAGGCCGAAGAAGAGCGGAAGGCAAAGCTGGCGTTCCGGTAACACACTATCCTGTGGCTGGAAGAGAGGTGGAATGGAGTCCGACCTTAGACGGTTATTTGACCAGTGGCACCAGCGTGTAACACTCAACCAGCTGGCTCACTACGAAGCTGCAAAGCACTCTCGCCGGGTGCACGCCTGGCTGGGCATGGCGGGTGTCATTATCCCTTCGATTGTCGGTACGGCTCTCTTCGCAAGTATTGAGTCGTTGGGGAAATGGACGCTCTTGGCGCTCGGGATGTTGTGCCTTCTCGCGGCAGTGCTTTCGGCGCTCAATACCTTTTTGCGTCTTGCCACCGTCGCCGAGTTGCATGGCGCCGCAGCACGTCAGTACGGATCGGTCCGGCGGCAGATTGAGGTCGCTCTCGCTGCGAGCGACGATACACAACTCACAGACCTTGCGGAACGTGTTTCCCGCTGGCTCAGCGAGTTGGCCCAGGACGATCCTCCTGTGTCCCCGCGCATCTGGCGCCAGGTTGAGATGCAAAGAACACTCAGAGACACGGAGGATTTGCGGCAAATGATGACCAAGGAGGAATCCATTGTAAGCGCGCTGCGCGCCTACGGAGACCTTCCCATTGGCTTCGTAACCAAACTCGCCGGCACCACGCAGACGGAAACGCTCGAAATCATCGAAAGATTGCGCGAACAACGGCTGTTAGAAGTACGCGGTGGAACCGTGTCCCTGATTAGAAACGGAGGGGGCAATGCCTGACCTAGGGCCGCCGCTGGTTGCGTTGACCGTCGCCTCCGCGGTTACTCTTCTGGAAATGATAACGTCGTCCTATCCGCGCACTTTTTATTTCGTCCGGCGTTGCGGCGCGCTTTACGCTTACGTGGTTGTTTATGGCATGGTTGCACTCGGTGTTGTGGCGGGATTCGATACCGTCGTTCACAGCGGCAACCTCCGGCTGGAAGGGTTTGGCGTATCCAACCCCTGGTTTCGAGCCGTTGCGCTAGGGGTGTCCGTCAAGGCCCTGCTCCACATCAGGCTGTTCACGGTGGGAATAGGGGACCGGAACATGCCATTCGGCACGGAAACGATTGTCCAAATGTTCGAGCCATGGCTGATGGAACAGGTTCAGTTCTACGAATTCAATTCCGTCAGAGAGTTCCTTCGCCCTTGGGAACAGCAGCATTCGAACATCGCCGATATTCGGTCCATCGTTCTAGCCAACCTGCCATATTCGTTCGCAGGCGCCGAACGGGTTGCATTCGAGGTTTCTCTTAAGCGTCGCGATAGAACGGCGATCGAATGTATGGAGATGTATCTGCGCCGGTTCGGCAAAGCAAATTTCGAGCGTGCTTTTTCGAGATCGGCTCAAATCTGAGCAGGCCTAATCCAAACTAAAAGACTTAAGCCCAAAATCCGGCTCAGTTTGAGCCGGATTTTACCTGCACGTCCGCCCGTGGGCCCCTCTATCCGCGATTCGGCTTTACAATTTCGCGTGCCGATGTCGGCCGTTTCTGCGAAACTTCCAGACCGAGCCACGCGCCGAGGGTCCGTAGTTCCTCTGATAGAGCGGCCGCGATCGTCCGTGTCTTCGGCTTTTCGAACCAGGTCCCGAGCACGCGCAGCACGCCATTCGCGCGATCGGCCTTCACATCCACGCGTGCGACCAGTTCTTCGCCGAACAGGAAGGGCAGCACGTAGAAGCCGTAGCGCCGCTTCTCCGGCGGGACGAAGATCTCGACCCGATAATGGAATCCGAACAGCCTTTCGATGCGCGGCCGGAACCAGATCAGGGGGTCGAACGGGGAGAGAAGCGCGGCCGCGTCAATAGAGGCGGGAGCCTCTGCATTCGGGTGGAGATACGCCGGCTCACGCCATCCCTCCACACGGACTTCCTGCAATTGGCGCGAAGTAACCAGTTCTTCGAGCCTCGGCCGCGCATCCCGGACCGGCATGCGGTAATAGTCCGCTAAATCGGCGGCTGTGCCGATACCATGCGCTCGCGCAGCTTGCAGCAACAGCGCCCGGCGGCAGTCGTCATAGGACACGCTCTGTTCGCGGTGTTCCCCAGGGATCAAGCGCTCCGCCAGGTCATAGACGCGCGAGAAGTCCGTGCGTCGTCCCGCCGCGGCCAATGTGCCGCGCAGGAAGTGCGCCTCCATTACTCCGCGCCGTATCGTTCCAATCCAGGCTCCGGGGATGCGGTGGTCATCTCCTCCGTCCGGCGGCTCCAACTCGTCAGCGGCGAGCGGCCCGGAGCGCCTCACGTGTTCGACGACGGAGGCGGAATAGTCCGCGCGTTCTTCCAATACCTTGGCGAAACCCCAAGGACGAACGCGATCCGTTTCGCGCCGGTATCGCAGCAGCGGCCAGGTCTCAGCGGGAATGATCGAGATCTCGTGGGCCCAGTGCTCCGCGAATTGCCCGCTGCGATAGACCAGCTTGTCAAATGCGGCGCGGTCGTACGGGCCCAGCCGCGAAAACGGCACCATGTAATGGGCCGGGCAAAGGACGTTGACGAAATCCATCTGCACGACCCCAAGCCGCCGTATGGTATCGCGCAACTGAGGTACAGTAGCCCTCCGCGGCCGTCTTTGATGGAAGCCCTGTGCTGCCAGAGCCACGCGCCGCGCTTCGCTGAGGGAAAGAGTAAGCATCGGCTGAGGCCTAACGCTGATTCGCCTTCAGCACCTTTTTGCGCAGGCGGATGGATAGCGGGGTCACTTCGACGTATTCGTCGTCACGGATGAATTCGATTGCCTGCTCCAGGTTCAGGATGCGCGGAGGAACCAGGCGTATCGCCTCGTCGGCGGTGGAGGCGCGCATGTTGGTGAGCTTCTTTTCCTTGACGATGTTCACGTCCAGGTCCTTTTCGCGGGCGTTTTCGCCCACGATCATACCTTCGTAAACCTCGGTTCCCGGCGAAACGAAGATTTCGCCGCGCTCCTGTAAATTGAAGGTCGCGTAGCCGGTCACTTTGCCGGGGCGGTCCGCAACCAGCGAGCCCGTGGGGCGCATGGGAATGTCACCCTGCCAATCGATGTAGCCGTGGAAGAGCGAGTTCATGATGGCTGTACCCCGCGTATCTGTCAAGATCTCGCTACGCAGGCCGATCAGGCCGCGCGAAGGCACATGAAACTCGAGGCGCACACGGCCGGAGCCGTGATTCACCATCTTGGTCATCTTGCCTTTGCGCTGCCCGAGTTTTTCGATGACTACACCGAGAAAGCTCTCGGGGCAATCGATGATCAGGTGCTCCAGCGGCTCCTGGATCTTCCCATTCAACGAGCGGGTCAGGATTTCAGGCTTGCCGACCATGAGCTCGTAGCCTTCCCGCCGCATCATCTCGATGAGAATGGCTAGCTGCAATTCGCCGCGGCCCATCACTTTGAATGTGTCGGGGCCCAGCTCTTCCACGCGAATCGAGACATTGGTGAGCAGCTCTTTTTCGAGGCGCTCGCGCAGGTTGCGGGAAGTGACCCACTGCCCTTCCCGGCCGGCAAACGGGGAGGTGTTGATGGTGAACGCCATCGCGATGGTAGGCTCGTCGATCTGGACCGGGGGCAAAGGAGCCGGCGTTTCCACGCTGGTGACAGTCTCGCCGATGGTGATACCTTCCACACCCGCGATGGCCAGGATATCGCCGGGGCGCCCGATGGTTTCATCGACGCGCTTCAATCCTTCAAACGAGTAGAGCTTGGTGATTTTGGTTGTTTGCAGAGAGGCATCGCGCTTGGCGATTGCCACCGTGTCGCCGTAGCGCAGCGTGCCATTGAGGACACGGCCGATCCCCAGGCGGCCCAGGTAGTCGCTGTAATCGAGATTCGCGATGAGAATCTGCAAAACACTTTCAGGGTCTCCCGCGGGGCTGGGAATGTGCTCCAGCACGGCATCGAAGAGCGGGCGCAGGTCGGTGGATGAGTCGTCGAGCGAGCGCTTCGCCACGCCCGTTTTGGCAATTGTGTATAGCACCGGAAAACTCAACTGGTCTTCGGTGGCATCCAGGTCGATGAACAGGTCGTAGACCTCGTTGAGCACTTCCTGTACGCGCGCGTCCGGCCGGTCGATCTTGTTGATCACCACGATCGGCGGCAGATGCGCTTCCAATGCCTTGCTCAGCACGTAGCGGGTTTGCGGCAGCGGGCCTTCGCTGGCATCCACCAGCAGCATTACGCCATCGACAATCTTCAGCGCGCGCTCTACCTCACCGCCGAAATCGCTATGGCCGGGCGTGTCCACGATGTTGATCTTGACGCCGTGATAGCGGATGCCCGTGATCTTGGCGAGGATGGTGATGCCGCGCTCGCGCTCCAGTTCGTTGGAATCCATCACTCGTTCCACATGCTCCTCGTGCGAACCGAAGATGCCACTCTGGTTGAGCATGGCGTCGACCAGAGTGGTTTTACCATGATCGACGTGCGCGATGATTGCGATATTGCGAGTCGAGGCGTTAGGAGTCTTCATGCGTTGGCGGCTTGATCCAGGATCTCCCAGATGCAATTGATCCACTGTTCGTGCTCCGGTTTCATGAGCACCGAGCGCAGGCAGAGAAGCTGTTCCTCGCCGCTGCCAAACCACTCGCCGGGCAAGCGGGCCAGCGCCAGATGTAAATTGCGGCGCGCCGCCTCTTGAAACACACGCTCCGCCGAGCCGTTCTTCAGCGCCCAAACGACAATATCGAGTTGCGGCGCAAAGGGTGTCAGAAAGCGGTTATCCTGCGAGAGCCGGGTGTGGAACGCCAGCGCGGCGCGGCGGCACGCTTCCAGGCCGTGCGCGAATTCGCCGCCTCGCTCGAGCGGCAGCAGCCGCATGGTGGCCCACAGCGCCACGGCGGAGGCCCCCGGCCGCGAGCATTCCAATGAAATTTCGCCGAGGTGGAGTTCCTTGGAAGAAAAGTACGTAGCCGGCGAATCGTGTTTGTAAAAGCGGCCCACCGCCGGCTCGCGGAACAGCACGCAGCCGCAGCCATACGGCTGTAAGCCGTGCTTGTGGGGATCGATTACAAGGGAATCGGCATCGACGATACGATCGAACGCGGAGCGAGTTTCCGGCGCGAGATTGCCGGCCAAGGTAAAGTATCCGCCGTAAGCCGCGTCGATGTGGACGCGGAATCCATACCGCTCGCGCAGGGCCAGGATCTCGGGGAGCGGGTCCACGGATCCGGTTGCGGTCGTGCCCATTGTCGCCACGACGCAGCCGATCTCGCCGCCCGCGAGCATCTGCTCCAGGGCCGCCATATCCATCCGGCCGCGCGCATCGGTGGAGACTTTGGCAAACGGCAGGTGCAGCACTTTGCTGATCCGCTCGTGCGTGTAGTGCGACTGCGACGATGCGACGATCTTTTTGCCGGGCTGTAGTTGTCCCGCCACCCACAAGGCCTCGAGGTTGGCCATCGTGCCGCCGCCGGTCAAGTGGCCCAGGTGTTCCTGCCATCCGAACATGGCGGCAATTTGCGCCACGGCATCGCGCTCCATCGCGGTGCTGGCGCGGCCGCCATCCAAAGCGTGGTTATTCGGATTGATCCACGTGGCCAGGGCGTAGGCGGCGCGCGCCACCGGATGCGGCGGCTTCAACATCTGCCCGGCGTACAGCGGATGAAAGTAGGGGTAGTTCTCGCCCAGCCGTTCGGCCACATCGGCGATCACGGCGTCCATGCCGGCAGATTCCGCCGCAGCACACTCCGGCAGGGACGCGAATTGGTGTTCCAGCTTGCGAAGCGCATCGCCGAGCAGATCCAGGGTCTGGTTTTCCAGCATTACTCCTCGTGTATGACTTCGACCGGTTTCAGACGCGCGGCTACCCGCGCCGGATAGAGCCCGGCAACTACCGTGACACACCACACCAGCATCAACGCGCCTGCCAGGAGACCCACCGGAGGATGAAACTGGATGGTCCAGCCGAAGCTCTGCTTATTGACTACGAATATCAATAGTAGCGAAAGCGCAAACCCGAGCGCCAATCCTACGAGCGTGGACAACAGCCCAACCAGCGCCGCTTCCACCAGAATCATGCCGCGCACCTGGCTGGTGGAAGCGCCAAGGTAGCGCAGCAATCCGAGTTCGCGCCGGCGATCGAGCACCAGCGCCAGCAGGGAATTGGCCGCGCCCAGCATCGCGACCACAATCGCCACAGCTTCCAAAGCCCAGGTGACCGCGAACGTGCGATCGAAGATGACCATGGCGTTGCGGCGGAGCGCCTGGTTGGGAGCCACCACCACACCCAGGCCGGCGGTCATACCTTGAATCTCGCGCTGCACGCCTTCAGCGTCGGCGCCCGGCTTCACATAAAGGGCAGCATTGGTCGCCGGCTGCGAGGGAAGATATTTCAGAAGCGTCGAGCGGTCGAGGAGCACGAAGCCCTGGCTGCTCGAATACTCGTAGTAGACGCCTGCCACCGTGACGGTTACGTTGCGGGCGCCCATCGGGAGCGTAATCCGGTCGCCCGCATGGATCCCGTGCTTGTTGGCGAAAGGCTCGCTGACGATGGCCCGGTCCTGATCCGCGAGCGAGCGCAGAATCGCATCGCGGTCTTCGCCCGGCAGAAAGCGCAGGCGTCCGTAACGCCGCACGATCTCGAGATTGCCCGCGCCGAGCGTGGCGCGCTCTCCGTGGAAGTGGAATTCGAGTGCGTGAAAGAAGTCGACGGCCGCGACACCCGAAGCCGACGAGAGCAGCGGCAGAGCGGCGGGCGGAAGGGGCGGATACTCGCCCGCCCGCTCGCGCCCCACCGGGCGCACGTACAAGTCGGCACGAAGCTGCGTGTCCAGCCAAACGGTGACCGTTTCGCGGAAACTACCAACCATGATGCCCACGCTCGCCATCATGGCGATGGCGGTGGCCAACGCGGCGACCACAACCGAGGTCCGCGAAAGCGAGCCGGCCAGGCTGCGACCCGCCAACAGGCTTTCCGGACGGAGGCGCAGCGCGAAGCTGGCCGCCCGGTTGGTGGCCAGCACGATGGCCGGCGCCGCCAAAGCTCCCGCTCCCACCGCAAGCAGCGCCGCGGCGTACCCGCCGATGGGTCTTCCATCCACGGCGGGAAGCTGTGAAACGGCTGCGGCCAGCAAGCCGAGGACGCCCGCCCATCCTAAGGCGCGGCGCCAGCGGAGCGATGCATGGTGCTCATGCGCGCCGCGGCTCATGGCTTCGGTGGGCGCCACTTCCATGGCCTCCCGCGCAGGTGCAAAGGCGGCCAGCACTGCCGTGGCTGCGCCCGCCAGGATGCCGGTCCAGATTTCCGCGCTCGTGAGTTCCACTGCGGTGGGGCGGCTGGTCGTATAGAGCGCATTCACCGTTTGCGAGATCAAGCCCACCGTGACGCCAGCCAACAGGCGGCCCAACAGCACTCCGAAGCACGCTCCCAGCAATCCCAGGATGACCGCTTCGCCAAGAAATACGCTGAAAACGGCTGTGCGGCCAGCTCCCAGGGCGCGCAGGATTCCGATTTCGGCGCGACGCCGTACCACGCTCACCGAGATCGTGTTGTAGATCAGAAATGCGCCTACGACCAGCGAAATGTAGCTGAGCACGCGCAGATTCCAGCGAAATGCGCGCAGCATCCGCTGATTTTCTTCGCTGCGCATTCCGGGCTTTTCGATGAGGTAGCCGGGCGGCAGCAATTCGCGGAGCCGGCCTTCGACTTGTGTGAAGTCTTCACCCGGCCCCACCGTGACATCGATACGGTCGACCTTTCCAAACCGATGGAGCGTCTGCTGCGCCGCGGCGATGTCGATGGCCAGAAACTCCAGCGGGCCGGCGTCGGCGATTCTTCCGATCTCGAATTCCCCAATGGGCAGCTTCACGCGGTCTTGTGCGCGCAACCCGAGCCTCTTCGCAAGCGCGCTCGAGATCACCAGGGCATTTTCGGGCGCGCCGGCCAGGTCGAAGCCGTAGAGAGTGACGGTCCCGGCGCGCGGCAATTCTGTTTGCGCTTCGATTACGGGAGCGAAGTGCAGATCGAAGGGCAGGGCCGCGAGCCGGCCGAACCATTTTTCGTCGATGCCGCCGTTGGCCAGGATTTCCAGATCGGTCTTTCCCGCCAGTGTTTCCACGGACGAGCGGAACGAGCCGGTGGCTGCGTCGCCAGCCAGGTCGATGGCCACGACTACCGCCACACCCAGCGCCACTGCAAGGATGGTGAGCAGCGTCCGCAGCAAATCACGCCGGAGAGGCCGTAGGATCATTGTGCGCAGCAGCTTCATGACATCAATCGGTATTATCCCAGCTTGGTGCCACGGCCCCTACATACGAGAATAGTCAGGTGATCTCTTGCCGCGAATTGACCAAACGCTTCGGCGCTTTCAGTGCAGTGGACAATCTCAGTTTTGAAGTTGCGCCCGGCTCGATTTGCGCGTTCCTTGGGCCGAACGGCGCGGGCAAATCGACCACCGTCAAAATGCTCACGGGACTCGTGGCTCCGACTTCGGGAGAAGCGATCGTTTGCGGGTTAGACGTACACCGCGACTCGCTGGCGATCAAGCGCAAAATCGGAGTGTTGCCCGAGGACCTTGGCCTGTTCGACGACCTGACCGTCGAAGAGCATCTCGAACTCACCGGGCGCTTGTATGGGTTGAGCCGTGACATGACGGCCGCGCGGACCACCCAGCTTCTCCGCGCTTTGAATCTGACGGATGGGCGCGACACCTTCGCCGGCCACTGCTCGCACGGGATGCGGAAAAAGACGGCGTTCGCAATGGTCCTCCTGCCGAATCCCGAAGTACTCTTCCTCGATGAACCTTTCGAAGCGATCGATCCGGTCACGTCCAAAATCATGCATGAAATGCTGGTGCTGATCGCCACGCGCGGCGTCACGGTGTTTCTTACTTCCCATATTCTGTCGGTGGTCGAACGCATCGCCCACCAGATCGTGATCATCCGCGGCGGCAAGATGGTCTGGAACTCTTCGGCGGAGGAGTTGCCGGCTTCGCTGGAAGAACTGTACTTCGATTTAGCGGAATCGCCGGCTACGGGGGAGCTGGAATGGCTCGGGTCTGCGCGGTCCTAGGAGCCCTCTGGACTGCGATCCGGCGGGACGCGAAGTCTATCGGCTCGTTCACCAGCAACAATTTCTTTCTGGCGGGGGTGATATTCCTGGCACTGAAGGATCCCCAAGCGTTCGTCTCGCTCAATTTTCTGATCGGAATCGTGCTCTTCTTTCCGTTGAGCACGGACCCGCTGCACAAAATTCCGCGGGTGAGGCTGGCGATCTGGCCGCTGGCTCAGTATGAACATCGGCTGTTGCGGCTGCTGAGCCCGTGGCTGAATCCGGTTACCTGGCTTCTCGCAGTACTTGCGATCCGCGGCAGCGTCACCTTGGGATTATGGGCTCTGATTGCGGCTCTGTTTCTGATCGGCTTCGTGGCGCCTTGGATTCCCCGAGGCAGCGGGAACGCAGTGTTCCGGCGGCTGCCCCGTTTCCCCGGGCCCCTCAATCAACTCATCCGCAAGAACCTGCGCGAAACGCTTTCCACTCTCGATTTCTATGTTGCGCTGCTGCTCAGCGGCGGAGCGCTCCTGTTTCGCGCTTCGGGCGGTATGCCGGCCGAGGCGCTGCTCCCGTTGACTGTGCTCGTGATGTTGGCCCTCTCCACGAATGCCCAGAGCCTGTTCGGCCTGGACGGAGACGGCGGCCTGACGCGGTACCGGCTTCTGCCCGTTCGCGGCTGGCAAATCCTGGCGGCCAAAGATGCGGCGTTCCTTTTGACCGCCGTGTTGCTGACCTTGCCGCTTTCGCCTGCAGGCGGCCTTTCCGCGGCGCTGGCAGCTCTCGCCGAGGGACACTATTCTTCGGTGAATTATCGCCACGAAGAAACGCGCTGGCGCTTCTCCACTTCCACTTCATTCGGCAGGAGCATTTTTCAGTTAGTTGTGATGACTCTCGCCGCTTCCGCCACGGCCTCGTTCAGCGCACTGATGCTCTTGCCCTGCGCGGCGGCCTATGCGGCGTCGGCCTGGTGGTACGGGCGGACTCTGGAGCGCCGCCAGTTATGAGGTTATTTGGCGCTGGCGCTGCGGATCCACTCCGCCACGGCTTTGAAATCGGGATCATCCTGCGATGTAAACTGCCGGCCGCCGTTATGGAAGATGTCACCGCCTGCTTCGGGAGCGAGCGGATGCTTCAATAAGGGGCTGGCCATCGGGTTGCCCGGCCTCACCAGCTTTGAGACCGAGGCAAAATTCTTGCGCGATTGATCTTCGCTCCACGTCTGCCCAGCCGACGGAGGTGGCTCCAGCCGGAAAGCGCTGTTGTTGGCGGAATGGCAGACCACGCAGCGGGCGTGACCCTCGCGCTTTTTCAAAAAGATCGGTTCCACTTTGGCGCGGTAGGCCTGGAAATCCAGGGACTGGGCGGCCGCAACACCGGCCACCAGCACGACGCCGATAAATACTCTCGAAGCCATCATAGAATCACCTCTAAGCTCGCGTTTCTCCCATCATGACGGATGCCCGCGTGATTTGCTTGACGCTGGGCGTTCCGCACTGTTTCATGGTCAACTGAAGCTCCGCATGCAGAATGTCCAGGACCCGCTCCACACCTTCCTGGCCAAATGCGCTCAGCCCCCACACGTAAGGCCGGCCGATTCCGACGGCGCGCGCTCCTAGCGCCAGCGCCTTATAGATATCCGTGCCGCGCCGGAATCCGCCGTCCACAAAGACGGCGACCTGGCTCCCCGCGGCATCCACCACTTCTCCCAAGGATTCAATGGTGCTGCGCCCGGTCTCGGTGGCGCGCCCACCGTGGTTCGACACCACGATGCCATCCACGCCGTGCTCTCGCGCCAACTTGGCATCTTCGCGCGTATCGAGACCTTTGAGCACGAGCTTCATTTTGGTGAATTTTCGGAGCTTGTCGACAGTTTCCCAGGTCGCATTAGACGGGTTGAATCCGCCCTCAATGCCTTTGTACATCGGCATCGCTTCGGGGGCGCGGCCTCCCCGGGCCGAGGCATGGCAGGATGTGCAGTTCCGGGTATCGACGCGCCGGAAACGTTCCGCGGTTTCGGTGTTCCGGCCGGCCAGCAGATCTACCGTCCAGACTAAGACCGGGCAACCCGCCTCCTCGACGCGGCGCACGAGTTTCTCGGTACCCTCCCAGCGCACCGGCATGTATAGCTGATACCAGAGGGGCGAACCTAACGCCTGCGCGACCTCCTCCACGGGTGTCGAGGTCGCCGAGGAAAGAATCTGGACCGTCTTCTTAGCGCGCGCTGCCCGGGCCACGGCCACTTCCCCTTCCGTGTGGAACATCTTGTGGCCACCGACGGGACAGAGAAAGATTGGCGTCTCCCAAGCCTGGCCGAAGATCTCCGTCTTCATATCGACCTTGCTGACATCCACCAGGCGGCGGGGGCGCAGTTGGAAATGCTTGAAACCTTCGCGGTTGATTTTCAGCGTGAAGTCGTCATCCACACCCGAGGCCATGTAGCCCCAGTGGGCGGGAGGGAGCACGCGGTGCGCCGCGTCCTCGAAATCCATTACGGTCAGCGCATCTTTGGCGCTATTGAGCGTGACGGGCGGCGCTTGCGCCCAAGCCCGCGCCAGCAGCGGACTTCCCGCCAAAAACCGCAGGAAGCGGCGGCGATCGGCGGCCGTGGAATTCGTCATAGCGGGCCATTTTATCACCTTCCCGCGGCGATCACGCGAGAGATGCCGGCCCGTTCTTGCGATGTCTTCTCTACGAAAGCCCGGAACTCGTGGCGGCGTCGACCACGGTCTGGACTACGTCCGGGGAGGCGGCTTCCTGCCCGTTAGTCTGGTGGTAGTGGTGCAGGGCGGCGACCGGGTGCCTCAGTTCCCACAGCGCGGGCGGCTGCCCGGATTCGGAAGCCTTCTGAAATTCGCCGGCGAGCTTATTGAGTTGATCCGCGGCTTTGGTGTTCCCATTTTGCTCCGCTTTGGCGGCAGCGCTGGTGAGCTTATCGGCGATCTGGGCTGTAATATCCGTGAACCGCGCTGACCGGTTCTGCTGGACCTGTTGGAGCAACGTTTGCAGCCGCCCCAAGGGGGAGATTGCAGTCTGGTCGACGGGCGGCGTGGTAGACGATGTCGAATCGCTGGCCGAACCTGTGCTGGTGCTAGTTGGCGGCAGCGGCGCGTTAACGTTAGAAAGCGAGTTGATGGTCATACGCAGCAGTAGCAGCATTCTCATAACCGTGCCAAGTGATTGAAAGGAATAGTCTGGGCGTGGGTCTGCGCGTCAAGATCCTGACGGGCGGCAAAATTCCGCCGGTGCTACACTGGCAGATGCCAAGAAGGCCAATACATGCCGCGTGTTATTGAAGCTTCGCTTTCCGCCACGGGTTTGCGATTTGCTATCGTCGTCAGCCGCTTCAACAGCTTCATCACCGAGCGGCTACTTGCCGGGGCGTTAGATGCGCTGGCGCGGACCGGCGCCGATCCGGAGACGATCGATGTGGTGAAGGTCCCAGGCTCCTGGGAAGTGCCATTTGTGGCGGGAGAGCTGGCGCGGCAGAAACGGTATGATGCCCTGATTTGCCTGAGCGCTGTCATCCGGGGCGAGACACCACATTTCGATTATGTGGCCGCGGAAGCGGCGAAGGGCATCGCGGCGGTAGCTGCCACTACCGGTGTTCCGGTGGCCTTCGGAGTGCTCACCACAAATACGCTGGAGCAGGCAATCGACCGCGCGGGCGCCAAGGGCGGCAACAAGGGATTCGATGCCGCTATGACCGCCGTCGAAATGGCGAATCTGGTGCGCCGGCTCCGCCAGGCCCCGTAATGTCCTCGCGACGGCGATCCCGGCAGCGCGCGCTCCAAATTCTGTTCTTATGGGATGCCCGCCGGCAACCCGTAGACGATGCTCTCAACGCGTATTACGACACCTTGTTTTCCGAAGAGCATCCGCTGCGCGATCCGTTCGTTTCCGAATTAGTGCACGGAACCGTCCAACACCTGAACGAGGTGGATGATCGCATCAGCCGGCACGCCGAGCACTGGCGCATGGAGCGAATGCCCGCCGTCGACCGCAATATCCTTCGGCTCGCGGTGTTTGAAATGGCGCATGGCGGCACACCTGCCGCAGTGGCGATCGACGAGGCGCTGGAACTGGCCCGCAAATTCTCCAACGAAGAGTCGGTACAGTTTGTCAATGGCGTGCTCGATGCCGTGCACCGGGAAATGGCGCCATCTTCCTGAGCGTTTTCTTTTCGTAGCTTTCCGTGGCCCTCGCGCGTCTAAACACTAGGTTATACTTTGCTAAGAAGGACGGTTCTGCTGATGGCCCAAAAGAGGCGTTCCCTTGTGGTTCTTCCGCTGATTCTGTTTGTCTGTTCACTGCTGGGTGGAATTTATGGACCCCGGATTCAGGTGGCTGCCGCAGCCACAGAATCGGACGAACTTTCCAGCGATGTTCAAAACTTCACCAAAGCGTATGCGCTGGTGGAACAGAATTTCGCCGATCCGGTGAACAGCGACAAGGCGGTGTACAAAGGGGCCATTCCGGGCATGCTGCGGACGCTCGATCCGCACTCCAATTTTTTCGATCCCCGCGAATACCAGGCGCTTCGCGACGATCAGCGGGGCCACTACTACGGAGTGGGCATGCTGGTAGGATCACGCAGCGGCAAAACGGTGGTGATGGCGCCGTTTCCGGGATCTCCGGCTTATAAGGCGGGTCTCCGGCCGGGTGACGCGATCAGCATGGTGAACGACAAGTCCGTCGACAACCTGAATACCACCGAGATTGCCGACCTGCTGAAAGGGCCGCGCGGCACGCAAGTGAAGATTACAGTGATTCGCGAGGGCTCCACGGAACCCGTCAGTTTCACGGTCACCCGCGATGAAGTGAAGCGGCCGAGCGTGCAGGATGCTTTCTGGGTGAAACCGGGCATCGCGTATCTGAAGATTCTGAGCTTCAACGAAACCACCAGCCGTGAGATGGACGATAACCTGAAGCGGCTGGGCGAAGGCAATATTAAGGGCTTGGTGCTGGATCTGCGGGAAAACCCAGGCGGCCTGCTGAACGAAGGCGTAGCCGTCGCCGATCATTTCCTGCAAAAGGGCCAGACCATCGTTTCCCACCGGGGCCGCAATTCCCCGGAAAAGCCCTACATCGCCCGGAACGGAAATCGCGGGCGCGACTATCCCATCGTGGTGCTGGTGAACAAGTATTCCGCCTCGGCGGCGGAGATCGTTTCCGGCGCCCTGCAGGATCACGACCGTGCCTGGGTGCTGGGCGAAACTACTTTCGGGAAAGGCCTGGTGCAGACGGTCTATCCGCTCTCGGAGAATACCGGCCTGGCGCTGACCACGGCGCATTTCTACACCCCCAGCGGAAGGCTGATCCAGCGCGATTATTCCAACAAGTCGTTCTACGAATACTACTTCCACAAGGACGACAACGCCCGGAATCCGCTCGATGTGAAGATGACCGATGCCGGACGCACAGTCTACGGGGGCGGAGGAATTACGCCCGACGAGAAGTACGAAGCGCCTAAGGCCGATGCGCTGCAGATCGAATTAACGCGCAAGAGCGCATTCTTCAACTATTCGCGCAGCTTTTTCGCAACACATGAGCCGAATAGCGTTCCGAAGAACTGGATGCCCGACGAATCGGCGCTCACCGAATTTCACGATTACCTGCTGAAGCACGATTATTCTTTCACCGAGGCAGACTTCACGCGCGATCACGAATGGATCAAACGCAGCCTGGCGGGAGAAATCTACATCACCGCTTTCAACAAGGACGAGAGCGACCGTGTACTGGCGCAAACGGATCCCGAAGTGGAACGCGCGATCGAATCGATGCCCAAGGCCCGCGCCCTGCTGGAGACGGCGAAGAAGGTGATCGTGCAGCGCATGTCATCGCAACAGTCGCAGCAGCAGGAAGCGCGGCGCTAGTAGCAGCGCGCCGCAATCAACTGGTCAGATGCTCAATCGGATATAAGCGTAGATCACCGGTAAGGCAAACAGGGTGCTATCCACGCGGTCGAGAAAACCTCCATGGCCGGGCAGGATCGCGCCGCTATCCTTGACGCCCGCTCCGCGTTTAAATGCCGATTCCGCGAGGTCGCCCAACTGCCCGGCGGCGTTGGTGGCCAGAGTAAGGCCAATGGCCGGCGCAACACCGGCTTCCGGGATGAAGTGGATCAGGTAGGCTCCTGCGATCAGTAAGGATGCCGCCAGCGAGCCGATCGCACCTTCCCAAGTCTTCTGCGGGCTGATACGTTCCGCCAGTTTCCGTTTCCCGAATCCGCGGCCGATGTAATACGCCCCCATATCGCCCGCCCAATTCACCAGCAACCCGTACATGAGCCAGTGAGGGTTACGCTCGCGCAGCGGCAGCGCACATTTCCAGCAGCCAAAGACGTAAACGATCCCGAAAAGAAGGAGCGCGGCGCGCGGCAGGGACTTCTCTAATTCGGGGGCGCGCATCGCTACCACCAGCGCCACCAGCGCGGCCAATGTGAGCAGCAGCCAGGTCCACGGCTCGCGCTCTGCGAAGAGCAATAGCAGACCCACTCCATATCCCAAAGGACCTGGCGCGCCAAAACCGTAGGCAGTGGCGATCTGGTTGTACTCCCGGTAGCTCAGGCAGCAAGCCGCCACCAGGACCGCAAGAAACACCCACCACTTCGCCCAGATCACCACGTAAACAACGACAGGTATGAGTAACAGCGCGGTGAGTACGCGCCTCATGACAGGCGCAGCGCTTCGATCAGGGCTTCATTGCGTTTGGGCGGGAGTTCCGCGCTCTCGTGCCGTTGCGGTGGGGCGCTCAGGCCTCCGTAGCGGCGGTCGCGCTTCTGGTATTCGACGATGGCTTCGAGCAGATCGCGACGGGTAAAATCCGGCCATAGAGTGCCGGTAACGTACAACTCCGCGTAGGCAATTTGCCACAGCAAAAAGTTGCTGATGCGCATTTCGCCGGAAGTCCGAATCAATAGGTCCGGGTCGGGACAGCTCGCAGTGTAAAGATTCGATGCAATCAACTCCTCGTCCAGCTTGAGAGAGGAAATGCTTCCATCGAGGCGTGCCCCTTCCAGAATGGCGTTCACCGCGTCGATGATCTCCGCCCGTCCGCCGTAGTTAATCGCGAGGTTCACAAGCAGCCCGCGATTGGAGGAAGTGGCTTCCACGGCCGCTTCCAGTTCCTTGCGAACCGGGGCCGGCAGCGCATCCAGCCTGCCGATGGCTTGCAGGCGCACGTCATTTTTCTGAAGTTCCGGTAATTCCTGGCGGAGGTAATACCGCAGGAGCCGCCAAAGTGTTTCCACTTCGGCGCGCGGCCGTTTCCAGTTCTCCACCGAGAAGGCATACAGCGTGAGCACCTTCACGCCCAGGCGTCCGCAAGTCTCCACTGTGTTGCGCACGGGTCCCACGCCTGCCTGATGGCCAGCTACACGCGGCAAGCGGCGCCGCCCCGCCCAGCGGCCATTTCCGTCCATGATGATTGCTATATGGGCAGGTAAGCGGTCCGGATCGATTGTCCGCGCCAGCTCCCAGTCCGGCTCCCCGGGCTGGAGAACTTCCAGTAAGGCGTTCATGAATTACACCTTATGATACAACAGCAAGTTCGGAGGAGTGCTTTAAGCTGTCGTGCGCTTTGCCAGTCAGAAGCGCTAGCGCCGGTCCCAATCCAGTCGAAGACGGTCGGTGCCGTTGCCTCCGTCCAGAGTAATCCGGTACACGTCGCCGCGGCTGTCGCGGGAGAGATACATCGAGCCGCGGACGTGCGACCGATCGTCGGACATCACGTCGGCTTTCAGCGCATCGCGGTCAGCGCCGATTACCGATCCTGAGAACGTGAGGGCTCGGCCGCTATCGGTGCGGAACGAGACCAGGATCCGGCCGCCCCGGTCGATATCCACACTGGCATCGAACAGCCGCTGGCTGCCATATCCGGTCAGCGTAGATGTGCCGCGGCCAGGGCCGCTGAAGCGCATCGCGTTGTTCCACGCCAGACCCCCGCGGCGATCATCCAAATCTCCGAACCGCCGGTCGTCACGGTCCCCAAAACGCCCGCGGTCAGGTTCGCCGAAGCGGCCGGTGGGGAATCCGTCGCCCGTGATTCTCCAACTCAGGCGGAAGTGGTAGCGGCCTTCACCCCCATCGGAGTCGCGGATCCGCACGATCGCCTGGTAATCCGAACGCCGGGAGGGTTCCGCGATCAGGCGAATATCGCCGCGACTGTCGCGAACTTCGAAGTTGAAATCTTCTACCGGCCGGTTGGGCAGCGGTTCATTGCATTCCGACCCATCGTCGCGGCCATCGCGCCCGGAAATCGTACGGATGTATACGAGGTCACCGCGCACCGTGACTTCCGCTTCGTTGTCAATTTGCAGCCGAATGTCGCACTGGCCTTTGCCGAGCGGCACATCGTTGCGTGTCATTTTGCGGGCCCGGAACTGAGTGTCACCCCAAGCAGGCAGGGCCGCCAACAGCGCCAGAAGCGCGATCCCCATACGAGCAATTCTTTGTGGTGCCATTTGTATTTAGGATAACGCGGTTCGCAATGAAATAAGCTTTCGGCTTCAGCCGTCAGCGATCAGCGGCATGGTCGCGGCGCTGGTTCAAAGGCCCAAAGCTCGCTCCTGATTGCTGGAGGCTATAAAATGGGTCTAGCGCCTCCCTTATGACCACCCCCGCAGAGCGCCGCCGGGCGCTCGAAGAGATTCTGGAACAGCGTGTCCTTGTGCTCGATGGCGCAATGGGGACCATGTTGCAGGCACGCCGGCTCACGGCCCCGGACTTTGGAGGCGCGGTTCTCGAGGGCTGTAATGAGAATCTGGTCCGCACGCGGCCGGATGTGGTCCTGGACATTCATCGCGCTTATTTAGCCGCGGGCGCGGACATGCTGGAAACCAATTCCTTCGGCGGGACGCGGTTGGTCCTCGCCGAATACGGCCTGGAAGACGATACTCACGAGTTGAATCTCACAGCGGCTCGGCTGGCTCGCCAGGCGGCGGACGAGTTTTCCACGCCGGCCAAGCCGCGCTTCGTCGCCGGCGCGATCGGCCCCACCACGCGCGCCATCAGCGTTACCGGCGGGGTCACGTTTCCGCAATTGATCGAGAACTTCTACGAACAGGCAAAGGCGCTCCTGGCCGGAGGCGCCGATCTGGTGCTGGTCGAGACCTGCCAGGATACGCGGAACGTGAAAGCCGCCTTACTTGCCATTGGGCGGCTGCGGCAGGAATCCGGTGAGCGCATTCCGGTAATGGTCTCCGGGACTATAGAACCCACGGGCACCATGCTGGCGGGGCAGGGCGCCGATGCGTTTTGCGCCTCCATTGCCGATGCGGACCTGTTTTCGATCGGCCTGAATTGCGCGACGGGTCCGGAGTTCATGACGGACCATCTGCGCACTCTGAACGAAATGTCGCCGGTGCGTATCTCGTGTCATCCCAACGCGGGACTGCCCAACGAGGAGGGCAGGTACCTGGAGACCCCCGAATCGTTGGCGCGGCAGCTCGAGCGATTTCTCGATCACGGCTGGCTCAATATCGTCGGCGGGTGTTGCGGAACTACCGCCGCGCATATCCAGGCAATCGCCCAGATGGCAGAAGGCAAGCGGCCGAGGCCCCGCAAGGAGCGTTCGCGGCGCGCTTACTATGCCGGCCTGGAATTGGTGGAAGCCGACGAGAACAATCGGCCGCTGATCGTCGGCGAGCGCACTAACGTGATCGGCTCGCAGTTGTTTAAGAAGATGGTGGCCGAAGAGAAATGGGAGGAGGCTACCGAGATCGCGCGCTGGCAGGTCAAGAACGGCGCGCAGGTCATCGATGTCTGCCTGCAAAGCACCGACCGCGATGAGCTTCACGATATCCCCCCGTTCTACGAGAAGCTGATCCGTAAAATCAAAGCGCCCATGATGATCGACACCACCGATCCGAAAGCGGTGGAACTGGCGTTGACCTATAGTCAGGGCAAGAGCATTATCAATTCGATCAACCTCGAAGACGGCGAGGAGAAATTCGAGCGCGTTTGCCCGATCGCGCGTCGTTACGGAGCCGCGCTGATCGTGGGCTGCATCGATGAGAATCCGGTGCAGGCCCAGGCCTTCACCCGCGAGCGCAAGCTGGAAGTCGCAGCTCGTTCCTATGAGCTGCTCACCGGGAAGTATGGCATCGAACCGGAAAACATCATCATCGACCCGCTGGTGTTCCCATGCGCCACTGGCGACGCAAACTACGTGGGCGGCGCCGTAGAGACGATCGAAGCGCTCCGCCTGGTGAAAGAAAAGCTGCCGTACGTCAAAACAGCACTAGGGATTTCCAACGTTTCGTTCGGGTTGCCGGCGTCTGCGCGGGAAGTGGTGAATTCCGTCTTCCTGTACCACTGCACCAAAGCCGGGCTGGATCTGGCGATTGTCAACGCGCAAAAGCTGGAGCGGTTCGCATCGATTCCGGAGCAAGAGCGCCGGCTCGCGGAAAACCTGCTGTTCAATGCGCCCGTGGTGGATTCCGCGGAACCGCAGTTGCGCACCGCGCCGGACGATTGGCGCGCGCAAACACCCAAGCAGCGGGTTGTGCTCAACCAGTTTCACATTGGCGCCATAACCGAGCATTTTCGAAAAACCACCAGGAAAGTAAAGCAGAGCGCTGACCAGTTGCCTCTGGATCAGCGGCTTGCTAACTACATCATCGAGGGCACCAAAGACGGTTTGATTCCCGACCTCGACCGGAAACTCGCCGAGGGCGCCGCGCCCCTGGATATCATTAACGGCCCGCTGATGGATGGCATGAGCGAAGTCGGGCGCCTGTTCAACAATAACGAGCTGATCGTTGCCGAAGTGCTGCAATCGGCCGAAGCCATGAAAGCGGCGGTCAGTTATCTCGAGCAGTTCATGGAGAAAGCGGATGCCGCCGTGCGCGGCACAGTCATCCTGGCCACGGTAAAGGGCGACGTGCACGACATTGGCAAGAACCTGGTGGAAATCATCCTCGCCAATAACGGCTACAAGGTCATCAATCTCGGGATCAAGGTGCCGCCCGAGGTGCTGATCGCCGCCCATGCCGAGCATCACCCGGATGCGATCGGCCTTTCGGGATTGCTGGTGAAAAGCACTCAGCAGATGGTCGTCACCGCGGCGGATTTCAAAACAGCCGGCATCGGCGTGCCGCTGCTGGTGGGAGGCGCGGCTCTTTCGGAAAAATTCGCGCGCACCAAAATCGCGGGTGCTTACGGCGAAGCCGTCTGCTATGCCAAAGATGCCATGTCAGGGCTCGATCTGATGAACCGGCTGATGGATCGGAACACACGGGAATCGATACTGGCATCGCATCGGTTCTCGGAAGCCCCGGCTGAGCGTGCGCCCGAACAGCAGCCGGCGGCCGCTGCCGCGAGCGGCAGGAGCGCGAAAGTGCGCACCGATATCCCGATTCCGCTCGCGCCTTATCTGGACCGTAAAGTGCGCGACGTGCCGCAGCTCGCCGAAGTCTGGAGTTACATCAATCCCTTCATGCTCTACGGCCGGCATCTCGGATACAAGGGCAATTTCGAAAAGAACCTGGCGGATCACGACCCCAAGGCGCTCGAACTGTTTCATAAGGTGGGCGAGCTGCAGGAAGAAGCCGCGCGTTTCATGAAAGTGAAAGCAGTCTGGCAATTCTTCCAAGCCGAGCGCGACGGAAACGCCATCCATCTGTTCGCTCCCGGTTGTTCCGATTCTCTGCACACGTTCCGTTTCGGCCGCCAACCGCGCGACAACGGGCTTTGCTTAAGCGATTACATCCTCCAGCGCGAAGAAAAGCGGCGCGACCACCTGGCTGTGTTCGTGGTTACCGCCGGGGCAGGCATTCGCCAGAAAGCGGAGGAGTGGAAACATGCCGGCGAGTTCTTCAAGGCTCACGCCCTTCAAGCTCTCGCCATCGAAACCGCGGAAGGCTGCGCCGAATGGCTGCACCGCCGCATCCGCGAGGATTGGGGTTTCCCCGACCCGCCGTCTTTGACGATGCACGACCGCTTCACGTCGAAATATCGCGGCAAACGGTATAGCTTCGGTTATCCCGCCTGCCCCAACCTCGAAGATCAGCAGGGCATCTGGAAACTGCTGCGGCCGCAGGAAATCGGCGTGGAACTCACCGAAGGCATGATGATGGACCCGGAGGCCAGCGTGAGCGCCCTGGTATTCCATCACCCCGACTGCGCCTACTTCTCGGCCGCCGGCGCCGAGCCGTCGGTGGAAGCCGAGGGAGCCTAAGGTGTAGCGTGAGCGGAGGGCAAGAACGTTCTCATCGGGTTGCGGTGACGCAGAGTTTACATATCCACGGATTTGCTGGGCCAAACGAAAACCAGGGATAATATGTCGTATAAACAGAACCTCCAGTGTCACAGCCGAGCCCTCCTTCGATCCAGCACTCGGCGATTCGGGCGCAGCTTGAAAAGATCCTGACTCACGGTCTATTCGCGCGTTCCGAGCGCATGGCCCGGTTTCTGCGCACAGCGGTGGACTGGACGCTGGAAGGAAGAGGGGGCGAACTCAAGGAGTACCTCATTGGCGTGGAGGTTTTTGACCGCAGCCCTTCGTACGATCCCCGGGTCGATCCGATCGTGCGCGTGGAAGCGCGGCGTCTCCGCTCCAAATTGAAGGCGTACTATGAGGGTGAGGGACGCAACGACGCGGTAACGTTCGAATTTACCGCGGGAAGCTACGTCCCACAAATTCGGGAGCGAAGTGCCGCCGCCGGTTTGCATGCCCGCTCGCGGCCGGATGCGAGCACCGTCGCTGTGCTTCCTTTTGCCAACCTCAGCGCCACGCCGGAGAATGACTATTTCAGCGATGGGCTCACCGAAGAACTGATCCACGCGCTCACCAAGGTGGAGGGGATGCGCGTAGTGGCCTGGAACTCCGCTGCGCGATTGCGCGGCGTCGAGCAGGATATTCCGGAAGTGCGCCGCCAACTGCAGGTGGCCAACGTGCTGACCGGCAGCGTACGAATCTCCGGAGGCAGTTTACGGGTTCGCGCGCAACTGATTGACACGGAAACGGGCGTCTATCTCTGGTCGGAGACTTTTGACCGGCAGATGCAGGATGTCTTCGCGATCCAGGAGGAAATCGCGCGGGCGATCGTACGGACGCTGCGCGTCCAACTGGTAACCGGTCCGGGAGAGGGACTCCTGATCCGCGGGCGGACCAGCATCGGTTCCTACGATTATTACCTCAAGGGCCGGTATCATTGGCACCGGCGCACGCCCGAGGATTTCCGGCGAAGCCTGCAATACTTTCAGGCGGCGGTGGAGGCCGATGCCGATTCCGCCCTGGCCTACGCGGGGCTGGCCGATGCCCAGGTGCTGCTCGTGGATTATGGATTGGCTCACCCTGCCGAAGGCGTCCCCAAGGCCAAGGCCGCAGCCTTGCGTGCGATTCAGTTAAATCCCAACCTCGCGGAAGCCTATCCGTCCCTGGCGGCAATTCGCGCTTACTACGATTGGGAATGGGAAAGCTCCGAGTCGCTATACCGGAAAGCCATCGCGCTCAATCCGGGTTATGCGCTGGCTCACCAGTGGCTCGGAACAGACTGTTTGGCGCTGCGTGGATGCTTCGAAGAGGCGTGGAAAGAAAACGAGATCGCCATCAGCCTCGATCCCCTTTCGAGCGTTACCTATGAAGGCCGCGCGTTCCTCTGTATCTTGCGCGGCCAATATGAGGAGGCGCTGCGGCATGCGCGCGATATCGCGGAGTTCGACCCGACGTTTTATAAAGCATATACGTCGATGGGAAGGGCTTATGCTCTCATGGGACGGCACGCCGATTCGCTGGCGATGCTGGAAAAGGGCCGCTCGCTGGCCGGCGACGTCCCTAACATTCTCGCGGCTATGGGGCATGTGCTGGCTCTCTCGGGAGACCGAGCGGGGGCGCGTGGCGTTCTGGAGCAACTTCAGGCGCGATCTCGGGAATCGTATATCCCCTCCACGTGTTTTGCAATTGTCCACTTGGGTTTGGGAGAGAAAGAACAGGCGCTCGATTGGCTGGAACATGGCTGCGGCCAGCGGGAACCCCCGCTGGCCGTTCTGAAGGTACACCCTGTTTACGCCGAACTCCGTAGCGAGCTGCGATTCCAAGCCATTCTTAAAAGGATGCGGCTCGAGTAGCGTCCATTACTGCGTATTGCGGAATCCCAGCGAGACTGCTCCGGCGGTTTTTCTCCGCACGGCCGCGGCTTCCGTTGGACGCCCCTCGGCGCGCAAGACCTCGGCGAGCTGGTTACGGAGTCTGAGCACCAAGGGACTATTTTTCCCGTAAGCCGATTCCAGAATCTGTGTGGCGCGGCGATAGAGCTCCTCTGCTCCCGCCTCGCGTCCGCGTTCGTGATAGAGCGCGGCCAGGTTGGCATAGGCTTTGCCGGTGTCCGGATGCTGCGCGCCTAGAGAATCGCGCCAGATGGCCAGGGCTCCGCGGTAGTCTCTTTCTGCCTCCTCGTAGCGCCCCTGAAAGCGGTGGATTTGGCCCAGATTGTTGAGCATGGCTGCGCGTATCCGGTGGTTCTCTGGTACCGATTGGCTCGCAATTTCCAAAGCCTTTCGCGCCAGCGACTCGGCTTTGGCGAACTGGTCTTGACGCAGGGCGGCTACGGCCAGTTCGTTGTAAGCACTCGCGACGATTCGTCCCTCCGCATTCTCCGTGACTTTATGCAGGAGTTGCTCGGCTTCCGCATAGCGCTCCTGTGCAATGTAGATCGAGCCGAGCAATTCCCAATTGTTCGCGCGCTCGGGCGTGTGGCCCGTCAGGGTTCGATCGAATGTCGAGTTGGCGCGAACGGCAAGAGCGGCGGCTTTGTCCACTTGTTCCCATTCCCAATACAGCGCGGCGAGACTGTTGGCTGTGCGGCCGGCTTCCAGACTCTCGGAGCCCTGATCAGCCTCGGCCTTTTTCAACGCTTCCAGCAGTAGCGTTTCAGCCTCCGCAAAGCGCCCCTCGACGCGCAAAGCAGCGCCCAGATTGCGCACGGTGATGGCGCGCTCAGCTTCTCTTCCCGGTGCGCACTGGTCCCAGGATTTCAGCGCATCGCGGTAGAGCGACTCGGCATCCGCGAACCGTCCCTGATAATACGCCTGGGCCCCGCGGTTGTTCAGCTCCGCCGGGTCCGGCGGCGTGACAACGTTCGTCGTTTGTCCTGGCGCCAACGCGGCCAGGACGATTAATGTGCTAATGGCCTTCATAGTCTCCCCTCGATTTTCAGCATGAGGCGGAAGACCGGCACGAAGGGAGTGTGAAGAGGTTAGCTTACGGTAAGTGAAATCGCGGGCGTTACGCTTGTTACCGCGACTTCCGGCCAGGAGTCATCTACGCGAGGACACATCAGCTCGGAGCGCTATCGGTTAAGCACAATAATCGTCCAGATTTCACCCGAAGTCGAGCGAAACTCCTGCCAACCGCTGACGCTACGCGATTCGAGAGCTGCCGCCACAGCGTCGGTGAATGTGAGGCCACCGTGCAAATCGCCGACAACAGACCCGCCGGGGAGGACGCGGGCCTCCTGAATTGTGGGTACCTTGCGGACGATATGGGACGCATCCACGCTAAGCGCGAACGCGGCCCGGGGATCGGAGGTGCCATGACCTGTCATCTGCATGCTCTATTGTCTGTCGAGCTGGCGGGAAGATGTAAAGAGCTTAATGTGCTCGAGTGTGCTCTAAGACGCCGCGGCAGTGTTCGTGCACAAACTGTGCCGGTATGTCTCGATTAATCTTACTCGGCAGTGTTGCTTTTTTCACATTGGGAGCGGCGGGTATGCCCGATCGGGGTGCGTGGGATACCCTTCGGGAAACTGCCACCTCGCCAAATCCGGATCACCGCCGCCAAGCGCTTACCGCGCTTGGGACAATTGGAGCGGGGAACGCTGAGGCGGTGCAACTGGTGGAAGCAGGTTTGCACGATAAGGACCCCGTAGTCCGGCAGACTGCGGCAACGGTGCTTGGGACGATGAAGGCCACCGATGCCATCCCGCTCCTCGAACAGGCACTCGATGATCATGGGGAAGTAGCGTTCGCGGCGGCCAAAGCCCTCGCCGATATGGGAGATGAGCAGGGAAAGGGTGTATTGATTGGGGTGTTGACGGGACAACGCAAGGATACACCCGGTCTTCTTACCCAGAAGGTGCGGGAGGCCAAACAGAAGATCCGGCATCCGGAGCAGTTGGGATTTATGGGGGCCAAGGAGGCGTCCGGCGCCTTGCTTGGGCCGGCTTCCCTGGGAATCGTCGCCGCTCAGGAGGCTTTCAAAGACGGCGGCGCTCCCGGCCGGGCATTGGCCGCCACATACCTCGCTCGTGATTCCGACCCGTACGCCTTGACGCTTCTGGAATGGGCTCTGGCCGACACCAACTGGGGGGTTCGTGCGGCCGCTGCGAAAGCGCTCGGCGAACGCGGCAACTCCGCCAGCATCGGCAAACTGGAACCGCTTCTCAAGGATGGGCACCATGCTGTCCGTGTGATGGCCGCGGCATCGATCGTCCGGCTCACTAACCGGACGGGCACCGAAATTCAGAGCGCCGATCGAACCCGGCCCTAGTCAACACTCCACATGCGCGTGGTGTTACTCTAGGATTCGGGAGATGAGCGGCATGGTTATTGGAGTTCCGAAGGAGATCAAAGATCACGAATCGCGTGTCGGGCTGGTGCCGAGTGGCGTGACGGCTCTGCGTGAGGCAGGGCATGAAGTTCTGGTGGAGACGAAAGCCGGAGAGGGCAGTTCTCTAACGGATGAGGAGTACATGCAGGCGGGCGCTGCCGTGGTACAAAACGCCGCGGACGTCTGGCGTAACGCGGATCTGGTAGTCAAAGTTAAGGAGCCGCAACCAGCCGAATACGGATATTTCCGGCCGCGATTGATGCTCTTTACATACCTGCACCTGGCGCCTCTGCCACAACTAACGGACCGACTGCTGGATGCCAAAGTGAACGCGATCGCCTATGAAACCATTCTCGAAGCGGATGGTTCTTTGCCGCTGCTGACTCCCATGAGTGAAGTAGCGGGGCGCATGGCGGTGCAGGTGGGCGCGCAATACCTGGAAAAACCCAACGGGGGCCGCGGCATTCTGCTGGGAGGAGTACCCGGTGTGGCGCCCGCAAATGTAGTGATTCTGGGAGGCGGGGTGGTGGGCCTCAATGCGGCGAAGATGGCAGTGGGTTTGGGCGCGCATGTCACAATCATCGAGCGCAATTTGAATCGTCTGCGCCATCTGGACGACATCTTTAACAGCCAGGTGGTAACGCTAGCTTCAAACTCCTGGACGATCGGCGAGAACGTAAAGACCGCCGACCTGGTGGTTGGTTCTGTCCTGATACCGGGGGCCTCGGCGCCGAAACTGGTGCGCCGGGAAATGATCGCTACGATGAAACGCGGAGCAGTGGTAGTGGACGTTGCTATCGATCAGGGTGGATGTTTCGAAACGTCTCACGCCACAACCCACACCGAGCCGATCTATTTTGTCGACGGCGTGCTCCACTATTGTGTATCGAATATGCCGGCGGCAGTGCCGCACACTTCCACGTTCGCGCTTACCAATGCCACGTTCCCCTACCTGCTCGATTTGGCCAATCATGGGCTGGAAGCGGCATGCGCACAGCGGCCGGCACTGTGCGCCGGCGTGAATACGTATTACGGGTACGTGACTCACAGCGGGGTAGCGGAATCACAAGGACGGCAGTGGCGAGAACTAGCGGCAGCCCAATAAGAATTATCGGCTTCCGTTACCGCTTTGCCTGTCTCGCTCAATAAGGCGCTGAAGCTTTTCTTCGGTGACGAGTTGTGCGGCGGCAAGTTGCGTGATCTTATCGTCCAGTTCTCTTCGCTTGCGGCGTTCGCTTCGCGCCTCGATCACACTGGCCCGGATCGCGCGCGCTAGCAGCCCACGGATTTGCCGTATTTCTTGTTCATGCTTTTTGGACGCTTGTTGATGCTCTTCAAACCATTGCTGATGCCGCTGCATGAACAATTCGTGATCGGCCAACATGCGGTCGTGCTGTTCCAACCACTTCTCGTGATCCATCGCGAATACAATCAGCGTAACAGAAATCCCGTGGCGCGCACTGCAGCCATGCGTTAAGCTGCTCTACATGCCGACCGCAGAACGCGTTAGCGCGACGCCGCTCCCGCTGACGGCTCTTTCTGAAGAAGAGAAGCTCTTCCAATCGACGGTGCGCAGGTTCGCACGCGAGCAAATCCGGCCATACGTCCGCGAAATGGACGAAGCGGGAGTTTTTCGCAAGGACCTGATCTCCCAATTTTTCGAGATGGGGCTGATGGGAATAGAGATTCCCGAGGAGTATGGAGGACAGGGCGGGACTTTCTTTCAGGCTGTGCTGGCCGTTGAGGAGCTCTCGGCGGTAGATCCTTCGGCCGGAGTGATTGTCGACGTGCAGAATACGCTCTGCATCAACGCGCTGATGCGGTGGGGAGCACCGGAGCAGAAGTCCCGTTATTTTCCCGCGCTGGCTTCGAAGATGGTGGGTGCGTATGCGCTTTCCGAGGCCGGTTCCGGCTCCGACGCATTTGCCATGTCCAGCCGCGCCCAAGATCGGGGCGATCACTTCCTCCTCAATGGCCGGAAGCTTTGGATCACTAATGCCGCCGAAGCCGGGTTGTACCTTCTATTTGCCAATGCAAGGCCGGAGGCGGGCTATAAGGGTGTAACGGCATTCCTGATCGAACGCGATTTCGCGGGATTTCAGGTTGGCAAGAAGGAGGACAAGCTGGGGATTCGCGCCTCGTCCACCTGCGAGCTTATTCTCGATAACTGCAGGGTCCCGCGCGAAAACGTGCTGGGTGAAGTTGGAATGGGCTACAAGATCGCCATCGAGACCCTGAACGAGGGACGAATCGCCATAGGGGCGCAGATGATCGGCCTGGCTCGCGGCGCGCTCGAACACGCCACTTCGTACGCTAAGGAACGAAAACAGTTCGGCAAGGCCATCGGCGAGTTTCAGGGAGTGCAGTTCGAACTGGCCCGGATGGCGACCGAACTTGAGGCTGCCCGCCTGCTGGTTTACAATGCAGCCAGATTGAGAGATGCGGGGCTGCCGTTTCAGACGGAAGC
Source organism: Terriglobia bacterium (assembly GCA_003175985.1). GTDB lineage: Bacteria > Acidobacteriota > Terriglobia > Bryobacterales > Bryobacteraceae > PSRJ01. Next base: position 32,999 of record PSRJ01000308.1, read on the forward strand.
GGCGATGGCCAAGTATTTCAGCTCGGAAATGGCGGAGAAGGCTGCCTCCAAAGCTATCGAAGTGCATGGCGGAGTTGGGATTACAAAGGATTACCCGGTGGAAAAGCTGTATCGCGACGTCAAGATCGGCCGCATCTATGAGGGAACCAGCAACATCCAACTCCTTACGATCGCCAAGAAACTGCTGGGCAAGTAAACTCGTCAGATGTAAGAGGGAAAAATGCGCGCATTGATTCTGTCCATTGCTGTAGGGGCCATCTCGCTGCCGGTATGGGCGGCAGATGCAGTGGGAAACAACCCCGACGCGAATCCGAGCGAGATCATCCAGAAGTTCGCCGCCAAGGAAGCCGATTTCCGGGACGCGCGCAACAACTACACTTACCGGCAGTCGGTGAAAATGGAAGAACTGGATTCCGCCGGCAATCCCACGGGCGGCAAGTGGGAAGTCGTCTCGGACATTATCTTCAGCCCCGAAGGCAAGCGGATGGAACGAGTGGTGTATGCGCCAGTCATCTCGCTGCGAAATATCATTCTCACCCCCCAGGATGAACAGGATCTGCGAGATGTACAGCCGTTCGTTCTCACCACTTCCGAGATCAACGATTACAACATCACATTCCTGGGCCGTGAAAAGCTCGATGAAATCGGCTGCTACGCTTTTGCCGTCAAACCCAAGAAGCTAATGCCGGGCAAGCGTTATTTCGAAGGGCAGATCTGGGTGGACGATCGTGATTTGCAGATCGTGAAGACCTACGGCAAGGGAGTGGGGGTGCGCAAGGGCGACGAGGCGTTTCCCAAGTTTGAGACCTATCGTGAGCAGATCGACGGCAAGTATTGGTTTCCGACCTATACTCACGCCGATGACACGCTGCACTTTAAGAGCGGCGAAAACGCCCGCATCCGCATGACGGTGAAATATCAGGATTACAAGCGTTACGAGGGCCGGTCTACGATCAAATTCGGCGACGTGGTGGACGATTCCAAGCAGCCGCCGGCGGCGCCGAAGAAATAGGCGGTCTGCCGCCAGGGCGGGCGGGCCCGCGTGCTAACATCCGTACAGATGCCGACCAAAATCACGCCTCTTTCTAATGGCCCGATCCGCATTGAGGGCGAATTTGAGATTTGCGATCCTACCGGAGCGGCGTTCGGGCTCGCCGGCCGGACCGTAATTTCCCTGTGCCGTTGCGGACACTCCGCCAATAAGCCGTTTTGCGACGGCAGCCACAACCGGATGGGGTTCTCCGACCCGGTGGTCGCCCGCGAGCTTCCTCCGCCTAAGCCAAAACTCTAAACTCCTTAAGGCTCTGCCTCTTTCGAGCCATTGCGGGCATCGGTCAGTAACTTTACTATAACCGTGTTCGCCTGTAAGCTAGAGCGCTATGGCTATTACCTCGGTCCGTGGACGTGTCCGCCAGGACTCACTGCCACTTATCCTCTGTATTTTGTTGCTTTTACCTTTAGTTTTGTGGGCTACCGGCTGTTCCAGTAATGGAGTTTCCGCGTCGGGTGGGCCAGGTGGAGCGAAAGGCGGAAAGAAAGGCGGTGGGGGCGGCGACGTACCGGTAACAGTAGCCGTGGTGGGACAGAAGAACGTTCCGGTCGAAGTGAACGTCATCGGGAACGTCGAGGCGTATTCCACGATTTCAGTCAAAGCGCAGATCGGCGGAACGCTCACGAACGTGTATTTCCACGAAGGCGACTTCGTCAAGAAGGGCGACCGTCTGTTTACGATCGATCCGCGCCCTTACGAGGTTGCGCTGAGCCAGGCGCAGGCGAATCTCGCGCGCGACGAAGCTGCGCAGGCGCAGGCACAAGCCACTCTAGCGCGGGACAGCGCCAATTTGCGGTATCAGCAGGCACAGGCCAACCGATATGCCGAATTGTTTAAGGGCGGCATTATCTCCAAGGATCAGTCCGAGCAATTGAGCGCCACTGCGGACGCCACCACTCAGGCGGTCGCCGCCGATAGAGCCTCCATTGAAAGCGCCAAGGCGCAGCTCGAAGCGGCGAAGGCCGCGGTAGAACAAGCCAAAGTACAACTGAGCTACACCCAAATCAGTTCTCCGATCGACGGCCGTACAGGAAATCTCAACGTAAAGCAGGGCAATCTCGTGGCGGCGAATGGAGCAGAGTTGGTCGCCATCACTGAGGTGGAGCCGATCTACGTCACTTTTTCGGTGCCAGAAGCGCAGTTGAACGATATTAAGCGCTTCATGGCAGAGCGCGCCCTGGAAGTGCGCGCCCGCACTCAGGATGAATCGGCCGTCGAGGAGAGCGGCAAACTCACGTTTGTGGACAACGCCGTAGACGCGGCGACCGGCACAATCAAACTCAAAGGGACATTCGGCAACGCCGACCGCAAATTGTGGCCGGGGCAATTTGTTCGGGTCACCTTGAGACTGTCGATCCGGCCGAACGCGATCGTGGTGCCTAACCAGGCGATTCAGACCGGACAGAATGGAACTTTTGTGTATGTTGTGCGCCCGAACCGGACGGTAGAAGTGCGCAACGTGACGGCGAGTTTGCGGGTAGACCAGGACATGGTGGTGGATTCGGGTTTGGAAGCGGGCGAGACGGTGGTGACCGAAGGGCAACTGCGGCTGGCGCCAGATAGCCGGGTTGCTGTCCGCGACGGCCGCGGGGGCGCGGGCGGTAGGAGCGGAGGGGGCCGAGGGGAGGGTGGCAGCCGCGGCGGCGGGGCACGCCCGGGCGGTAAGGGGCCCCAAACCTAGCACCGGCATTGGCTGGCCGGGAGCAGCCAAACAAGGAGAGCTGGGCGTGAATCTTTCCCAAAATTTTATTCGCAGACCGATCGCGACGAGCCTGCTGATGCTGGCCATCGCGATGTTCGGCGTAATCGCCTACCGCGCCCTGCCGGTCAGCGATCTGCCGCAAGTGGACTATCCCACGATTCAAGTGGAAGCCAACCTTCCCGGCGCCAATCCCGAAACCATGGCATCTTCTGTGGCCACAGTTCTGGAGCGGCAGTTCACCACGATTGCCGGCTTGGACTCGATGATCTCCCAAAGCGGCATGGGCGGCACGCAGGTCACTCTGACATTCGATCTGAGCCGGGACATCGATGGCGCCGCGGTGGATGTGGAGACTGCCATTGCCGCGGCTATGCCGCTGCTGCCGGCCGGCATGCCGACGCCGCCATCGTTCAACAAGCAGAATCCCGGGGATCAGCCAATCATCCAGATGGCGTTGACGTCGTCCACTATGCGTCTTTCGGATCTGAACGACATCGGAGAGACGATGATTGCCTCCCGGATTTCGATGGTCCCGGGAGTGGCCAAAGTAAATATCTGGGGCCAGGCCAAGTATGCCGTAAGGGTGCAAATGGATCCGAATGCGCTGGCTACCCGCAGCATTGGCTTAAACGAAGTGCAGAGTGCCATCCAGAATTGGAACGTAAACCTGCCGACGGGCACCCTATTCGGGCCGCATACTGCCTACAACGTCCTGGCCAATGGCCAGCTACGAAGGGCTGCCGAATACGGTCCTATTATTGTTGCCTACCGCAATGGCGCACCGGTGCGGCTCAATGAAATCGCCCACGTGATTGACAGCGTTCAGGACGACCGGCAAACGTCCAAAATGTACGGGCGCGAGTTCGGCAAAGATGGCGCTAACGTCGTGCAGCTTCAGGTGACCCGGCAGCCCGGCAGCAACACCATCGAAGTGATCGACAAGATTCGAGCGTTGCTGCCCGCTTTTAATGAGCAGATACCGCCCAGCGCTCATCTGATCATTCGCGGCGATCGCGGCAAGAACATACGCGAGGCGTTCACCGATATCCAGTTCACGATGATGGCCACCCTTACGCTGGTCATCCTGGTGATCTTCCTGTTCCTGCGCAAGCTCTCGGCCACCATGATTCCCGCGATGGCGCTGCCGTTTTCCATCCTGGGCACCTTTTCGATGATGTACCTGCTGAATTTCAGCATGAACAACATCTCCATGATGGCCTTGATCCTCTCCATTGGATTCGTGGTGGACGACGCCATTGTCATGCTGGAGAACATCGTGCGTCACATCGAGAATGGAGAGAAGCCGATGACGGCGGCTCTGCAGGGATCCCGGGAGATCGGCTTCACCATCATCTCGATGACGCTCTCGCTGGCGGCGGTGTTCATCCCGATCCTGTTCATGTCGGGGATTCTGGGCAGGCTGTTTCGCGAATTTGCTGTGACCATCTGCTCCGCGATCCTTATTTCCGGCATGGTCTCGATCACGCTGACGCCGATGCTGTGCAGCCGTTTCCTGCGCGAATCGAAACCGGAGCGGCACAATTTCCTTTATCGCTGGATCGAGAACTCGTTCAACGCGACCCGCAGCAGCTATGTAAGAAGCCTGGCCTGGGTATTAGGTCATCGCTCCGTGATGCTGGTAACCTTTCTGGCGGTGATCGCGGCCACGGGATATCTTTACGTGGCTGTTCCTAAAGGATTTATCCCTGACACGGACAACGATCAATTCAACGTAAACGTCAACGCAGCGCAGGGGACCTCTTATTACCAGATGGTGAAGTATGGCGAGCGTGTCGCCAACATCGTGATTCAGGACCCGGACGTCGAGAGCTTTTTCATGCGGACGGGCGGGGGCGGGGGTGGATACGGCGGGCAGAATAACGGAAACCTGGACGTGATGCTGAAACCGCGCCGCCAGCGGAAAAACAGTGTAAGCGATATAGTAAACCGGATCCGCCCGAAGGTGGCCAACATTCCCGGCCTCCGCGTCACCATGCGTATTCCGCAGGCGATCCGCGTCGGCGGACGCAACTCGAGCTCCTCGTACGACTACACGCTCTATTCGCCGGATACGCAGGAACTATATCGGGAAGCTCCGAAGCTGGAACAGGCCATGTCCCGGCTGCCGGGTCTGGTGGATGTGATCAGCGACTTGCAAATCAAGAACCCGCAAATTCGCATCAGCGTCGACCGCGACCGCGCCGCCGCGCTCAACGTGGACTGGAACAACATCGCCAGCATGCTGTACGATGCGTTCGGCCCGCAACTGGTGTCCACCATCTACGGGACGAGCAATCAATATCGCGTTCTGCTCGAGGTGCTGCCACAGTACCAGCGGCAGCAGGATTCGCTGAAGCTTCTGTATTTGAAATCGCGGACCGGACAACTGGTGCCGCTCGATGCTCTGGCGAAGCTGAGTCAGAATGCGGGACCAAACAGCATACCCCATTCGGGCCAGTTACCGTCGGTCACGATTTCATTCGGCTTGAGACCCGGAGTATCACTCGGGATGGCGACGGACGAAATCGACCAGACTGCGAAAGAGATTCTTCCGGCTACGATCACGGGCACGTTCCAGGGTTCCGCCAAGCTATTCCAGGATTCCATGCGCAACATGGGGTTGCTGCTCCTGATTGCAGTGCTTGTGGTGTACATCGTGCTGGGCATGCTTTATGAGAGCTATATCCAGCCGCTGACGATTCTTTCGGGGCTGCCTTCCGCGGGCTTCGGCGCGTTGTTGACGCTGCTGGTTTTCAAAATCGATCTGAGCATCTACAGCTTTGTTGGATTGATCATGTTGATCGGCCTGGTGATGAAGAACGCGATCATGCAGATCGACTTCGCATTGGAGGCGCAACGCAAGGACGGTAAGTCTCCTTTGCAAGCGATTCAGGAAGGCTGCCGCATCCGGTTCCGCCCCATCATGATGACGACCTGTTCGGCGCTGCTCGGCGGTATGCCGGTGGCGCTGGGATTCGGCGCCGGTGGCGAGGCGCGGCGGCCGTTGGGTATGGCGGTAGTCGGCGGGCTGGCGTTCTCGCAGTTAATGACGCTCTATCTTACCCCGGTCGTCTATACCTACATGTCTGCTTTCCTTGAGAAGTGGCGCACCGTGCGCGCTCCGCGTCCGGCGATCCAGCAGCAGCCCGCGATGCAAGCGGGAGACTGACCGGATGAATATCTCCCAAACGTTCATCGAACGCCCTATTGCGACAAGCCTGTTAATGGGAGCGATCGCCCTTTTCGGCGGTGTCGCTTACCGCGGTCTTCCGGTGAGCGATCTTCCCAACGTAGACTTCCCAACTCTGCTGGTGACAGCCAGCCTGCCCGGCGCGAGTCCCGAGACGATGGCCTCGGCAGTGGCAACTCCGCTCGAAAATCAGTTTTCGCTGATCGCCGGACTGAGTTCGATGTCCTCGACGAACTCGCAGGGCTCGACACAGATCACACTGGAGTTTGATCTGAGCCGGAAGTTGGACGGCGCGGCGGTCGATGTGCAGGCTGCCATTACGCAAGGCGCGCGCCTGCTGCCTCCCAATATGCCTACTCCGCCGACGTTCACCAAGGTGAACCCGGCGGATCAACCTATCCTTTACCTCGCGCTGACTTCCGACACTCTGCCGCTCTACACACTCGACGAATATGCCGAGACCCGTATCGCGCAGCGGATTTCCACGATTACCGGAGTGGCGCAGGTGCAGGTGCTGGGGGCGCAAAAGTACGCCGTGCACGTCCAGACCGATCCCCATGCTTTGGCGGCGCACCAGATCGGGCTGAACGAGATCGAAGTCGCGCTGCGGAACTGGAATGTCAATCTGCCGACGGGCTCGATCATCGGACCGCAGCGCGCCTTCACCCTCATGGCTAGCGGCCAGTTATTGAACGCGGCCCAATACCGGCCTGTGGTGGTGGCCTATCGCGGCGGTACGCCGGTGCGCCTGGAAGAACTCGGCAATGTGATTGACAGCGTGGAGGACGACAAAACCGCCTCGTGGTTCTACCGCAACGGGCGAAGCGACCGCGCCATCATACTGGCCATCCAGCGCCAGCCGGGAACCAATACGATCGCCGTGACCGACGGGGTGAAAGGACTGCTTCCGCTCTTCAAGAACGAATTGCCGCCTTCGGTCCACATGGACATCCTGTACGACCGCTCGGATACCATTCGTGAGTCGTACAAGGACGTGCAGTTCACCATGTTGCTGACGCTGGGCCTAGTGGTAATGGTGATCTTTCTCTTCCTGCGCAATCTTTCGGCGACAATCATCCCCAGCCTGGCGCTTCCGTTTTCCATCATCGGCACGTTCGCTCTGATGTACCTGCTGAACTACAGCCTCGATAACCTTTCGATGATGGCCCTGATCCTCTCCATCGGGTTCGTGGTGGACGACGCGATCGTAATGCTGGAGAACATCGTCCGCCATATCGAGATGGGCGAACGGCCGCTGGTGGCCGCGCTTCGCGGGTCGGCGGAGATTGGCTTCACCATCGTTTCCATGACGCTTTCCCTGGCGGCCGTCTTCATCCCGGTGCTGTTCATGGGCGGCATATTGGGCCGCTTGTTTAAAGAATTCTCGGTCACGATTTGTGTCGCCATTTTGATTTCGGGTGTGGTTTCGGTGACACTGACCCCGATGTTGTGCAGCCGATTCCTGCGTTCGGTGCACACCGGCCGGCGCGGCTGGTTCTATAACACCACTGAAAAATTTTTCGAGGGAATGCTGAGCGTATACGACTGGTCGCTGAAGTGGGCCCTGCGCGCGCGGCCGGTGGTGATGGCCACGTTTGTGATTGTTCTGGCCGCAACCGGGTACATGTTCCTGAAGATTCCCAAGGGCTTCATTCCGGACCAGGATACCGATCAGTTGCAGGTGTATACGGAAGCGGCGCAAGGCACCTCGTACTACCAGATGGTGGAATACGAGAAGAAGATCGCGGATGTGGTGTCGGCCGACGCCAACGTGGATGCGCTCATGGCGAGCGTGGGAGGCGCCACTGCCACCAATCTCGGCGGACCCAACTATGGATCTCTGGTAGTGCATTTGAAGCCGCGCAGCCAACGGGCGCTGGGCGTCAACGACCTGATTCGCAAGCTTCGTCCGGAACTGTCCGGCTTTCCCGGAATGAAGATCTACCTGCAGAATCCGCCCACGATCCAGATCGGCGGCAAGGTCACCAAGAGCGTGTACCAGTTCTCGATGCAAACGCCCGACAAGGACGACCTCTACGCGGGCGCCGCGCGGCTCGTCGGGGCCATGGAACAGATCCCCGGCCTGGAAGATGTAGCCAGCGACGTGGCCGTAGAGACTCCGCAGGTTAACGTCACCATCGACCGGGACAAGGCGGCTGCCATGGGCGTGAACGCCAACCAGATCGAGAATACTCTGTACGACGCGTATGGGCAGCGCTGGGTATCGACGATTTACGGCTCTGCCAACGAATATAAAGTGCTGCTCGAGCTGTTGCCGCAATACCAAGCCGATCCGCGCGCACTCTCAATGTTGTATTTCAAGAACACCAATGGGAGGCTGATCCCGCTCGATACCGTAGCCCAGATCGTGAGCGAGTCGGGTCCGCAAACGATCAATCACTATGGGGAACTCCCGGCGGCGACGATTTCGTTCAACTTGCAGCCCGGAGCTTCCTTGGGCGACATGGTGTCGCGCATTCAGGATCTGGCGACGCGCGAACTGCCTTCCGGTATCAGCACGCAGTTTCAAGGCGCCGCGCGATCTTTCCAGAATTCCCTGGGGAATTTGTGGGTTCTGCTCATCATTGCCGTAATGGTGGTGTACATCGTACTGGGGATTCTCTACGAAAGCTATATCCACCCGATGACGATTCTCTCGGGGCTGCCCTCCGCCGGATTCGGCGCGCTGCTCACCCTGGTGCTGTTCCACATCGACCTGAACATATACGCGTTTGTGGGGTTGATCATGCTGATCGGCATCGTGGAGAAGAACGCCATCATGCAGATCGATTTCGCACTGGAAGCCGAGCGCGAGCATAACCTGCGGCCGATCGATGCCATCTATCAGGGGTGTTTGATCCGGTTCCGGCCGATCATGATGACGACCATGGCCGCCATGCTGGGGGCCGTGCCGATCGCGCTGGGCTACGGCGCCGGCGGCGAAGCCCGCCGCCCGTTGGGGCTTGTTGTGGTCGGAGGTCTGCTGTTCTCGCAGTTGGTAACGCTTTACCTGACACCGGTCTTTTACACTTACATGGCCGCCGCGCAGCAGGGCGTTCGGTCCTGGCGGGGCCGGAAGAAGGTCATGAGCGAACAGCCGGTAGCGGGATAGGCTCTCCCACAAACTGAGCGGCATGCATACCAGCCTTGACTTCGGCGGGATGGCTCTGTACTTTGTCTACGAGGATGCTGAAAAAGGCATGAGACCACCGCTCCCTCACGGTCGCGGCTCGGTAAGCGCCTGCAAACACGTGAATGCATTTCAGAGCCGCGCGCGCCAGCAAGCGGTTTTTCCCTTTTTTCAGCATCCTTCTAGTGTCAAGTAGGGAGGTTCCCATGGGAAATCGCATGCTTGCGTTTGTAAGTGTATTGGGGCTCATGATGATACCCGCCTCCGGCCAAACGACAACGGCTGCGGCGAAGGCGAAGACTGCGGCGGCGGTGAAGGGAACGTGGACTCCCCCACGCACGCCCGACGGACAGCCGGACCTTCAGGGAGTCTGGACCAACAATACCGTTACACCTTTGCAGCGGCCCAAGGAGCTCGCCGGGAAAGAATACTACTCGGAAGCGGAATTGGCTGAGGTGCAACAGCGGCAACGCGAGCGCCTTGCCCTGGACGATCAGGAGGGCGAGCCGCCGGCCAATCATTCCGGCGTGGAAGGCGCAGCCCCGGAGACTGTGCATTACGATCACGCCCAGTTCGGGTTGGACTGGCTGCAATCCAGGATTGCCTGGAACCGGCGAACGTCGCTGATCGTGGGACCCGAAGGGACCATCCCGCCGTTGACGCCCGAAGCCCGAAAGAGACGGGCCGAGAAGGCAGCCAAAGAAAAGGGGCACGAATTCGATGGACCGGAGAACCGCCCGTTGGAAGCGCGTTGTCTGGCTCGGGCTAACGTGGGTCCGCCCCTGTTACCCGTGCGCTACAACAGCAACCTGCAGATCGCGCAAGGTCCCGGATACGTGGCCATCGAAACCGAAGAGATCCATGACGTCCGTATCATCCCCTTGGACGGGCGCCCGCATCTTCCCAAGAATATTCGCCAGTGGATGGGCAACTCCGTCGGTCACTGGGAAGGGAACACGTTAGTGATCGACACCACCAATTTCACGGACCTCACTCCTTTCGCCGGAGCCCAGAACCTGCATGTGATCGAGCGCCTCACGCGCGCCGACGAAGACACGATCCTGTATCAATTCACGGTGGAAGATCCGGGCATGTGGACCAAGCCCTGGTCAGGAGAAATACCCATCAAAAAGATGGAGGGCCGGCTCTACGAGTACGCCTGTAATGAGGCGAACTACGGGTTGGAGAACACTTTGCGCGGAGCTCGCGTGGCCGACGCAGAAGCGGCCGCGGGTAAGACCGCAAAATAAGTCCGGTCTTAGAACAATAGCCGCAGGCCCAACTGCGCCTGGCGGGGATCGCCCAGGCCGCTCTGCACGGTTCCATCGAAGTTGAACAGCAGCCCGGTCGTTTCGGGGTGCTTGGGGTTGGCGCGATTGGTCAGGTTGAACGCGTCGACAATCGCCTGTAAGCGTACGCGCTCTCCGATTTTGAAATTCTTATCGGCGCGGAAATCAAACGCGAAGAACGTGTTGTCCTTCCATAAAGTATTGCGTTTGATGATGTAGCCGTTGGCCAGGATGCGGTCTTGCGAGCTGTTCCCGAACGACTTGGGTTGCGGGGTGTGGAAGCTGATCCGCGGAGAGAACTCGATTCCCCATGGCCCTTCCCACAGGCCGAACATATTGAAGCGGTGCCGCTCGTTGCGGTCGGAGAAGCCATATTCGGGCTTGAAATTATTGGCTACTGCGTAGCGGAGCGTAAACGGGTCGCGCTCGTTGTCATCATCCGCCAGATCTTCGGAAAGCTGGTAATTCATCGAGAACTGGAAGTGCCGCGACATCTGTTGCTGCAGGCCGAGAGTCAGCCCGCGGAACAGTGATTTGGCGGAACTTTCCTCGGTCCACAAGGTGCCGATTCCGTTCTTCCCATCGGCGCCTAGCCCCGCGCTAAAAGGCGAGCCGAAGGCGGGATCGTTGCGATTCACGAAACGGTTACCGTGCACGCCTTTGGCATAGTTAAACGACGCAGTGAATTTCAGGCTGTTAGTGAGCGCCTGTTCGACTGTGAGGGCCCACGTATATGTCCGGGGATTCACGAAGTTCTTGTCGGCCACATAAACGTCGGGGTGGTCCGGCGCTGTGCTGCCGGCGTTGGAAATGAGCTGTGTATACGCGGGCGGAGTAGCTCCAAAGCCATTGAAGAAGGAGGCCATGAAGATCGTCTGGCCCACGGAACCATTGGTCGAACGGATACTGGCGAAATCCAGTCCGGGCGTTCTCGCGTAGAAAATTCCGCCCCCCAGGCGGATCACCGTCTTGCCTTTTTTCGAGGGATCCCACACAATCCCCAGGCGCGGCTGAAATTGTTTTGTCGAGGAAGGAATGTTCCCGGTAGAGGGAAAGCCGCGTTTGCCGATGAACGAGGCAAAGAAAACCTGGCTGGCAGGCGTAATCGGATCCGGTTCGATTTGGGCATCCCACCGCAGTCCGTAGCTCAGCGTGAGGTTCGGAAGAATCTGCCACTTGTCCTGCACAAACAATGCCGGCTCCAGTTGGGGAATGGTCTGCGTGCCGGCTTGCTCCACGCTCTTGCCGCCCACGCCGGCGAACTGAAGGAACAACAGCAGCGGGCCGGTGATGGACGTCCCGGCCGGGCAGGTTCCGGAGTTGTTCGTACTTCCGTTCGAGCACTCGACAAACTTCGGACCAATGTTCACGTAGTTCATGAAGCCCTGTACACTATCGAAGATAAAGCGGCCGTTGGCGAAACCCAGAAACGTCTGCGACGTGGCCGTGCGATTCACTTCCACACCGACCTTGAAGTTGTGCGCGCCGCGGATCACCGACAAGTTGTCATTCACCTGGAAGCGCGTGTCGTGGTCCTTTACCGGAATGAAGAACGGTTCGCCGAAGCGGTATTGTCCCGCGAAATCGACCCCCGTATCCGGAAAGGGCCGGCTCTGCCCGGGCAAGTTGGGACCGTTGTAATCGCGCGGCCGGTCTTCGCGTGAGAACTGAAAGCGCAGTTCATTCAAAATGGTGGGAGAGAAGCTGGTGTTGAGCTGCGTGCTGACCGTGTTGGAAAAGTCGCGTTCCAGCGAGTTGGCGCTGCGTCCCCAGGATTCCACGTCGAAGGTGCCGTTGGGCTGCCGTGCCCACGCGAAGTTGTAGCGGGCAGTAAAGAGATTCTTCTGGCTGGCGTACCAATCGATCTTCCCCAACGCGGCAATCGCGTTATTCTCGCGGGTTATCGGGCCGTTCTCATTCGGATCGCTCAATTTCGTGGCGAAGAAATTCACCAGTGTGGGATCGATGCGATTCGGATTATTCTGTTTGGTTTGGGTGAAGAACTGCTGGTCATAGGCGCCAAAATAGAAGAGCTTATCCTTGCGGATGGCGCCGCCCAGCGTGCCGCCAAACTGCTCTTGCGAAAACCCGCTCAAGCGAGTGCCGTCGGAGAGCCGCGAAGTAAGGCCGGTCCATTTTTGATACTCGTGCGCGCTGCCATGCAGTTCGTTGGTGCCCGATTTCGTAACCACGTTGATAAAGCCGCCCGAACTCCGGCCGAATTCTGCGGGAGCGCTGTCGGCTACGACCTGAAACTCCTTAATGGCATCGAGGCTCACTGTGAACGCCGGCCGCTGCCCTCCGCGTTGTTCGCCAAAGAACGGGTTGTTATTGTCGGCGCCATCGATCGCGACATTGTTGTTAATCCCTTTTTGCCCGTTGATCGAGATTTCATCGCCATCCGGTCCTTGCACAATGGAGACACCGGGAGTGAGCGGAACCAGGCTCAGGAAGTTTCGGCCGTTGTTCGGAAGATCCTGCACCGATCGCGTGTTCAGGTAAGTGGAACCTTCCACCCGTCCCGTTTCGATGATGGGTGCATCGGCATTGACCGAAATTACTTGTTCTACTTGCGAGATACTCAACGCCAGAGTCAAGGTGATCGTCTGTCCGACGGCCAAGTCGAGGCCTTCGCGGACCAGTGTCCCGAAGTTATTCGCCTTCACGGTCACCTTGTAAGGTCCCAACGGCAGCAGCAACCCGCGGAAACGGCCATCGACGTCCGTCTGGGCAGTGCGCGCGAAATTGGTGCCGGTGTTCGTCAGCGTGACGGATGCATTGGGAACGGCGCGGCCCGATGGATCAGTTACGATCCCTTCAATCGTTCCCGTGTTTGCTTGGGATTGGCCAAAGACTAGTCCCGCCGCACACAAAAACAAGGATGCTAAAACGAAGCGCAGGTATAGCCGATGCCGGAAAGACATAGATAACCTCCAAAAGGGATGACCGACTGGCGTCGATCGAACGAACGCGGTTCAGCAGCCCGAGTCGCAGCAGCCTTCTCGCAAAAGATTTCTCAGTATGGACGCCAATTCACAGAATTGTCAAGCGAAACTCACCGGTCGGTGGGGCTCCTCAGATTTTGCAAACTTTTTTCTCGCGGGAGCGTATCACCAATAGATGACCCGCTTTTGGTCCGACCTGCGCTTTGCCGTGCGCAATCTGCGCCGCAGCCCTCTGTTCACTGCAATTGCCATCGCATCCCTGGCGCTCGGCATCGGGGCCAATACGGCGATCTTCACACTCATCGACCAGCTCATGCTGCGGTTGCTGCCGGTTCGCGATCCGCAGCAACTCGTAATGATCTGGTCCACCGGGCCGCACATCGGCAACAATCGCGGCCGCCGTATGGCATCCTACCCGATGTATCAGGAATTCCAGCGAAAGGCTCAGGCATTCTCGTATGTTTTTTGCCGGTATTTCGCGGACACTTCCATCAGTTTCGGCGGGCAGACGGAACGGATCTCGGCCGAGATGGTCTCGGGCAACTACTTTCAGGCGCTCGGAGTTCAGCCGGCGCTGGGACGCGTCTTTTCGCCGGAGCAGGACGATCGCATTTATAAAGGTCATCCTTTCGTGGTGCTCAGTCATCAGTATTGGATCACTCGTTTCGCCGGCGATGCCGGTATTGTCGGCAAGAAGATTATCGTCAATAACTATCCGATGACGATCGTCGGAGTCTCGGCCGCCGGCTTCCTGGGACTCGATCCTTCGCGCGCACCGCAACTCCGCATTCCGATCCAGATGAAGCCCCTGATGACCCCCGGTTGGGATGACCTCGGGAACCGGCGCAGCCAGTGGATTCAGGTATTCGCTCGTATGAAGCCAGGATACAGCGTGGAGTCTGCACGAGCATCGCTGCAACCGCTGTTCGTTCAAATTCTTCAGGACGAGTTGACCCGGCCGGAAATGCGCGACGTAACGCAATTCAATCGGGCGCAGTTCCTGAAGCGGCAGGTGCAGATGGAAACCGCAGCGAATGGTTATTCGGAGCTGCGGCGCAGTTATGCCACTGCTTTGGTGGTGCTGATGTGCATGGTGGGGCTTGTGTTGCTGATCGCCTGCTTCAATGTAGCCAATCTGCTGCTTGCGCGGGCCGCGGCACGCCAGAAAGAGGTGGCGGTACGGCTGGCAATCGGAGCCTCGCGCCGGCAACTCTGGGGACAACTGCTCATCGAGAGCGTTTTGCTCTCGGCGGGTGGCGCTGCCGCTGGGTTGGCCCTCTCGGTGATCATGATCCGCGCGCTGCTGGCTCTCTTGCCGCCGGGCGACACGCCCCTGATGCTGCATGCCGCACCCGACCTGCGGATTCTGGCGTTCAATGGCGTATTGGCGATATTGACCGGACTGTTATTCGGCCTCGCCCCGGCATTGCAATCGCTGCGCCTCGATTTGTGGAGCACGCTCAAAGATGTGGTGGGCGCGGTCAGCGGAAGCGGCGGATCGGTGCGTCTGCGCAAGGCCCTGGTGATCGCGCAGGTGGCGTTCTCTTTTCTGTTGCTCACCGGCGCGGGGTTGTTCGTGCGTACGCTCGCGAATTTAAAACAAACGAACTCCGGTTTTCGCGAGGCAGATAACCTGATCACATTTCAGGTGGATCCGGCGCTCAATGGCTACACTTTGCCGCGTTTGAAGGCCTTCTACAAACAGGCGCTCGACAACATCCGCGCGCTGCCTGGAGTGAGGGCAGCCGGTTACGCCGCCGTGCCCGTGCTGGCGGCCAGTGAATGGGACTCGACTATGTCGGTGGAGGGTCACCGTTCCAAGGATGGCGAAGATATGCAGGCCTTCATGAACGCTATCTCGCCCGGTTACTTTCGGACCATGGGTGTCCCCGTCCTCGAAGGCCGCGAATTCGATACGCGCGACGAAGGACACCCCACGTTCCGCACGGCCGTTGTCAATCGGAGATTTGCCACGCATTTCTTCGGCAACCGCAGCCCGATCGGCCGCCATGTAGGATTCGGCGACGGGCCGAAAAGCAAGCTCGATATTGAAATCGTCGGCGTGACCGAAGATTCGCTTTATGAAGGACCTCGCGAAGGCGTCCATCGCCAGGTGTTCGTGCCCTTTCAGGAATCTGATTTCCCGGCGTCGGCAGTCTTCTATATTCGTGCCTCGGTCGATTCCACTACTATGTTCGGCGCGGTGCGGCGCCAGATTCGCGAACTGGACGGTTCGCTGCCGGTTTACGAAATGAAGACTCTCGAACGGCAGCTCGATGAGACTCTGAGCACGGAACGCCTGATCGCGGTGCTTTCGGCCGGTTTCGGCGCTTTGGCCACCTTGCTGGCCGCAATCGGACTATATGGCGTTCTGGCATTTGTGGTCACGCGGCGAACCAAAGAGATCGGACTACGTATGGCGCTGGGTGCTTCGCGGGGCGCGGTGGTCTGGATGGTATTGCGGGAATCGCTTCTGATGCTTGGCATCGGCCTGTTGATCGGCGTGCCGGGCGCCTATCTTCTGGGCCGCTACATCTCAGCCCAACTCTTTGGCATGCACTCGAATGACCTGGCGACCGCGGTCGGAGCCCTGCTGATTCTGGGTGTCATCGCCGCATGCGCGGGGCTTTCGCCGGCGCGCCGAGCCAGCGCGGTTGATCCCATTCAGGCGCTTCGTTACGAATAAATCCGTCAGCAAGACCGGCAACCAATGGGCCGGCCGCAGCCGCATCCACACTGCGCATCTGGGTTCGAATCGTTTGGCAGCGACGGTACGTAATGATACTATTGCTTGGGTGAACTGTCGGCGCTCCACGTGGCTGAGTGTTGCTTTCCTGGCTGTTGTTGTTCCGGTTACCCTCCTTCAGGGCCAGAGTAAACCGAACTTCAGCGGGACGTGGAAACTCAACTTCGAGAAGAGTGACTTCGGCTCCCTGGCGCGGCCGGCCGCTCTCATCAACAAGATCGCCCACCGCGAGCCCGACATCGAATTGACGATGACCGAGGTTTCAGCGGGCGGCGAGACCGTCACAAAGGCCCTCTTCACGACCGATGGTAAAGAGAACTTGAACTCCGCCCGAGGCAACACGGTTCGAAGTAAACAGTGGTGGGAAGGGAGCGTTCTTGTCACCGAGGCCCAGGGAACTTTAGCCGGAACACGGTTTACGGGCAAGAGCCGGTGGTCCTTATCGGCTGACGGCAAGGTGCTCACCATCGAACGGGATCTCGCGAACTTCAGGGGACAAACCCACCAGAAGCTGTCGATGGAAAAACAATAAACCGAAAATAGCGGGTTTTCTATCGTGTGTTCGGTGCGGTGAGCCGCAGCAGCGAAGCCGCGGCGCGATACCGGACGCGCCGGTTCGTGTCGTCAAGCAGCGGTACGAGCTTTGGCCCCCAGCTCCGCTCGTTGCGCGATGAAGCGATCTGTGTAGCGGCGGCCCTCATCGACCAATCCGAGTCATTAAATGCCGCCTCAATGAGTTCGCGGACTTCGGGCGATCGATCCGGTGCGAGCACCAACAGCGCCGTGGCACGCCCGGAAAAGTCTGTATCCCCAACCAGGGAGTTCATTGCCGAGAACCCCTCGCCCAGTCCGGGCACGGGGACGAAGCCAATTCCCTGCTGGGCTACAAACAGCATTGCCGATCGCGGTCTTTTCATCCGGCGTACTACGTCCCGTAGCTTGGTTTGGATAAAGCCGGATTTCGCTTTCGCTTGCTTCTCCACCACTTCGATCAGGACCTCTTTGCCTTGCGGTTGCTTCAGTTTGAACAGCGTTCTGGCAGCGGCAAATACCACTTCCGGGACTTCATCCTGAAGCGCGTCTTTGGCGCTGGCGGCCAGCTTTGGATCGCGAAGCTCGCCGATGCTGGCCAGCGCCGCCTCGCGCACCAGGGCATCTTTGTCCTTGACGAGTTTTGAAAGCAGAGCGGCGGAAGGATCGCGATTTGAGATCAGGCTCAGAGCGACGGCGACTTCCCGCCGGGTGTCCGGGTCCGGATCGGCCGAGCCCTTCTCAAGAACAGCTCGCGCCTGGGGTGCGGCGCTGTTACTCGAAACTTGTGTCTGAATGGTTCGCGGCAAAAGCGCGAGAACGAATGCCATGGATGCCAAACGGGCTGGGCGCCACATGTCCCTCATTATCGTCCGCCAGGCGGACGCTCCTACTTCCGCGGGGCGGCCTCGCTCTTTGGCACCGGAGGCGGCAGCGGGGCCAGGTTGTCGTAGCCGCGGGTGCCGTCGGCGCGGATGGGGCCGGGGCCGAACCCCAAATGGCTCGCGTCTACGTTGTTTTCACTGCACGAATACTCGTGCACTTCCTCGCCCGGCTTTCCGGCGACCCAGGTCCGCGCGTACTTGAAAGGCATGGTGTAGAACTTCGGGTCTTCAATCAGCGTCTCGACATGGATGTGATCGGCATCGGGGCGCGTCCAACGCTCCACCACGTGCAGAGCGTCGCTATGCGGATTGGCATTTTCATCGATCCAGACTTTCTCGTCCTTGAAGCCAGTAGAGTCGATGACGAGGGCATCGCCTTCCCAATGGCCTAGTTCCTCGCCAAAGAAGGAGGGGTCGGGATCCTCGGAATGTTTGCGCTTGGAGTCAATGGGGATGAGGCGATAGTAACTGTACCAATAGAGAAACGCGACCTTGTTGGCGCCCTGAAGGACTTCGAAAGGCAGGCCGCTGGCGTTGTGGCGCGGGATTCCGCCGATGATGCACAGACTCTCGGGATCGATGGTGGCCGCCAAGTTGTGCTTCAATGCCGCCTCTCCGGCGGGTGTCAGCGGAAGCTTCAGGCCGGGGAGATCCTTGGCGATATTGCCGACGGGCTTGGTTTCGCGCGTGCCCTTCCAATAGCCGCTGAGGTCGGGATGGCCATCGGCGGTGCGGGGCGCCGGGTTTGGCTTGGCGGAACGGACATCAGGGACGCTCAAACCATTAATCTCCTGGCCGGAGGCCGGGACGGACGCTAAGCCGAGCGCGGCCAGTGCCGCCGCGAAACCAACATAAAGGAAGCGTTTCATAGGATCATCCTCCTGCGCCGCAGAGAAACTCCCGCTATTTTATCCGATGATGCGGCGGCCCGCTCGCGCTTGACTCGGGCTCGAAATGATCCTAGTCTGGATGGTTGACTCGCCTGGAAGGAGGAGATCCTCGTGAAAACTAAGTTGGCTCTCAGTTTTGCAGCGTTCGGCCTGCTGGCCGCGGTTCCGGTGGCGGCGCATCATTCCTTCGCCGCCGAGTTCGACGGGAGTAAGGCCATGCGGCTGCGGGGCACGCTCACGAAAATCGAGTGGACGAACCCGCATTCGTATTTCTACATCGACGTGAAGGATGACAACGGCAACGTGGTGAACTGGGGCTGCGAAGCGGGGGCCCCGGGCGCGCTTTCACGGCGCGGATTCAAACGCGGCGACATCAAACTGGGAGATACGCTGATTGTCGACGGCTATCTGGCAAAGGACGGATCGCACCTGATCGACGCGCGGCGCGTGACACTGCCCGACGGGCGAATCGTCTCCGGCGGATCGGCGGGCGATGGCGGTCCGGGCGACGGGGCGAATTAGGGCTCGCGGTCTAACGGGAGGAACTCATGCGGAGATTCAACAAAGTCTTTTGCGGCTGCGGGCTGGTGGTCCTCTGCCTGGGCGTGGCCGGCGCGCAGACTCCAGCGTCCGGCGATGCCAGTATCGTGGTGACGAACCCGAACTACACATATATTCCCCTCGAAATCACGGTGAACCGGCCGGCGGCGGAAGTGTGGAAACGCGTGGGCAAGTTCTGCGACATCGGGGAATGGTTTCAGATCCCGTGCACAATTACCTCGGGCAAGGACGGCGAGTTCGGAGCCGTACGTTCTGTTGCGAACGAAGTGCTGGTGGCAAAAACCGAGCTCTCCTACACCTACACGCAGCCGGTAAGGGCCGGGCGTCCGTACAACCTGTATCACGGCACGCTGGAGGCGAGGCCGGTGACCGCGACCACGTCGAAGCTGGTGTACACACTGGTGTTCGACAATTCGATGCTTCCCGATGACGCCGCACGCGAAAAGGACAGGGCGCAGCGCACCGCGCAATTCACACGGGCGCTTCAGAATATGAAGACACTGGCCGAAGGCGGCACCCTGCCTCCCCCACCGCCTCGCGGAGGCGCGCAAGGGCGCGGCAACTAGCGTTTTCACGGCACGTACCTCCACTCACGATTCGCCGGCGTTTCGCATCCCTGAATTCATTGGACCCAATATTGCAACCCCCGGGGCATCAGCGGGCCTGCCGCTGAACTTCAATTCAGGGGGAAGTTATGAAAAAATGCGCCGGAGTAGCGTTTGTGGGGCTGCTGGCAGTTGCGATCGTAAGCGGTCAGGAATTGCGAAAGCTCTCAGTCGCAGTTGGCGGCGGGTTCACACAGCCTACTGGGGATACGGGCCACAACCTGGATCTCGGTTGGAATATCCGGGGCGGAGTCGGATACAATTTCACACCTTACGTCGGAGCCATGGTCGATGTGGGTTTCAACCGGATGGGTATTAGCGGGCCGACACTGACCGATCTGGGAGTGCCCGGGGGAGACGTGCAGATCTTTACTGCCACGCTCGATCCCATCGTTCACCTGAACCCTCGCGGCCGCGCCGACCTGTATGTGACCGGAGGCGGGGGATTGTATCACTGGTATCAGGAATTCACTGCGCCGTCGGTCGCAGTGGTTCGGGTTTTCAATCCGTTCTTCGGCTTCTTCCGAACGGTAATTCCTACCACGGACGTTCTGAGTTCGTATTCCGTAAACAAACCGGGAGTGAATATCGGAGGGGGTATCGCGTTCGGCGGGTTGCGGCGCGGTAAGTTTTTTGCGGAAGCGCGCTGGGAGCACATCTATCTGACAGGTTCCCACGCGGACTTCGTTCCGGTGACGTTTGGATTTCGCTGGTAAGACGCCAGACGTCTCAGAAGCCGGGGGAATAATAGCCGCGCCGGTAGTCTGTTCGCAGCGAGGTCGTGCTCTCAGGAACATTGAGGTCCACGCGGATGTGGCGGTACTTCCCGTCGGTTTGGAGGCTGGTGGGGTAATAGCCCAGAACATACTGCTGGCGCAGATCGCGGCTCACGCGGGCGCCGATAGCCGCCAAATCTTCCAGACGAGCCACGGGAAGGTGACGGCCCCCGGTTTCGAACGTTAAATCGTCAAGCACCATGGGACCACGCTGTTCTTCCGCCGGATGCTTACGCATGTAATCGGGGTCGAAGATTCCCAGCGCATAGACCAGCACATCGGATTCGAGCAGGGTTCGCCGGATTTCGCGGAACGAGTGGCGGCTCGCGTTATCGCCCCCATCTGAGAAAATGACCAGGGCCTTGCGCGCGTGACGAGCGGTCTTCATTTCCTTCAGGCCCACCTGGATGGCATCGAAGAGCGACGTTTGCCCGGCCGGCCGCGACCGGACAATGCGGTGGTGGATCTGGGTGGCATCGGCGGTGAACGGCACGGTCAATTTTGCGCGATCACTGAATTCGACAAGAAAGAATTCATCCTCCGGGTTGGCGAGCTGGAAGAACGCCTCGACGGCTTCCGCGGCTCGATCGATTTTATTGATCATGCTCCCGCTGTTATCGAAGAGCAGCCCAACGGAAATGGGGGCGTCCTCGCGGACGAAGGACGCGATCGTCTGGTCGGCGCCATCTTCGCGAATACGGAAATTTTCGCGCCGCAAATTGGTGACTGGCGCGCCGGTGGCAGTTACCACGTGAATCGGAATCAAGACCAGCGAAGAATCCGCGCGGAGCAGCGTTTCCGGCAAATCCGGGGCGGGCCGGCGCGGCGTATCCCGAACCAGAATCGGCCCGCTGGCGCCCGCCGGGACGAACTGGGCGGCGAGAGGTGAAGTAGCGAGCGAGAAGAGAATCAGCAGGTGGTATTTTGCTGAAACGCTCGGGGCCACCACGTGATTTTACATTCTCGCGGCGTATGGTGCATGAGGCGAACACGGTGTTCTTGTACTAGGAGTTGCAGCCCATAAACCTGCGGACTACACTCAACGAGTTGAAGAAAGGGATGGGACCAAAGTGCCAAAACCCGGAAATGGGGCCTCCAGTCTGCGGGGCCGCGTGGCGGTGGTTACGGGGGCCAGCCGGGGCGCGGGGCGCGCTATCGCAGCGGTGCTCGGCGAGCGCGGCGCCACTGTCTACGTGACGGGACGCAGTTTACGGGGACAACCGACGACCGAAAACCTGCCGGGAACGATCGAGGAATCGGCAGAGGAAGTGACGCGGCGGGGTGGCAAAGGCATCGCCGTTCGCTGCGATCACACCAACGAGGCGGAAGTACAGGCGCTCTTCCAAAAGGTTCGCGAGCAACAGGGAAGGCTCGACATCCTGGTGAATAACGCCTGGGGCGGCTATGAGGGGCTCAGCCTGACACCTGCATATTTCTGGCAGGCGCCGCTTGGGTTGTGGGACGCAATGTTTGAGCGCGGACTGAAGATGCATCTTTTGGCCGCCTATTTTGCGATTCCTCTGATGATCGAGTCCGCGGCAATGGCAGAGGGAAAGAAGTCCCGGGCGCCCGGACTGATCGCCGGCACAGTCGCGTGGGATCACGACAAGTACATCGGGAGCTTCTACGACGTGGCGAAGCACTCGACTATCCGGCTGCTTTGGGGCCTTGCGAAGGAGCTTCGGCAGCATCGGATCGCCACAGTGGCCCTGGCGCCCGGATTCATGCGGACAGAAAGGGTGATGTCGTATACGGGCGGAGAGACCGACTGGAAGAAGATCTCGTGGCTGGACCGGAGCGAATCGCCGGAATACCTGGGACGGGCGGTGGCGGCGCTGGCGGCCGACGGACGGATGATGCAAAAAACGGGAAAGACATTTCATGTCGGCGAACTGGCCCGGGAATACGGATTTACCGATATCGATGGCAGGCGGGTGCCGCCGTTTATCATCCGGGAATCGTTTGTAAAGAGGTTGCAGAAGTTGGAGCAACAGAGCCGCGCGGCGCGCAGCGATGATACATTACACAAATGAGCGAGTTGACCCGGCGCGCGGCATTGCACGGATTGGCGGCCGCATCTCTGGTGGAGGGGACGTTGCAGGCTGAGAGTTCCGGCGCCGCGCTTTGTTTTACCAGCGCAGTAGAGATGGCCCGCCTGATTCGCGCCAGGAAGCTGTCGGCGCGGGAGGCACTGGCCGAGCACCTGAAACAGATCGAGCGCGTGAATCCCAAGGTGAATGCGATCGTTACGCTCGTGGCGGAGATGGCGGCGCAGGCAGCGGCCAAAGCCGATGAGATGCAGGCGCGTAAAGAGAAGATGGGGCCGCTGCACGGATTGCCGGTGGCGCACAAGGACCTGTTCGAGACCCGCGGCATCCGCACAACATTCGGTTCGCCGCTGTACCGGGACTACATCCCCACTGAGGATGATCTGGTGGTGGAACGCATCCGGCGCGCCGGCGCGGTCACGATCGGAAAGACCAACACGCCGGAATTCGGCGCAGGGTCGCAGACGTTTAACAAGGTGTTCGGGGCGACGCACAATCCTTACGATCTGACGAAGACCTGCGGGGGATCCTCGGGCGGCGCTGCCGTGGCGTTAGCATGCGGACTGGTTCCCGTAGCCACGGGTTCGGACACTGGCGGCTCGCTCCGCAACCCGGCGGCATTTTGCAACGTGGTGGGTTTCCGGCCATCGCTGGGGCGCGTGCCGAATCCGAAGGCAGAACTCGCCTGGTTGCAGCTCAGCACATCGGGATGCCTGGGACGTTCCGCGGCCGACCTGGCATTGGTGCTCAGCACAATCGCGGGCCCGGATTCGCGCGCGCCGCTCTCGATTCAGGAGGCGGG
>PSRJ01000239.1 GCA_003175985.1 Terriglobia bacterium
GGCCGCCGATATCGCGCCCGACAACGCAGCAGCGCTCGATACGCTGGCGCAGATTCTGAAACAGCGCGGGGAACGGACCGAGGCGCTCAAGTGGATGGAAAAGGCCGCGCGCCTGGATTCGCGTTATCGTGCGAAACTCGACGAGTTGAAGCAGGTTGCGCGATAGGAGGGGAATCGGCGATGAAGCCAACAGTACTGCTTGCGATTCTCAGCATCTGCCTCTGCTCCGCCATTCCCGCGCGCGCCGCGGATCCATTCTTCGAACACAGTTATGCCGTTGTCATCGGAATTGACAACTACTCGCCGCCGTTTCCCAAACTGAGATACGGCGTGAAGGATGCGCAAGCCATTGCCACTTACCTGCGCAAGCAGGGTTACGAGATCATTCCCCTTTACAATCAGGATGCCACCAAGCAGGGCATCCTGGCTGCCATGCAGAACATGCTGGCGCCCAAGCTCAAAAACTCCGACCGCGTTCTGTTCTTCTTTGCCGGCCATGGCCATACGGAAACGCTGGGCGGCCAGGACCGGGGTTATATCGTGCCTTTCGATGGCGGTCCGCTCAGCGCCAGCTATATCTCCATGGACGAACTGGCCAACCAGTCCAGCTACATGGACAATGCCCGGCACCAGCTCTTCATCATGGATTCCTGCTATGGCGGAATCCTCGCGGGCACTCGCGCCAGCATGGTCAACACAGGTATCCCCGACTATTTGCGCGAGGTCAGCCGCCGTTATGCCCGGCAGGTGATCACGGCAGGCGGCAAAGACCAGCAGGTGCTCGACGGCGGTCCGAAAGGCCACAGCTACTTTGTGGATTATCTGCTGGAAGCGCTCGACGATGGTTTGGCGGATACCAACGGCGATGGCTACATCACCTTCGACGAGCTCAGCGCCTACCTGACTCCCCGCGCCTCGATTCACCAGCAGACGCCCGCGTCCGGGATTCTGCCGCGCCATGGCGCGGGCGAATACCTTTTCCGGTCGCCGCGCGCGGGTACTCTTGTTTCCGTGTCCTCGCCGGCCCCGGCCGGTAGTGCGCTACGTGGCGCTGCAGAGCCGGCGGCCGCAGCGCTATCCCCGGTACCCGCCGCGCCGAGGCAAGCGGCTGCGGATCTGCCGCACGGCATCGAGCTGGCGACGAGTGGCAAGTGCCAGGAAGCCCTGCCCTATCTCCAGCGGGGCCTCGCCATCGATCCGCAAAATGCCGGCGCACACTCCCTGCTGGGCCGCTGTCTGGCCACGGCCGGAGATTATCGCGCGGCCTACAATGCATTCACCCAGGCGATCCGTCTCGATCAGAGGCGCGCCGAGTATTTCCTGGAACGTGCCCGCGCCGCCTACTCACTCGGCCAATATGATCTTGCCGCCGGCGACGTCGATCAAATCCTGGCGATCAACAAGCGGGAACCGGCGGCTTATGACCTGCGGGGCGATCTCGCGATGAAAATTGCCCGCTACGGCGAGGCGGCAAACGCCTACAAACTCTCGCTCGACCTACAAGCCGATTCCCGCGTCTGCAACAAATACGCCGATGCCATCGGCCGCAACGGGAATCGGGACTTGGCCGATGAAGTCCGCCGCAATTGCGGCCGCTAACCGGTTAGAGCTTGCGCACGGGCCAAACCAGCGTGGTGCTGTTGCCCTGATCATCCACCGCGGTCAGCACTACATCGCGCGCGTCATCCGCCAGCGTGACCGAGCCGCGAAACTGAAACCCGGGTTGATCGGCCGAACGCGCGAGCGGTTGCTTCTGCAACGTCACGTTGACGGATTCGGACGGGCTAACCGAGCCGGCAACGACGACGACACCACTGCCCGCCCGCACCACCGGGCCCATCGGCGCGGTAATACGAATGGAAGGCGGCAGACCGCCGTGCGAGCTGCTGACCTCAATGTAGGACCGCTCCCACCTGCTCACGCGCCACACCGCCGCGGCTGTACCCGCCTCGGCCTTTATTTCCGTTTCCGGTGCGCGCAGGAAATCTTCCAGGCTGCGGCTTTCCGCGCTGAGAACAAAACCTCCATCCGTGGATTTCGTTTCATGTTTCAGGTAATGGTCGTTCACCGAAAGGCTCAGATCCGAGGCTTTGAAGCGCGATGAGGCCAGGCCAACCTCCAGCGAACTGCACGCCCCGCGGGGCACGTGCACGGCTCCCGGGAAGAACCATTCATCCGAGAGACAGGTCAGTTGCAGCCGGAACGGCGGAGCGCCGGGCTGCCCCAGGCAGAGCCCGACACCGGCCGCCAGCAAACAACCGATCTGTAGAGCACCCTTCACTTCGCGCCGGTCTTCTTGACGGGGGCCGCGGCCGGACGCGCAGCCGGGCCGGCAGCGGCAGCCGTTGTGGCCGCGCCCGGAGAATCCGTCTCCTGCGCGGCGTAAGTCAGCTTAGCTTTGCTCCCGTCCACCACGTAGTTGTACTCACCTAACCGGCCGAGATAATCGTAGATAGTCTCCAGATGCGGAGGATAATTGACGGTCTCTCTCTCCTGTATTCTGGAGCGGTAATAGTCATCCAGATACTGCTTTAAGAAGGCCACTGCCTGCTGCTTGTCGGTTTCAGTGGCCTGGGGGTTCAGAAGCGCGGTTGCCCGGTGCAGGTATGCCCCGAAGTTCTGGTTACGGCGGTCGTTATCGGCGGCAAGCCGGAAGTACTTCTGCGCATCGGATCGCTCCGCGTCGGTCTTGGCGGTTAGCTGAAGAATCTTCCCGTAGAAGTAAAGCGCCGTGGGGTCCTTGTCTTTGACTTTGACCGATTTGCCCAGATTGTCCCTCGCCATTTGCAGCATGTCATATTCGTAGGCAAGCACACCGTTATCGCGCTGGACTTCGGCCAGGAGTAAGTCAAAATCCGGATCGCTCGTAATCCATTGCTTTTTGGCAAATCCCGGATCTTTCTCTTCCTGCGCCAGCAGGTCGGCAACCCGCTTGGCGCGCTGCAGCACTCGCTCGGGACTACCCAGGAACCCCAGCGTCGTACGGTTGTCCTGAGCTCCTGCTCCCTTCAGGGCCACGTAAACGCCCGGGATTTCCTTCGGACTGAGGTTCGCCGCCTTCACCCACTGAAACGCGAGGTCATCCGCCTCGTCTTCCTCTTTCGCGTTCCAGTCCACAATCACCGGCGGTTTTGGGCCCAAAGCGGATCCCACGGCGAAACCGGCCACGCCTCCAATCACCGCTCCTTCCGCAACTCCCGTCGCCGAGCGTCCGGCGATCCCGCCGATTCCCGCTCCGATCAACCCGCCCCACAAAGCGACCCGTTGCCGGATGTGTTCTGCGTTTTGCTGGCGTTCTTTGGCATATTCCTCCGCCGCTGCCTGCAGCATGATCCGCGTCTTCCAGTGCTCCTTGTAAACGTGCGCCCCTTCATGCGCCAGAACATAGGCCAGTTGCGCCTTGTTGTCGAGCATTGCGACCAGGCCCGTGGACACATATATCGTTCCGGTCGATAGAGTCTCGGCGCTTGGAATAGGGCTCGCTTTCAATTTGAAGGCAAACAGACGGTCCGAATTCTTGGGCACCACCGATTGGCCAATCCGGTTCACCAGGTCCTGCACCAGCAGGTTGTCGTAGAGGCCCGAAAACACACGGAACCGGTCCTCCATGATGTACTTGACTTCCGAGTGCGCCGATTGATTGGTTTCGAACGCCGTCTGGGCGTGCTCGCGCATCACCTCGCGATATTGTTTATCCACCAGTTCCTTGAATTCGCTTCCCGGCTTGTTGTACAACCCGACCGCGAATTCCTTAATCTGCTGGTAGGTTTCCTCGATGGTCTCTTCTTTTTCGGCTGCCTTGGCGTTGTCGTCCTTGTCCTTCTTGCCCCCCAGCAACTTACCGAATGTTTCCTTGGTCTGCTTTACCTGCGCTCCCAGCGGAGCCGGACCGGGCGCGAGCAGGCACAGGCCAGCCGCGGCCAATACGATACCCAGTGTCCTCATGACAACCTCCCTTTACGGAAGCGATTTCACGCCGAAGTATTTCGCGGTGAGCCGGCACACCACATTGCCCTCCTCGGGCGAGAAATGATGGGGCCGGAAATAGAAATCACCCTTGCGGGTTTTGAGGTAAAAGGTATTGCTGCTCTTGCCGTATCCCCGGCTGTGGCCGCACTCCTTCAGGTCGCCGCCTCCCAGGAACAGGTGATCTTCATTGCTGCTTTTAGAGGGCAGGAATTCCACGCGGTCGCGGTATATTGTGAGGGCGCCAGGCTCGGCTTTCAGCACGTTGGGTCCTTTTACCTTATCCTTGGCCAAACCGGCCAGGAAACTCGCGCTGCCCCCTAAATCCAGGGCTTGTATATATGTGTTTTCGGCCTTTTCCGCGTTACGCGCAGAGTCGAGATTTTGCGCGGAATACAGGTACGCCATCCCCAAAAGCCCGGCGACGGTGCTGTCCTGCTTGTTCTGGGCGAAAGCTTCCTCGAGGATGGGGACCGCCTTGTCGTACGCCTGCTGCGACAGCAGATCGCGCGCCTGCTGGACGAGTTCCGAATCCGCGGCGCGCACGAGAATCACGCCGCTAAGAGCCGCGCCCACGAAGAGCGCTACGCCAAAAAACCGGTAAGTAAACATATATTCCGGTAGAATAATGACGCCAGTGCCAGCAAATCATACGCTCGCCACAACCTGCGGTCAAGGGGGATTTCGGGGGCGTCTCGCAGTACCGGTAATCGAGGTAATACCGCTCCACGAAACCGGCCACCGCCATTGCCCTTTCCGCAGGCCCGAGTCCATTTGTCTTTAGTCCGAGGCTGTGCTATCTATAAAGACTCGGAAGACAACTCATGGCATACGTGATTGCAGAACCCTGCATTGGCACCAAGGATACGGCTTGCGTGGACGCCTGCCCGGTGGATTGCATTCATCCCAAAAAGGATGAACCCAATTACGCCGAGGCGGAGATGCTCTATATCGACCCAGTGGAATGCATCGACTGCGGAGCCTGCGTGCCGGTTTGCCCGGTTTCGGCGATTTTTGCGTTGGACGATCTGCCGGAGAAATGGTCGAGCTTCACTCCCAAGAACGCCGCGTATTACGGGCGATAGGTCGCACTCGAAGTATCGGTTTCCCAAAGCCGCACGGCGCCCAGCCGCACTTCTGACCCCGCGCCAATTTGCTTGCTGACCTCGTCGTAAATGTACTTGGCGATGTTTTCGGCCGACGGGTTCAGCACATCGAAGGGCGGGAAATCGTTGAGCCACTGATGATCCAGCCGGTCAACCACGGTTTGCAGGCTCTTCTTTAACGCCACGAAGTCCATCAGCAGGCCAGTCTCATCCAGGCGCGGGCCCTGTAACGTGACTTCGCAGCGATAGTTGTGCCCGTGCACGTTTTCGCATTTGCCGCGATAGTTACGTAGCGCATGTCCGGCAGCGAATGTCTGCTCGATGGTGACCTCAAACATTGAAAAACTTCTCCACGTCCGCGATCCGGGTGGTAAACCCGTAATCGGGGAGACTGTCGAAAAAGACCTGTCCGTATCGCTGTTTCGTGATCCGGTGATCGAGTAGTACGAGGACTCCGCGATCCGACCGGCTACGAATGAGCCTCCCAAACCCCTGCTTCAGCGCAATGGCCGCTTGCGGGATCTGGTACTCGTAAAAGGGATTCCCTCCAGCCTGGCGGATGCTTTCGATACGCGCATTGACCACCGGGTCGTTGGGAACCGCGAACGGCAACTTATCTATGATAACGCAGCTCAACTGCTCGCCCGGCACATCGACGCCCTGCCAGAACGACGAAGTGGCGAACAGAACGCAATGCGGCGTCGAGCGGAATTCCTCCAGCAGGGCGCGGCGCGGGCCGGTTCCCTGCATGAGCGTCGGGTAATCGATTTCCAAAGAGACCGTGTCATACACCAGGCGCATCTGTTGATAGCTGGTAAACAATACAAACGCCCGGCCCCGGCTGTGTTTCAGGATTTCCACTACTTCGCCGGCAGCCGATTTCGGAAACGCCGGGCTGCGCGGCTCCGGGAGATGCTGCGGGACATAGAGCAGCGCCTGCTTCTGATAATTGAAATGTCCCGGGACCACCAGCGTGCGGGCGTTCTCCAGCCCCAGGCGCTTCTGAGCATAGTCGAAGCCTCCGGCCACCGCGAGCGTGGCCGAAGTCAGCACCGCTGTATCCACCTGTTCAAATAAGCGGGAAGCGAGAATTTGCGATACGTCGATGGGTGTGGCCTGAAGAAAACAGCCCCGCCCGCGCCGCTCCAACCAGAAAACGTACCCCTCACCCTCCTCTTCCAATAGAAAGCGCAGAGCCTCACGCAGCTCGGTGGTCCGGCGGAATAGGGGAATAATCTCTTCCGGCGGATTGTGCAGCAGCTTCAGGTGCGAGCCGATCAGCTCGAGGACCGCCAGCAGGCTGGCGTAAATCTCCTCGTTCTCCTCCCGGAACGACCCACGGCCATAAAAGGCCGAGCGCCCTTCGCCCGTGCCGAACAGCCCGAAAAACCGCAGCGAAACTTCGTCCAAACGTTCCAGGATCCGGTCGAGTTCCGGACTGCCAAACTTCTTCATGCGGCCGATTGCGGCAATATCGCGGCGCAGCTCCTGAAACCGGTAATTGCTCACGGAAACGCCGAAGTATTGGCCGGCCACATCTTCCAGCTCGTGGGCTTCGTCGAAGACCACTGCGTGATATTCGGGCAGAATGCCGCCCTCGTAATTTTCGTCTTTCAGCGCCAGGTCCGCAAAGAAGAGGTGGTGATTGACGATAATGATGTCGCTCTCGAGCGCGCGCTGGTGCATGGCCGTAATGAAGCAGCGGCTGAAGTTCGCGCACTTTTGCCCCGTGCACAGGTCCGCGCGCGCGTCGATTTTGGCCCAGGCCGAGCTCGATTCGGGCAGCGTATTCAGTTCTGAGCGGTCGCCAAACTCCGTGGTCTTCTCCCACTCACGGATGATTTCGAAATCGGCAACCTCTTCCAAGCCCGAAAGCACCGGCTCTTTTTCCGCGTCGTAAATCTTCTGCCGGCACGCATAATTGCTCCGGCCTTTCATGTAGCAGACCTTCAAAGGGCGTGTGAAGTGCTGCTCCAGAAACGGAACGTCTTTGAAGAAGAGCTGCTCCTGCAGATTCTTGGTGCCGGTGGAGACAATGATCCGCTTGCCGGAAAGCAGCGCCGGAACCAGGTAAGCCAGGGTCTTTCCGGTACCCGTGCCCGCCTCAACAATCAGGTGGCGCTTCTCGGCGAGCGCAGATTCGACAGCCTCCGCCATCTCCACCTGGCCCTCTCGATATTCGTAATTGGGATGCCATTTCGAGAGTGTGCCGTGCCGCGAAAAGAAATGGCGCGCGCCTGCGGTTCGGGCCTCGGTGGGCATCGGATGCTCTTGATTTTAGCAAGCGCGGCCGCGCCCCCGGACTAAACGGCTTTAAGAATGGGAGGCTCCGAGCTATCACCGGAAAGGCAATGGTCACCGGCGCTTTCCCGAGCCTTGATACGCTCGGATATCCGCTTGACGCTGCCGGCTAATTGGCCAGCCGTGTAGGGCTTTTGCAAAAAACCGGCGAGGTCGGCGCCGCGAAACCGGCTCAACGCATCGGCTTCATCATATCCGCTGGTCAGAATCACTTTCACGTCCGGCCGGATACGTTGCAAGCGCTGCAGCGTCTGTTCTCCGTTCATGACCGGCATCGTGAGATCGAGCAGAACCAGCGAGATCTCGTTTGCCGCGGCGGCGTACATATCGATCGCAATCTGGCCATTCTCCGCCAGAAGCACGCCATATCCCCAGCTTTCCAGCGCGTTCTTCGCGATCCGGCGCACGATCTCCTCATCGTCCACTACCAGGATCGTCCCCTTCCCCCGAAGATGTTTGTACGTAACCTCCTTCGCGGGCTCGGCGCGGCGGGCGCTGGTCGCCGGAAAAAGAACGCGAAACTGGCTGCCCTCTCCGGCTTTGGTCTCTACCTTGAGCGCGCCGTGATGTCCTCGAACGATGCCCAAAACGGCCGCCAGACCCAATCCGCGACCCATAAACTTGGTGGTGAAGAAGGGGTCGAAGATGTTAGGCAGCGTATTTTCGTCAATGCCGCCACCGGTATCGCGCACTTCCAGATAGACATACTTTCCGGGACCCGCGCTTTCGGCCGCCAGGGTTCCCCGCAGGTATCCTTCATCGACCTGCGCCACGCCCGTCTCTACCACGACCAGACCATCTTTCTCCGGACCGATCGCCTCGGCGGCGTTAATGATCAGGTTCATCGCAATCTGTTGCAACTGGGTGGCATCCGCTTCCACCAGCGGCAGTCCTTCGGCCAGGTTCAGTATGACTTGAACATTCTTCGAAATGGAGGTCTGGATCAGGGCGCTGATCTGACGCACCAGCTCGGAAATGTCAATGTGCTGAATCGCAAAGCGTCCTTTACCGGAGTACGCGAGCAGTTGGCGCGTGAGATCGGCCGCTCGTTCGCTCGCGTGGATGGCATCCTGCAAATGTCTCCGGTGAGGGTTTCCCTCGGGCTCCTCATCGAGAGCCAGGCTGATGTTGCCGATGATCCCGGTCAACAGATTATTGAAATCGTGGGCTATGCCTCCCGCCAGTATGCCCAGGCTTTCCAGTTTTTGCGTTTGCCGCAGCCGCTCTTCAGTCCGTTGCTGATCTGCCAGGCGATCCCGCAACTCATATTGCCGCTTCCGCTGGCGCAGCGCTGACCCAACCGCACTGGTCAAAGTCCGGATGCGGACGGGCCGCTCTAAAAGAGTGATGTTGATGCCGTCATCCAACAGTTTGGAGACTTCCGAATCGGAACCCCGATTGGCGGTCATGAGAATCAGCGGGACGTCTGACCACGGAGGCTGCTCGCGTAAGACGCCCTGGAGTAGGGTGGCAGCGCCCACGGATAATGCCTCTTGCGTCAGCAGACCGGCCGATGCGCCGTTCGGCAACTGGCGGGCGAACTGCTCCAGATCGCTGCAAATCCGGGTGGGAAGTTGGACCCGTTGCAGCGCTTCCGATATCAGAATCCCGTCACGGCCGGCCGGCGCCAGCACAAGAACCGGCTCTTGCAGTTCAGGCATTTTCCTCCTCGGCGGCGAGCATCTGTTTGTTGGCTCCGGTGAAAACCGGGACTCCGGTGAGAATGCCTTGGAACTCGCGCAGCGGACGCCCGATGCGGATGCCTCGCGGCGTGAACTTCATCTCGCGAATCGTGCGTTCATGCCCGCCTTTGCGTTTCTTGATCACGGAAAGGGCCTGCTTGACCTCCCCGCCCGCTTCGAAATACCGAAGCACGATTACCGTATCCGCCACGTATGTAATATCCACAGGCGTCTGCATGGACTGGCCGAGCAGGCCGTACTGAGCGACGATTAATATCGTCAACACTCCCTGCTTCCCCAGATAAGTCAACAGCTCATGCATGTGCATCAGCAGGTAGCGCTCGCTGGGCATTGCATTGAGGTATCCGTTTAAGCTGTCAATGACAACAACGGAGGTATTGTTTTTGGCAACCGCCTCCCGCACCTGTTGCGAGAACTCTCCCGGGGACATTTCCGCGGGATCGATTTGCTGGATAAGCAGGCGCTCGGCTCCCGGATTACGCTCCAGATCCATGCCGAAACCCCGCGCGCGGTCCATGAAAGTCTCCCGGTTTTCTTCGAAAAGGTAACAGGCGGCCTTTTCCCCCTGCTGGGCGGCCCGGAAAGCATATAGAGTGGCCAAGGTAGATTTGCCGCAACCCGCGGGCCCGATCACAACCGTGCTGGTAGCACGGTCCAAGCCTCCGTCGAGCAACTGATCGAGCTCGCTGACGCCGCTGGAAAACTTTTCACGGCTGGACGTGATCCGCTCGGTGGAGTAGCTCAGCCGGGGGTACACCTGCACCCCGCCGGTGACAATGCTGAAGTCGTGATAACCATCGTAGAATTTGACTCCCCGCATCTTGAGAACGCTCAAACGGCGCCGCGCCGCGCCATACTCTGCCGATACCCTTTCCAGGAGGAGAACGCCGTGGACGATGCTGCGGACCTGTGGCTCCGGCGTCTCGTACCCGACATCGTCCAGCAGTATGGTGGTGCACTGCCGGGTCGCAAGAAATTGCTTCATGCCCAGCATTTCGCGGCGAAACCGCAGTGGATCTTCCGCCAGCAGGCGCAGCTCCGACAGGGAATCGAATACGACACGGGCCGGCTTGACCTCTTCGATGCGGCGCCTGATCTGGCTGGTGGTATAGCTCAGTTCCACTTCGCCGGGATGAAACACCGTATATTGCGTCTCGGGCTTAAACTGATCTTCGAGTTTCTCGAGTTCATAAAAGGCGATTCCATCCAGCGACCAGCCGTGAGACCTCGCGACCAGTTCCATTTCCTCGCGATTCTCCGATAGAGAAATACATAGTCCCGCTTCACCGCAATTGCGGCCTTCGAGGAGGAATTGCAACCCCAGCGTCGTTTTTCCACTGCCGGGATGCCCCTCAATCAAGTAGACCCGATTGCGCGGAATTCCCGCTCCCAGAATGTAGTCGAGGCCATCGATCCCGGTACTGGCACGGTCGGGAGCCAGCCAGGACACCGAGTCAAAAGCTTTTGTCGCACTGCCAGACATTCGTATTCTCTCCTTCGGCCGCACACAAATGACGCACGATTCCGTGGGCCGTGAAAAACTACTACGAACGAATTACCTCAAGCGGGCCGTCTGGCGTTCCGGAAAGCTCCGGCGGGCCGCAAACTTGCCCCGGCCAGACGGAATACAATCATGCAAATCTCGTGCCATTCCCGAGACAATCGGCAGGCGCGCTGCCGCGAGATCTATATGATTTCTTCCAGTTTGCGGCGTAATTCCGCGGAATAGCGTGGATTTTCTCCGCCGGTCGATACCGCGATCTGTACGTGTTCGCGCCGCACGCGCGCGGGAACTACGAAATCGCATTCTTCGGCGGCATCGGCGATGTTGGCAAAAATGCCCTTGCTCTTGGCGAGAATGCCGATGCGATGGTTGGTCTGGCGGTCGTCCGTGGCCGCAAACACCAGCACCGCCCCTTCCAGGTCAGCAGCCCGGAAACGGCGGGTTACCCGGCGTACCGGCAACTGCTCAAAATCGCGCCGCCACTCCGGGGCAATCACGGTCACGCGCGCGCCCGCATCCAACAAGTCGCGCGTTTTCCGCAGCGCCACCTTCCCCGCTCCGACTACCACTACAGGCCGGTCTCTCAGGTTGAGAAAGATCGGATAGTGCTTCAAGTCCAAAATGTATCATGGCAGGCCGCGTTATTATGGATATGCATGTCGCGTCCCACACCCAGTGTGGTCATCGTGGGGCGGCCCAACGTAGGAAAGTCTACTCTCTTCAACCGGATCACTGGCCAGCGGCGCGCCATAGTCGGCGACGAGCCGGGCATCACCCGCGACCGCATCCACGGATTCGCCGAATACGCCGGCCGCCGTTTTGAGTTGATCGACACCGGGGGCATCGTCATTCACGATCAGGAGTACCT
The DNA here is from genome assembly GCA_003175985.1 of Terriglobia bacterium. GTDB lineage: Bacteria > Acidobacteriota > Terriglobia > Bryobacterales > Bryobacteraceae > PSRJ01. The sequence continues at coordinate 11,449 of PSRJ01000239.1, forward strand.
GCCCAGCCAGGTATTGCGCCAGGCTCGAGTCGCGCTGGATAATGCCGCGCACATCATTTTTCTGGTGGATGGCCGCAGCGAGATCACCGGTTCCGACCGCGATCTGGCGCAGATGCTGCAACGCCTGGGGAAGCCGGTGACTCTGGCGGTGAACAAGATCGATTCCGCCTCCCGCGAGTCATTGGCACACGAATTCTATGCATTGGGAATCCCGAGCATCTATCCGGTTTCCGCCGAGCACGGCGCCGGCGTGGACGCGCTGCTCGATCGCGTAACGGCAGACCTCTCCGCCCCCGTCGCCGAGGACGCCATCGCGGCACCTCATATTAAGGTGGCGATCATTGGGCGTCCAAACGTTGGAAAATCGACGCTCTTGAACGCCTTGGCAGGCGAGGAGCGCGCCATAGTCTCACCCGTCGCCGGAACTACGCGCGACGCCGTAGATGAGAGGATCACACACGACGGCACCGATTTCGTATTCGTCGATACCGCCGGGATCCGCCGCAAGGGCAAGACGACCAAGATGGCCGAAAAGCTGAGCGTGGTAATGGCGCGGCGCCACCTGCGTCTGGCGGACGTCGCACTGCTCGTGGTCGATGCCTCCGAAGGAGTGGTTGGCCTGGACGCCACGATTGCCGGCTATGCCCACGAAGGCGGCCGCGCGGTTATTGTCTGCGTAAATAAATGGGACCAGCACAAAGAGCGTAAGAAACAGGAATTCGAGCGCGACCTTCGCGACCAGTTTAAGTTCCTGGAATACGCTCCGGTCGCCTTCCTGTCCGCCAAGACCGGGGTAGGCGTGGAGCGTCTGTTTTCCATGATCCGGGACGTTTACGAATCCGCCACGCGGCGCATCCCGACAGGGGAGTTGAATCGTTTCCTGGAGCAACTGCGGTTTGAAGAACGCAAGATCTTCTATATCACCCAAGCTTCTGTCCGTCCCCCCACGTTTGTGCTCTTCACCGATCGGGGCGGCCCGCTACATTTCTCGCATGAGCGCTATCTGATCAACCAGATCCGGCGCCGTTTCGGATTTCGGGGAACGCCTGTAGTGCTCAAGACGCGGGCCAAAACGCGTCCGGGCGGCTGATGCGGCAAAACCGCCGTCCGGACCCCTGCCAAATCCTGCCATAAAGTCCCGCTCGACACCGCCGTTGGAAAGACATATAATCTTTCCGAATTCCGCCAGTCCGTGGGTTCTCGCGCTACTGTGCGGTTTGGTACGCGCGCGAAGGAATTGAAGTAGCGAGATGAGGTGATCTATGGCAGACAACGATTTTCCGGAAGGCACGCCGAAAGGGTGGAGCCGGCGCGATGTGATCAAGGGCGTCATCGCCGCCGGCGCTGTCTCCTCGGCCGGTTATCTGTTCCGAAGCTCGGTGGTACGCGCTGACGTTTCCGCTCCCGGTTCCGTCGAGCGCCTGATTACCCTGAACGTCAACGGCCAGCAGCGCCGCGTCGACGTAATGAAGCAGGAGACTCTCGCCACCACGCTCCGTTATAAGCTGGGCCTCACGGGCACCAAGCTGGGTTGCGACCGTTCCGAGTGCGGCGCTTGCACGGTGTTGATCGACGACGTTCCGCATTACTCGTGTTCGATGCTCACTCATACGGCGCGCGGCAAGAAGATCGTTACCATCGAAGGACTCGCCAGCGCGGAGGGCAAGCTGCACCCGGTGCAACAAGGCGTGGTCGAAGAACAGGGCTTCCAATGCGCGTTCTGCATGTCGGGCTTCATCATGGCCACGGTGGGATTCCTGAAGGTGAATCCCAATCCGACGCGCACGGAACTGGCTCACGGTATCTCCGGCAACCTCTGCCGGTGCCAGGACTATGACAAGATCCTCACCGCGATGATGCGCGGCGCGGAACTTTCCAGGAGGGCGTAATCCATGGCCGCCAAAATCGATAACCAGCTTCCCAAGCATCCGCCATACAAACTGATCGGCAAAAACTACACCACACCCGATCTGATCGCCAAGGTGACGGGCCGCGCCAAGTACGCGGAAGACTACCGCGCCGACGGCATGCTGTTCGCCAAACTGCTTCTCAGCCCGGTGCCGCACGGACACGTGCGCAACATCGACGCCAGCGAGGCTCTGAAAATGCCGGGGGTGAAGGCCATCCTGACCGTCGACGACATGCCCAAACCGGCCGACGCGATGACGGATCTGGGGCAGCGTATTCCCGCCAACCCGCTGGGCGAGCGGGGGCTGACGAACGATCCGGTTTATCAGGGCGAGCCGATTCTGGCGGTCTGCGCGGTGGACGAATTGACGGCCGTCGAAGCGATCGAAAAGATCAAGCTCGATATCGAGCGGCTGCCGCACGCGGTTGATCCTCTAGTAAGTCTGCGCCCCGGCGGGCCCAACGCCCGTGTGGAGGGCAATGTCTGGATGCGGCCGACGGCGGCTCCCGGACAGCCCGCTCCACCTCCCAAGGTGGCCGAAGTCAAATGGACCGACGCGGATTTCGCCGAATACAAAGACGGCAAGCTGCCTATGGGAAAGGCGACCGATCCCGAGTGGTCCTACGGAGACGTGGAAGCCGGTCTCAAGAATGCCGCGCTCGTTCTGGACGAAACGTTCGTGACTCCCAACACCAGCCACCAGACGCTGGAAACCCGCACAGCGATGGCGTACTGGCAAAACGGCAAGGTCTACGTACACTGCTCCACGCAGAGCACGGCCCAGACCGCGCCGGCGATTGCCCGCTGGCTGGGCCTGGTAGATGACAAGGGCCAGCCCGATATCAGCAAGGTGGTAGTCATCAGCGAATACACGGGCGGGGGCTTCGGCAGCAAGATCACCAGTTCCATCGCGGCGATCATCCCATGCATCCTTTCCAAGAAGGTCGGCGCGCCGGTGATGATGCGCATCAGCCGCGAGGAAGAGCACTTCATAGGCCGGGCTCGTCCCAGCCTGCACGGGCGGCTGAAGGTCGGCTTTACCAAGGAAGGTAGAATCACCGCGGTCGACATGTTCGTAGTAATGGATAACGGACCGTACGACCCGCAGGGCGATGCCAATCAGTCAGGCCGCATGCTCTCGTTGATGTACCAGCCTCCCGCCATGCGCTGGCGCGGCATTACGGTGCTGACCAACACGCCGCCGCGGCTTTCGCAAAGCCAGCCTGGCGGTTTTCAAGGTATTGCTCTGATGGAACCGATTCTCGCCAAAGCTTCCCGCAAGCTGGGCGTGGACCAGGTAGCCATCCACCGCGTCAACGCGCCCGTGGGGAAGGCTCCGATCGGACCTCCGGGACCAAACGGAAAGCGGCTCTACGTAACCAGTGCGTATGTCCAGGAAGCGCTGGACCGCGGGATCGAGCAGTTCCAGTGGGAAAAGCGCAAAGCGATGCCCAAGAAGAGCGGCTCGAAAGCGCGCGGAATCGGCGTGGCGACGAGCTGCTTCGTCGGCGGCTCCATTGGTTTTGACGGCCTGTGTGTGATCAAGCCGGATGGCAAGGTCTACATCCAGTCTGGAATCGGAAATCTGGGCACGGCCTCTGTCAGCGACTGCCATCGCGTGACCGCCGAAATGCTGGGGGTGCCGTGGGAGAAATGCGAGATCACCTGGGGCAGCACAGCGAAAAACCTGCCGTGGAGTTGTCCCTCGGGCGGCAGCCAGACTACTCACGCCCACACCCGTGCGGCTTACGCAGTCGCTCTGGATGCCAAAGACAAGCTGACTCAAATTGCCGCCAAGGATCTGGGGGGCAAGCCGGAAGACTACGAGGTAGCCAACGAGCGCGTGTTCCACAAGGGCGGCGGCCGCGGTATGACCCTCGCTCAGGCCGCCAAGCGGGCCGTTGAACTGGGCGGCATTTACGACGGCCACGAACTGCCGAAGGGCATCAACAAAATGACAGTGGCGTCGGCACAGGCGCTGGCGGGCCAGGGCCTGGTAGCCGTGGCGCGCGATACCATGCCGCGCGACGGCCAGACGCATTCGTATGTGGCCGGCTTCGCGGAAGTGGAAGTCGATCTGGAAACCGGCAAGTACCGGATCCTCGATTTCCTGGCCGTCGCCGACGTGGGCACCATCATTCACCCGCGTGCGCTGGGCGGGCAGGTTCTCGGCCGGTCGATGCTGGGAATCGGTCACGCCATCGGGCAGAAGTGGGTCTACGACCAGCACTACGGGCTGCCCTTGGCCAAACGCTTCCATCACAACAAACCGCCTACGATTTTGGATGCTCCCGAAAAAATGGAATGGGCGGCGCTCGATATTCCCGATCCGGAAACGCCCATCGGCGCGCGCGGCATCGGCGAGCCGCCGGTTGGCGCCGGCTGCATGGCTATCGTGAATGCTCTTTCGGACGCGCTCGGAGATGAAATCTTCCGCCGCGCGCCCGTGACCGCGGACGTCATTCTCGCTTCTCTCGAAGCGGGCAAACCGGCCACCGAGGGCCTGACGGCCCACATCTAGGCAGAAAGGAGAAACGGGATATGGCGATCGTTCGCGACATCATGCCGGCATTTGAACTGTTTCAACCGGCGACCACTGACGATGCAGTCGGCCTGCTCGCAAAATACGGCAGAGATGCCTGGGTTATGGGCGGCGGCCTCGATACGTTCGACTGGCTCAAAGACCGCATCAAGCGTCCTTCGGTGGTGGTCGATCTGAGCCAGGTCAATGACCTGACCGGTATCCGGCCAATGGGAGGAGGGCTCGAAATCGGCGCTCTCACTACGCTCACTGAAATAGTGCGGAATCCCGTGGTGAAGGAGAAGTTCGGCCTTCTCCACCAGGCTGCCGAACTGGTGGCTTCTCCCCAGATCCGCAACCAGGGCACCATCGGCGGCAATGTTTCGCAGGACGCCCGCTGCTGGTATTATCGCGGCGGCTGGAAGTGCTATCGCGCGGGCGGCAATATCTGCTTCGCCGATACGCCCTCGGCTATTAACCGCGAGCATGCCATCCTGGACGCGGATCGCTGCGTGGCGGTCAATCCGTCCGACACGGCGCCGGCCTTGATCGCACTCGAGGCCCAGATGGTGATCCGCAACCGCAAAGGCGAACGCGTGGTGGAGGCCGAGGACTATTTCATCGGACCCGCCACCGATATCACGCGCATGACCATCCTGAAGCCCGGTGATCTGCTGACCGCTATCCGGATTCCGGATAAATGGGCGGGAGCCACCTTCTATTTTGAGAAGGTTCGCGACCGGCAGGTATGGGATTTCCCGCTGGTCAACGTCGCTTCGGCGGCGGTCTATTCGGGCGGTAATATCGAACGGATCCGGATTGCAGTGAACGGCGTCGCCGCGCACCCGGTGCGCTTGAAAGCCGTCGAGGATGCCGTGCGAGGGAAGCCGCGCAACGCCGCTACCGCCGATATGGCGGGACAGTTGGCGATTCAGGGCGCGGAGCCCCTGCGCTACAACGGCTATAAGGTACCGCTTCTGCGCAACCTGGTGAAGCGCTCGATTCGAGGGGTAGAGGAGGCAACGTGGGCATCGTAGAGTGGGCGACCAGTCCTTGGGGTGAAGACGTTCCCATTCACATTTCGTTTTTCCTGTTGTGGGTCTCGGCGATCGCCGGGTTGCTGTTCCTGATTGGGCACGCCATCTGGGTGAAAGCCTTCGCCAAACCCGAGAAGTTTGCGGCGTCCGGCCCTCCCTACCGCGACGTGCACATTCCCGCGAAGGTACCGCGGCACTCTTTGGCGGCGCGGCTATTCCACTGGGTGATGGCCGCCGCCATGTTGGCGCTGCTCATCACAGCGTTTCTTCCGAAGGTCGGGGTACAATTCCCGTGGGTCACGTACCATTGGATCGCCGGCATCGTCCTGACGGCGTCGATTCTGTTTCACATCATCCATGCCAGTTTTTACATGGATTTCTGGTCCATCTGGCCCGACAAAATCGATATCGAGGATGCCGGCCGACGGTGGCGTCGCGCTACTGGGAAGGACTCTCCCGCGCCACGCCGGTTCGCGAAATATCCGCTCGAAAACAAGATGTATCACGGCGTGATCGTGCTGGCCGGCCTTTCCGTCATGCTGACGGGCATCTTCATGATGTTCCGTGTACGTACGGTGCTCTTCCCACGCAACCCGTACCTGTTCGGCGATATGACGTGGGGGTTGATGTACGTGCTCCATGGCCTGGCAGGCGTCGGCCTGATCGCTCTGATTATGGTGCACATCTACTTTGCGGTGCGGCCCGAAAAACTGGTCATTACCAAATCGATGATCTTCGGAACGCTCGATCGCGAGCATTACCTGGAACACCACGATCCCTCGCGCTGGGCTGCGGACGGATCCTCCGGGAGAGCGAAGGCCGCGTCCTGAAAATGCTGGAGGATATCCGGCAGCGCTGCGACGCCATCGAAGAGTGCTACGAATTCATGCTGGCTTACGCCGCCCAGGGTCTGCCTGGGGACTCGGGGAGCCAGTCTGGAGGGCAACTCCGTGAACTGCTGCGCCGCGCTATTGAGGCGCTCTCCGGCCTTGCGGAAACCTATTCCGCCGAGGTGAGACGCCAGCGATTGCGCCCGGCCGAGCAATACCTGGCTTTCCTGCACGTGCTCGACCGCGATGCCCGCGATTCGCTGGCGGCTCTCGAATTGGTGCTGGCCCAGCCTTCGCTCAGCTCCCAATTAATCGACAATCTGAACGCATCGATTCATCTGCGCGCGCTCCTCACGGACTTGTTTCTCATCGATGAGATCTTAAAGGCGCATCACGCCGCGGCCACACCCGCCGAAGCTGAATCCTGAGGTTCTTCCAGGCAACTGCCGCGAGGTACTGGAACTTCCAGCCTGGATTGTAGGCGTGCGCTTCCTCTAAAATCGAGTAAACGTGGTCCGAACCACTGTTCTTCTTAGCATCCTTCTGACGCTCGTTTCCTGCGCTTCCTCGCCCGAACACTACGTGGCGCGAGGCAATCAGCTCAGTGAAAGCGGCAGGTACGCCGATGCCTCGTTGCAGTACCGGAAGGCTCTCCAAAAGAACCCGCAATTCGGTGAGGCGTATTTCCGATTGGGTTTAACCGAATTGAAGCAGCAACAGGTCGCGGCGGCCATGAGGGACCTCGAGCAAGCCGTCCGGTTGATGCCGGGCCGGGATGACGTCAAGCTACACCTGGCGGATCTCTATCTTACGGCCTACCTGGCAGACAGGAGCCGGCCTCGCAGCCTGTACGATCGGATCGCCGCTTTAGCCGGCGAACTGGCCGCGAAAAACGCGAATTCTTATGCGGCGCTGCGTCTCAAGGGATTCTTGGCCATGACGGATGCGCAGCCGGAGCAGGCGGCGGCCCTCTTCCGCCAATCGCTTACCCTCCGAGCCGAACAACCCGACGTGGTAACTGCCCTCGTTCAGAATCTGTTGCTCAGCCAGCATCCGGAGGAAGCCGAAAGCACCGCCCGGGCGTTTCTGGAATCGCACAAGACGTACGAGCCGCTTTACGACGTACTTTATGATCACTATCGCACCTGGAATCGGATAACCGATGCGGAAAACCTTCTGCGGGCAAAGGTCGCTAACAATCCCCGGGATATCTTTCCCGTGCTGCAATTGAGCCGTCATTACTGGAACGAGGGCCGGAGCGATCTGATGGAGAAGCTGCTCTCCACGGTGCGGGAGCAGCCACAGCTTTTCCAAAGCGTGCACCTCGAACTGGGCGACTTTTACAGCGAGATCCGAAATTGGGATGCGGCTGCGCGGCAGTATCGGGAGGGCGCCGCCCAGGCGCCCGCCGAGGCACTGGTCTATCAAAAGCGAATCGCGCAAACGTTGATCGCACAACAGAAGACCGGCGAGGCTTTGCAGCTTCTGGATGAGATCATCCGCCGCAGCCCGGAAGATGAACCGGCGCGCGCTTCCCGCGTGGGGTTGTGGTTGGGCGACGGGCAAACGGGCAGTGTCGAGAAGGCCGTTTCCGAGTTGAAGAAGCTTCTGGAAAAGGCTCCCGATAACACGAACTATCACTATCAACTGGGATACGCTTACGCGCGCCAGGACGCCGTGCGGGAGGCTTCCGCTCAATTTCTGGCGGTCCTCACCCGGCAACCGAATCATATGGGCGCCCTGGTCGGCCTCGCTGAAATGAACATTCGCACGCAACAATACCAGGTGGCCATGAGCTATGCGGATCGTGCATTGCAGTTGAACCCTCAGGCCACTGCGGCACTGCTGGTTCGGTCGGCCAGCCTGGCTGCTTTCGGCCGCTACGACGAGACACGTTCGCTGCTCAACAAACTGATTCACGACAATCCGCAATCGCAAGAGGCCCGGCTCCAGCTCGGATTGCTGAATCTGGCGCAGAGGCGTTACGCAGAGGCAGAAGACATCTTTCACAACTACCGGCCGCAGTCCGGCGATATACGGGCAATCAAAGGGCTCGTCGAGATTTACAAAGCTCAGAACCGGCCGGGCAAAGCCATTGCGGCAATCCAGGAGGAACTGAGCAGAAATCCGCAGTCGGCCGGTTTGCACCTGCTTCTGGCGGCGACCGCGGCCGATATCGGCAATCGCGATCTTGCGGCGGCGGAGTATGAGAAGATCGCAGCCGCCGCGCCGGGCGACGCCAATGTCGCTTTATCTCTGGGCCAGATCTACGAAGGCAAGGGGGACTTTAACCGGGCCGTCCAGCAGTTCGAGAGAGCCGAAAAGAACCGGCCGCGGGATCCATCGCCTCCCGCCTTGCTTGCAAGAACTCTGGACGAGGCCGGCCGTAAGCGCGAAGCTGTAGCGGCTTACCGCAGAAGCCTGGCCGCCAAACCGGACAGCCCGGTCGTCAAGAACAATCTGGCATACCTGCTGAGTGAAACCGGCGGCAGCCTTGACGAGGCCCTCCGATTAGCCGTGGAAGCGCGCCAGAGCGATCCGGAGAACGTGCTTTTCGCCGATACGATGGCATGGATCCAGTTGCAAAGAAAAGAAACAGTGCCGGCACTGCAAACACTGCAAGCCCTGGTCCGCAAGCAGCCCGATAACGCGACTTTGCGTCTGCATCTGGGCCAGTCGCTTATAGCTGCCGGCCAGGCGGAGGCAGCCAGGAAGGAGCTCCAGGCCGCACTCGATGCCCAGCCATCGCGCGAGGAAACCGCGGAAATTCAGCGCCTCTTGAAGTAGCCTTCATGTAGGACTAAAGGCGTGCCGTACCGGTACTTTTGGCTTTTTTCGATAGCTGCAGTCTCTTGATCCGGCGCACTCGCAAATCTAAGCTAAGAAGTCGGAGCAGAAATGAAACTATCCAGGGTAGTGTACGTCTTCCTCGCGCTCACACTGGCAGCGGCGGCATTTGGTGCGCCCGCCCCGCTTCCTACGAATCTCCTGGGTGTTCAGACCATCAACAACATACAACTGCCGAATCCAATCTGTATCTCCGGTGAATGCGGAGGCGCATTCCAGGCGGGTGTCGGCGGCGCCTCTCCACTGGCTACTTTATGGTGCGTCGATTCGCAGGAATTCGTTTCCCTGGGTCAGACATACACCGCCAATATTGTGCTTCTCAGTGACAGCACCAAAATGGGAGACGGTACCCAGGTCCGTTACGGGAACGTCACGGGCAATGCAGGCAATACCAGCCAGACCGACGCCAGCCCCGGCAACTGGGACTTCGATATCCACGACGCGTTTAACAGTTACAACACGGCGCTCAGCCGCTACACTCTCGCGGCGTTCCTGATTAGCCAGTACACGCCTACGCCGCAGGGACCAGCCGATACTGCGCAGAACGAGGCGATCCAGCGCGCGGTGTGGAGAATCATGTCCAACACCAATGCCCACCTGGCCGCGCAAATCAACACCGGCTTGAATCTGGGAGGCGGCGATATTTCGACAGGCGTACCCGCCAACGGCAACTGGGTCGCATATGCGGAAGCTCAGTTGCACGCCAATCCCAACCTGATCAATCTGAATGGATGGGCCGTGGTCAGCGGCGCTTACGCAAACGGAAATTTGCTCAACGGAGCTAATGCCATCCAGACGTACCTGGTGCAGGTAGCAGTGCCGGTGCCGGAACCGGGCTTCTTTGCCCTTTTGGCGCTGGGCGTGGCCGGTGTCGTGACAAAAGCACGGCGGCGAAAGTAAGCCGAGTTTTCGCGCTCGTTGCCAAAGGATACCGCGGCAACACTAACCTTTAGCAATTGGAACGACCCTTCCGAAAATCCTAGGATGATAGTGTTGCGCCCGCCGGCGCAGCTAGGTCTTTTGCGAAGCGAGGTCGTTGATGGAGCTCATTCTCATCCTTTTGTGTACATCGGCTGGCACCTTGATCGGTACGTCCGTTGCAGTCTATTTGATGCAGCGCAAAACGAAGCCGCCGATTACGGATGCCGAGCTGGCCACTTTGAACGGCAGGCTGCAATCGACAGAGTCGTCTCTCGCCGCGGCCAATACCGCCTTGGAAAGCCTGCGCAAACAGGCGGCAGAGAACGAACAAAAGACCACACTTCACGAAGAAGACTTGAAGAACAAGCAACAGCAGCTTGAGCTTGCCGCTGCCGAAGTCGCGAAGGAAGTTGAAAAGCGAAACGAGGTCGAGCAGAAGATACAGGATCTCACTCTACACGCGGCCAGCTTGACGGCGCAGCGCGCCGAGTTGGAAGCGCGCATAAAAGAGGAAAGAGATCGTTCGGCCGAAACGGCCAGCCAGTTCGCGGCCCTCCAGGAGCAACGCGAAAGCGATCAACAGCAAATCCAGAAGTTGAGCGAGCAGGTGGAGCGCCTCAGCGAAGAAAATGGCGAACTGCGGCAAGTCCGCGAGGAAGACGGGCGAATCCGCGCCGCGCTCGACACCCGGATGGCGGAGTTGCAGCGCCAGATAACCGATCTGGAAAACGAACGCTCGCAATTCGACACACGTCTGGATGAAGAAAGAAGATCCGCTGCGAAAGGCATGGAGCTCCTGCTGATGGCTCAAGAGAACTTCTCGCGAGTGCTCAAGCCGCGTGCAGCGGAGACATCCAACGGGGAGAACGGACATGCGATCGCCCCGGCACTCGCCGATTAGTGGATTGCGTTTACGATGCCTTTAGGCAGGGAGTCTCGAGCATCTCGCGAAGCTGGACGTAACTTTCGCCCAGGCGCGCGCGTTCGGAATCGCTGAGGCCGTAAATTACGGGCAGCAGGCGCGCAATCTCCGAGGAAACGGCTTCCGCGGCCGTCCAGGCTCGAGCACGGACCAACTGGCGCCCGAGTTCCAGGCGGCTTTGGACATAGGCCGCCAACTGCCGGTCGGTCCTGGCGCGCAACTCTGCGAGTTTGGAAGAACTGGTCAACGACAACTCCTCAACACTGCAGAAATCGTACTCGTCTGGTACTTGTCTATTAGACGGTCGAGAAGAGAATTTGGTTCAGCGAAATTGTTACGAATCGGCCGGACCGCATCTGCCCATTTGTCAAAAGACAAAACGCGCGATCAGCGTGCCGTTGCGGGGCACCTGCGCCCCGGTAAACCCTGGGGTTATCGTGTTCATGAACCCGAAACCGGAGGCGGCGCCGCCACTAGGTGTGCGAGTTTGCGGGGCCTTGGCATTGGTGAAAGCGGGATTCCCCCAGTACGCGCGGTTGAACACGTTGGTCAACTCGAAACGAATGTTCAGCGTCATCTTTTCGGTAAAACGCCAGGTGCGGCCGAGGTTGATATTCTCGCCCGGACGGCGCTGTGTCCGGTAATCGGAATAGTAGGCCGCCGACGATCCAAACTGGCCGGCTAAAGGATCGGTCCATGCCGCCGGATTCAGGAGGAATGTCTTATTGGGGTCGTAGCAGTGGCAGTTCGGGTCCACTGTGAACAGAGGCTGGCCCGGTACGCGATTGGCGAAGGTGCCGGTAGAGGACACGTTGCCTGGGATCGCATTGAGCAGCGCCGCGTTGAGATTATTGTTGGCGAACGGCACTTGAATCGGGAACCCGCTGGAATATTGCAGGAACGCGCCGAGCGTCCAGTCGCGCGCCAACCACGAGGCAACCTTATTGATTTTGATAACCGGGGTCACATACGTCAGCGAGATGTTGAACAGGAACGGCTGATCGAACGATGACAGATACTTATTGTTTTTACGGTTAAAGACGTCGTTGACGACCGCATTGCCGGTTGTGCCCGGGTTCGGCTCGCCGATTTCCGTGCCGCTTGCCAGATTCTTCTGCCAGGTAAACGTGCTGACGAACGCGAGCCCGTGAGAAAGCCTCTTGGTGGCCTTCACCTGCAATGCGTTGTACCACGTATCGCCCAGCGGATCCCAATAAGCGTTGATCGTAGTGAATTGCGGGAAAGGCCGCAGCGATTGCGCCAGCGACTGGCCCATCGGGAAGCCCGGATACGGCGCCCTGCTGAGGCCGCGTGCGACGACTTGCGGCGAACTGAGCGCCAGCGGCAGCAGGGCCGCATCGGCCGGGTTGTTGATATCGAGGCCGACCGCGGCCAAACGGGAGGCCGGAATAGCGTTCAGGTTGAGCAAGGCCGGCGCCTGCCACCAGATTCCCCGATTGCCGACATAGGTAGCCTCCAGGGCGAGGTTGTGGAAGATTTCCCGCTGCAGGCCGACGCTCCACTGATATTGGCGCGGCGGGCGTCCGGCGTTCGGATCAACAAACGGCTGCCCGGCGATGCTGACCGGCGTCGTCGTGGTGTTGAACTGGCCTGGATTCAGGTTCGGCCATGGCGCGGGATTGAAGGATGCGGGAATACCGGTTGCCAACGTCGTGACGGCAGCGCCAAAGCTCGCGGCGGTAACAGTGTTGGAAGATCCCGCCAAGCCGCCGGAAGCATTATTGTTCGATTCCGTGCTGCCGTAGATAATGCCGAAGCCGCCGCGGAATACCGTCTTGGAGTTGATCTGGTACGCGATTCCCAACCGCGGCCCGAAAGCCCACGGATAGTTCTTCGCGAGGTAGCAGTTGCAGTGACCCGGGCCGTGGCCATCGAAGATCATCGCTCCCGGAATATTGCCAACCGCCGGGTTGAGCGTCGTTGGGGAGAAGAACGGGTCGCGCCCATGCTCTTCCTGCAGATAGGTCGAGTAATCGTAGCGCAGACCATAATCGAACGTCAGTTTGCGCGTAATCTTCCAGGAATCCTGTGCGTAAAAACCGAGCTGGTGTTTTCCAAGGCGCGGATCCACCGGATTGGAGACGCTCACCGTCTTTACGAGCCCGAGCAAAAAACTGGCGTACGCAAATCCCGGCAACTGGCCCTGCAAGCTCTGGCCATTGAGGTATGGAAGGCTGGTCTGGTCCGGCGCGAACACATAACTTCCCGAAGTACCCGACTTCACGTGTGCGGGATAGCCTTCAAACCGCGCTTCGCCTCCGAATTTGTAGGTGTGATTGTTCTTCACCCACGTCAGGCTGGCATTGAACGACGGCACCTGTGTATTTGCCGAGCTATACGCCGAGTTGCCGAAATTCTGCATTCCCCCCTGTCCTGTGCAAACGTAGGGCGTAAAGGGACCAGGGCCAGTGCACAACCCGGTAAAGGGCGGAAAGAACTGGTGCGTCGTGCCGCCGTGGAGACCCAATTCCGCCTCGGCATTATAGTTGGGAACCTGGCCTTCCTCGTTGACCGCGGGAACGAAAAACTCATTACTGCGATAGCCGGCGCCAAAATGCGCGAGCAACGTTGGCGACAGCGTATGGTCATAGTTCAACCGGTAGACCGGAGCATGCTGAAACGTGCCGTTATTGGTGGGCAGTGGGTCGGGCAAGCCGTCCACCTGCCCGAAGGTGAAGGACAGTGGCGCCGTTGTTTTCGTATTCTGCCAGAAGAAGGACAGCTTCCCTTTCGATCCCAACAGCTCGTCGATCTTCACGGATGGGATCTGCGTCACACGCGTTGTGGGGATATTCGGGACGTAGTTATTGACTACGGCATTCGCGTTTGGCCCCAGCGGCTGCGGGAACAGGTTCTGAATCTTGACGGCGACCGGATCGAACATGGTTTGCGGGATGACCTGATTCGCGAACGGATCGCGAACCACTTGGCCGTTCACCGTCCGCGTGGTGCTGGGATCGTAGATCTGACCGGCATAAATCGGCCGCGTTAGAGGGTCAGTGCCGATGGGGTTGGCGCCCGGCGGAATCGAGGTGGCGAAATTGCCCTGCCGGTAAGCCAGCGTCGGGACGGTTTCCAATTGGTTGTTAATGGCTACAGCTTCGCGATACTGCTCCCAGTTGAAGAAGAAGAAGGTCTTGTCATGACCGTTGTACACTTTCGGAATCCACACCGGGCCGCCGATCGTGAACCCGTAATCGTTGCGGCGATTGCGCGCCCTGGGATTGCCGGGGATGAACGGCTGGCCCGCGTTGAAGGCTTCATTGACGAAATGCTCGTATGCCGTCCCGTGGAACTGATTGGTGCCCGATTTCATCGTGACATTGAACATGCCGCCGCCCGCCTGGCCGTATTCCGCCGCGTAATTGCTGGTCTGGATAGCGACTTCCTCGATGGCATCGACGCTGGGCTGCGTCTGCGCCTGCACGCCGGGAGTGCCGGTATTGGATGCGTCCTGCCCTTCGATGCGAAACGACTGCGTGTTGTTCGGCGCGCCATTGATGCGGACCTGGGCGTTGGCCTGCCACATGGTCCCCGGAATCAACTGGACCATGGCATAGGGATTGCGGATCCCGGCGCTTCCCGCCTGACCGGCGCCGATGCCCAGAATCGGCAGATCATCCATATTGTTGGCCCTGATGCTGTGGCTGATATCGCCGGTTTCGGTGCGCAACAGCGGAGCATCGGCCTGTACGGTAACCGACTCGGTGGCGCCACCAACTTCGAGCGGGATATCGATGCGTAACACCTGCGCCACCTCGACCATGATTCCCTGGCGCACGTATTTCTTGAAGCCGGGAACCGAGACGGACACTTCGTATTGCCCGACCGGCAACTGCGGGATCGTATAGTTGCCGGTGGCGGTGGTAGCCGCGGAATAGACCAGGCCGGTAGCCTGGTTCCTGGCTTCGATAGCGGCATTGGCGACCACAGCACCCGCCGGATCGGAAACCGTGCCCGTGATGGTACCGCGATCGCTCTGGGCAAACGCGGCGCAGGCGGCCAGAAACGCGAAGACAACACCTGTAAACAATCGCATCCAGAACCCCTCAAAGGCTTCGCCAAGGAAGCGAAATTCAAGACAAGCTTATCCTCCGCGAGCCGAGACCTAAAGTCGTTTGAGTGAGTCTACACCGTGAAGCGGACGAGGTCAAGCGACCCGCGCCACGTGTGTTCAGTGCAGTGTCACCGTGCCGGAAGTAATCCGATTAGCCCCCAAAGGCCATGTGCTATGTTGTTCTCTTGAAACCAAAAGCAATTCTGCTGCTCCTCTCGTTGCCTGCCCTGGCGATGTGCCAGCAGCCACCCCCCTCTCCGCCCGCCGCCCTCTCGAATGGTCTCAAAATCTTCGTTCTGGAAGGGGCTGGGACCACCAACAGCCTGGTCCAGCCTGTGCCTAGCATGGTGGTAGTGGAAGTGCGGGATCAGAACGATCGCCCGATTGAGGGCGCCGATGTCACTTTCGAATTACCGATGACAGGTCCCGGCGGGCAGTTCTCCGATAATCAATTTGTAAGAACTGCCAGAACCAACGCGCAGGGGCAGGCGGGGATCACTTTTCTGCCCAACCCGGTCGCCGGCCGCTTTGAGATCAAGGTATCCGCCAAACTGGCGAACCGAGCCGGGCAAACGGTGATCTATCAGTCCAACGGCGTCCCAGGCCCGGCAGAGAAACGCGGCATCGCCGGTTTGGGGAAATGGAAATTGATCCTCATTGGGGGTGGAGCCGCGGCCGTGGTGGCTTCCATACTGATTGTCACGCACGGGAGCGGCTCAAGCACTCCTGCCGCCGCTCCGCCTCCCACAATCACGGTGTCGCCGGGAACTCCTACATTCGGAGTTCCTTAAGCTGGTTTCCGGGGCCCGGTTCCAGTACCTCCAGGATCTTTCCCGCGAGTTTCGGGATGATATCCTTGGCGTATTCTCCGGTGTTGAGGCACCCGCAAATGTCGACCAAAAGCTCTGTGATGTATATTCTGCTGGCTCTCTGCCTGGCTGGAGCCACTGCCTGTAACACCACCCGCAGCTATATCGAGCGTGGGAATGCCAATTTCGCCAAGGCCAAGTACAACGACGCCTCGCTCAACTACAGAAAAGCGATTCAAAAGGACGACCGTTCCGGTGAGGCGTATTATCGTCTCGGTCTTACAGAGCTGAAACTCAACAATCCCCAGGAAGCCTACTCCGATCTGCATCGCGCGGCGGAATTGCTTCCCGGCAGCGACGACATCAAAATCCAGCTCGGGAACATCGCCCTCGCATTTTACTTGGCGGATAAATCCAGACCGCAGCGCCTTTATGACGAGATCGCCAGGATCTCGCAACAGCTTCTAGCCAAAGACTCGAATTCCTACGACGGACTGCGCTTCCGCGGCCACATAGCGCAAACGGATGGGAAGATTAAAGACGCCATCGCAATTTTCAACCAGGCGAACCGGGTCAAGCCTCTGCAGCCCGACGTGATCATACCGCTGGTCGAAAGTCTCTTTGCCGATGGCCAGTCCACCGAAGGCGAAAGGCTGGCTCAGGAGTTGATCCGCCAGAAAAAAGACCTCCGCCTCGCCTACGACCTTCTCTACACGCATTACACGGCACAGAAGCAAGCCGGCGAAGGGGAGAAGGTCCTATTAACCAGAATTCAGAATAACCCCTCGGATGCCGAGGCGCTGCTCCAGTTGGGCTTTCACTACAACCATTTTAATCAGCGTGCGGAGATGGTCCGGACGCTCCAGAGGATTCTCGATAATCCGCAGACTTTTCCCCATCCGCGCCTAACGGTCGGGGCGTTTTACGCCACGCTGCCCGAGAGGGAAGAAGCGCTTCGCCAGTTCGAGCAAGGGATGAATGACGATCCCAAGAGTAAATCCCTCTATCTAAAGGGTATCGCGGGTGTCCAGAGCGCCATGGGGAAACGCGATGAGGCAATCGGAACTTTGGACGCAGTGCTTAAAATGGATCCCAAAGACACGGAGGCGCGTACCAGCCGGGCTGCCATGTTGCTGGATAGCGCCAAGCGCTCCAATGCAGACCTGGCCGTCCGCGAACTGCAAAGCCTGATTAAAGAAAAGCCGGGCGACCCGGTTCTGGATTTTAACCTGGGCCGCGGCCTTGCCGCCACGGGCGATCTTGCGGGATCCAAGACCTCGCTGTTGAAGGCGGTCTCCGAAGGGCCGGCCTATCTTCCGCCGATTCTTTTACTTGCGGACATCGCATCCCGCCAGAAGAATTACGCCGAGACGCTTCGGTACGGGGAGCAGGGTCTCATTGTGGCTCCCAACAACGGTACGGCCCTTTACTGGAGGGGCGTAGGTCTCCGCGGTCTTGGGAATTACGGGGAAGCTCGTACGGTCTTCAATCGCATCCTCGCCGCCGAACCCAAGTTTGCTGACTGCGAATTACAATTGGGTCTTATCGATCTAGCCGAGGGGAAATTCCAGGATGCTGAAACCCGATTCCGCCGGATCTACCAAAATGCCCAGGATGCGCGCTCCATGGACGGACTGGTTAAGGCGTACACTGCTGAAAGCGAACCCTCTAAAGCGATGCAGTTTCTTCGCGCCGAGATCCAGAAGTCGCCGGAATCCATTGCCGGGCACTTCCTGCTAGCGGTCACCGCTTCCAGAGAGTCACAGTGGGATACGGCCATTGAACAATACCAGTGGCTGGCCGGCAAGGACCCGCAGGCAGTCGCCTTGCAAATCAAACTGGCTCAGGCATATCAATCCGCCGGCAAGATTCACGATGCCCTGAGCACTTTTGAAAAGGCGCGGTCTTTGAATCCGGCGGACGGAAGAGTCAGCGCTTCCATTGCCTTCCTGCAGGACAAACTCGGCCAATCCCAGGAAGCCCAGGCGAACTATCGGCGGGCCCTCTCGTTGAACCCCGAAAATGCGGAAATCCTCAATAATCTGGCGTTCCTGATTATCGAGACCAGCGGCAACTCGGATGAGGCGCTCAGCCTGGCCCGCAAGGCCCGGGTACACGCGCCGAACAACCCAAGCCTGGATGACACTCTCGGCTGGATCTACCTCAAGAGGAATGAAACCGATGCCGCCCTACAGGTCTTCAGCAACCTGGTCCTCAAATACCCCAAGCACTCCGTCTATCGATACCACCTCGGCGTGGCTTTTCTGAAAAAAGGAGATGCTGCCAGAGGCAAGGCCGAGCTGCGGACCGCTTTGACTCAGGATCCTCCCCGGGAAATTGAGTCGAAGATCCGGGAACTATTGGCCAACCGCACCTAAGGGATACTCCCGAAAGCCTTTCACTCCACACGTTCACGGGCCCGTGCCCGGCACCCACGCACATCGCCTTCCAGGTCCCGGACAGATTGTTAAATCTCCGACAATCAGACAATTAAGGGAACTCCCAAGTGCCTCTAGTTCTACAGTACTTTCGAATCAAGTTGTGGTACTTTCTGGGCCGATTGAGGGGTCCAATCTTCTTGACCCTCTAGGGCTTGCATGATAACTTCGGGAAGTAATCGTACATCTGAAGTGGCATGAGATTAGGGAGGAACGGAAGAGATGAAGCGGAGTTACATATTATTGGCGCTATTCGGGGTGCTAGCGCTTGCCCAATGCGCTGTTGCGGACACCATGGTTATTAATTATGCGAGTTCAACGGGTTCAACTGTGAGCTTTACCGACGTCTCGGGAGGCGTGGATTTCGCGTTTCCCCCGAACGGTGCGGGGGCCTCGGATTTCTTGATCTCGAGCATAGCTGGATTTCCATCTGACACGCTCTCGGGTAAGTTTGGAGACATCACGGGAACGTACCACTACAATACGGCGGACATCGTAACCAATGGCGGGGTTCAAACCGCGACCGTAAGCGGCGCCGGAACCTTCATCATCCACGATGGAGCGGGTTTCGATTTCACCGCTTCGCTAACGTGGATTGACATTCAGACGCTTGGCGCCGGCGGCACCATCAATTCCACGGGTACGGTGAATCTGAGCGGCTTCTCCTACGGCGGGACCAACGCGGATCTTCTCCTTCTGGCGGGCGCTCCGGGTGGCATCGTCGTGGCGACGTTCCAGTTTATTCCTGGGAAGAGCCTGACAGATTTGGCTAGCGGGTGCAGCACCAGCCCTTGCACGACTTCGTTTTCGGGTAGCTTGACTACAATCCCCGAACCGAGTTTCTATGCAATCCTGGCGTTTGGCATAGTCGGAGCCATCATTAAAGCGCGTCCGCGCCGGACTGCTGCTTAAAGTCCCGTTTCCTTCGATTCAGCATAAAGAGCCGCACCTTCGGGTGCGGCTCTTTGCATTTATGACGTAGTTCGCTCGCCCTCGAATTCCTCTTCGATGCTCTGGCACAAATAGTGGTAGAGGCAAAGATGCGCCTGCTGAATGGCCGGCGTGTTTCGCGATGGCACCGCGAACAGGTGATCGCTGAGAGCAGCGAGATCGCCTCCTCCTTCACCCGTGAGTGCCACCGTGCGCATGCCCATAGAACGGGCTTTCGCAAAGGCCTGGATCACATTGAGCGACTTTCCAGAAGTGCTCAGGCCGATCAGAACGCCGCCCGGCTGGGCATACGCTTCTACTTGCCGGGAAAATACGTCCTCGTAGCCGAGGTCGTTGGCCAAGGCGGTAATCACGGAGGAATTCGAGCAAAGACAGATCACATTTAACGCCCTGCGTTGGAGCAGAAATCGGCCTACCATTTCGGCCGTAATGTGCATCGCATCGGCCGCGGAACCGCCATTGCCGCACACCAGCACTGGTTTGCCCTCCCGCAATGCCAGCACCACAGTCCGGATGGCAGCCGAAACATGCGCATCACTCCAAACTTGACCCGCTGCATCGAGAACCTTGACGGCTTCGGCGAGATAACTGGCTAGACTCATTCGTCACGAAGTATACACGACCAACCGGGCAACTCGCGCTCGCATTTTTCCGCAAAGCTGTGTGATACTGCTTTCGTGAGAAATAAGGTTCGGGCCTGGCTGCTCATCATTCCGACAGCGGCGATTTGTGCGGCCGCAGTCTGGGGAGTGGCGTGGTACCGATCCCGAGACTTCACCCCGGCAGCCATGTTGAAACGGCTGCCGCGATCCGATGCCCTGGTGGTCTACCTCGATTTTGCCGCGCTCCGGGGCGCGGGCATTCTCGACATGCTCGACAATCCCAAGATCGCGCAGGAACCCGAATACCAGGACTTCGTTCGCAAAATCGATTTCGATTACAAGCACGACCTGGATTCGGCCATGATCGCGTTTGCGCCCACAGGCAAGTTCCTGCTGGTGCGTGGCCAGTTCGATTGGAAGAGCCTGCGCTCTTTCGTGGAGTCGGAAAGCGGCCGCTGCTATAACTCGCTGTGCCGGATGCAAGGCAGCACGCCGCAGCGCCGCATATCCTTTTTCCCGCTGCAATCGAAATTAATGGCCCTGGCTGTGAGCGAGGATGAATCGGCGGCTCTCCGTATGCAGGAATTAGCCTCGGGGCCCGACCCGGAACTCCCGAGTGCACCCGTCTGGATGAGCGTGCCCCCTTCTGTTCTCGAGTCGAATGATCTTCCCGCCGGTACGCGTCCGTTTGCGCGAAGCATGGAACGGGCGGAGTCGGTGTTGATCTCGTTCGCTCCGGAAGGCAAACGGCTGGCTGCCACGTTGAACGTGCGTTGCCGGACAGCGCAGGACGCCGCCGACCTGGTTTCGCAGCTCTCGCGCACCACCGCGCTATTGCGGCAAATGATTGAGAGGGAAAATCATAAACCGAACCCCGGTGACCTGAGTGGTGTCCTCACTTCGGGAGCGTTCCGAAATGACGGCGTGCGGGTCTTCGGCTATTGGCCCATCGAGCGTTCCTTCATCGAAAATCTGCTGGGCAATGGGCAAAGCTGAAGCCGGTCCCGGCGTCAGTTGAAGTTCATGCCGCACATCCCGGGATTGCTGCACTGCCCGCTGGGGCACACGGGCGCGTCGGCTGTTTTCGCAACGCCGTTCGAGTGGGCAGCAAAAGTGGAGAGTTGCTGGGTCAGGTGTTTCTCCCCACAGGAAGGGCACGCAACTTCCGAGGTTTCCGCGGAGCGGCGCACCAGCTTCTCGAATTTCGTTCCGCAATCGTCGCAACTGTATTCGTAGATCGGCATGAATATATCCCTATTCCAATAATAAGGTACAAATCCGGTCAATGAGGCCTCGGGCTTCCGCGGCCGGGCCATTATAGTTGTTCACCATTATTGAGAATGCCAGCCAATTTCCTCCGCTGCGCTCCGCATATCCCGAGAGTGCGCTGATCCGGTTGAGGGTTCCGGTTTTGGCATGGATTCGTCCAACGGATGGCCCCTCGCCCAAACGGCCGCTGAGAGTGCCATCCTCCCCGCCCACCGGCAGCAGCCCGATCCAGTTTTCCCGCTCCGGGGAGACGTACATATGACGAAGCAGCCTGACCAGCGCATACGGCGCGACCAGGTCCGCCCGGTCGAGACCGGAGCCATCACTCAAGCTGTACGCTTCCGAGCCGATTCCGACCTCGGCCAGAAAGCTCTTCAATTCCTCCAGACCAGCCTGGCGGCTGCCGGTATTGCGGCGGGCCAACGCCACCGCGCGCAAAGCCAGCTCTGCGTGGAGATTCTGGCTGACCTTATTCGTAATCTTCAGATCTTCGATTAAGGGCGCCGAATCGCGCCGCGCCAGCTCGTAGCCGCTGGTATCGGCGCCGGAGCCCTCCTCAGCAGGGAAGCGGTGCCGCGCCTGAATGGGACCTTGCACGATGACACCGCGCTCCTCAAGGGCCTTCTGCAGGGCTTGAGCCGCATACTCGGCCGGGTCGGCGATCGCCAATGTAAACACTTCCGCCGGAGCACGCACCGGGATGCTGCCCCACAATCGCAACTGGCGGCTGCCGGCCTCGCGGTCCAGCCGGATCCGGCGTTCTCCGCCTGCAGCAGCTGTCTGCACGCGGTTATCGATGTTGTAGTATTCGACGGGAGGCGAAATGCTCACTTCGGCCAATTCGCCCGCGCGGGAAGGCCGTAGGACAAGCGTAAATATGTTGTCGTTGATGGTAAGCGCGGATACCGGAGCTCCATAGTCGTAGCGCGTGTCATCCACGGTCCAGCCCTCCGGAACGGGCTCCCAAACATATCGAGTATCGTCGCCTATGATGCCGCCGGTAACTCGTTTGACGCCTCGTGCCACGGCCTGATCCGCGAGCTCTTCGATCGGGCCCAGCGGATTACTCCTGCCGGCTCCCAACTGATAGGGCACCGCACGCCCGGAGAGATTCGGGTCTCCGCCGCCCACCAGGTGCAGGGCGCCGGAAACTGTGCCGGTGTCATCGGGCGCGGTCTCCGCGAGCAGGCGTGTGGTGAATCGAAAGCCAGGCCCCAGCCGCTCCAGTGCTAAGGCAGTTGTCAACAGCTTCGCATTCGATGCCGGGAGAAAGAGGCGATCCGCGTTGTGAGAATATAGCGTCCTGCCGTTTGCGAGATCGACAACCTGTATGCCCCAGAAAGCGCTCCGCGCCGCGGGAGTCGATTCGAGCAAGCGTGCAATCTCCTGCGCCACTGGTGCGCCTGGCGCAGGCGCCGCAAAGAACAAGGACAATGCTGCCCACGCCTTCATCGGCCCGTCACCTTCGATTCCAGCCAGATCAGCAGCAGCAGCATGACCACGATACAAGTGCCCACGAGAGGAATCCCGAGCACGACGCCGACCCCCCAGCCGGAAGCCGCGTATCCCAAGGTGGCCGGAGCGACCAGCCCACCGACCATTGCTACCGAGAAAATCCCATTGAAGAATCCGGGATGATAGTAGGGGAAGCGGCGTCCGATGGCCTCAGCCACAAGAGGGTAGATGCTCGCATACCCCGCGCCCACAAACAACACTCCGGTGACTGCTCCGAATGCATTATTCGTGAAGAAAAGGATGAGGCACCCGAACAATGCAGCCAGCCCGCTGCCCAGCAGCAGCCGGCCGTGGCGAGTGCGCGACAGGACCGCCACGGAGATGAGCCGCCCCAGCAAAAGAAAGAGCCAGTAGAGGGCCAAAATCAGCAGCGCGGCTTTTGGGCTCAGACCGACACGCCGGATGAGGAAAAGCGGGAGCCAGCCGGCAATCGACCACTCGTTGCCGAATTGGAAGAACAACAACAGCGCGAACAGGACCGCTCCAGGACTGCGAAAATCAGTGAGCGCCTGGCGCAGACTGGGATGGGCGCTATCCGGTTCCCGGATCAAGCTCCCGCTGCGGGCGTAGAGCACCGCGAATCCCGCGGGCACCAGCGCCATGAAGACGACCATCCCTGGCACAGTGTAGGCGTAGAACGTGCCGGTGACCAGCAGCGTGGCCGTCAGGCATCCCAAACCGTACCAGATGCCGCCGCGATTCACGGTACCCGCGGCGTCGCTGTGATAGCTCGGCGATATGGCATGGAACAGCGCCAGGTTCAGCAGGCCGGCTCCCACACCGAGCAGCAGTAAACCAGCTACGCGCCACCATTCGGAGGCCGGAGGCGAAAAAGCGGCCAGGTACGCCAGGGCACTGCAAGAGACACAGCAGGCAAACACCAGCAGGAAGGAAATCCCGCGGCGGGCCAGCACACGCCGCGCTACAAGTGGCGAAACCACCAGACCGACCGCCAGGCTGAGAAAGTAATTCCCTACGGCGGTAAACGCCGGCGGGTCTCGATAATATCCCCAAGCGGGAAGAATTGCCCCCAATAACGCCATCAGGAATCCCGAGAGCAGGAAGCCTGCGAGAGCTCTTCCGTCGAATGACGCATGAATCCCGGCGCTGGAGAGCGAACCCGTCACTGGTCCGATTGTAGTATGGGGCTGAACGGCGGCCGGGAGAGAACTCAGTTATCGAGGTTGACCACTTCGAAGTGAAAGCGCTCCGGCGGTAACAACCCAGGCGCTACCGGGATAAGTTGAGACCAGGTCCGGTAGGCGCTGTCGGCCATAGTGGAATTCAGATAAAGCAAAAACTGATTGGAAAAACAGTCAATCGGAGGCGGCTGCCGGAAGGTGAGGCGCAGCCCCACGGCTCGTTCCAGTTGCACGCCGTCGGTGCGGATGTGCTTGTCGCGAAGCAGCGTCACGAAGCTGGCGCGGCTTGCGTGCGGCCAGACATCGGGGTGCAGAAGATGCCGCAGCACGTCTTCGGTCTCGAATGTGATTTCGCACTGCCGGATCCACTCCAGTACGGAATCGCCCCATTGCCAATACGACAATAAGCCGCGATATTGTTCGGCGAGTTGCAGGGCCAGATCGAATTTGCGCTGCTCCAACAGATTTTCATCGGCATCCGTCGGAGACAGCATGTCCTCGGCTTCCAACATTACGGAATTGAGATCCGATACACCTTCTCCGGGCATATGCTCCGCCGAATGCACCAGAAGCGGCGGCAACTCATGCGTCTTGCTTCCCGGGATCGCAATGTATCTTACGTCAGCCATCGAACTTCCTGCCCTACTACTCTTATCGGTGCATTCCCCTCCCTTTTAGTTTCATTTTGTAGCACAGTCGGTACCATTGTGAATGAAAGAAGTTTAAATACTCCCAATCCGATTTGCTGATCGTAGCAGTCGCCACGGAGGGCTGCTAACCGGTTTTGGCCGCGGCCCGTGCCGACACGCGGCACACCTTGTTCCCCTGCACCGGCCCTTGAAACGGGTGCCTCGGAGGAGTAATATCCATACACCCGCCCCGTATGCTGGATCTTTCTTCACACGATGTTCTGCTCGTCGGA
Source organism: Terriglobia bacterium (assembly GCA_003175985.1). GTDB lineage: Bacteria > Acidobacteriota > Terriglobia > Bryobacterales > Bryobacteraceae > PSRJ01. Next base: position 36,162 of record PSRJ01000239.1, read on the forward strand.
GGTGGCGCTGCAGGGTTGCGCGCCGCCATTGCGGTAGCCGAAATCAACCCCAATCTCAGCGTCGCCGTCGTTTCCAAGGTGTACCCCATGCGGAGCCACACGGTTTCCGCGGAAGGCGGCGCCGCCGGCGTGGCGCGCCAGGATGATAGCCTCGACGAGCATGCCTATGACACCATCTCGGGGGGCGATTGGCTGCCCGATCAGGATGCTGTCGAGGGCTTTGTCAAAGAAGCTCCCCAGGAATTGATGCGCCTGGAACATTGGGGGTGCCCCTGGAATCGTGAGCCCGATGGCCGTGTTGCCGTGCGTCCGTTCGGGGGCATGAAGAAGGAACGCACCTGGTTTGCAGCCGATAAGACCGGTTTCCATCTGCTGCATACGCTTTTTCAGACTTCGCTGAAGTACAACGCCGTCGCGCGATACGACGAGTTCTACGCCACCAGGCTCCTTGCCGACGATGGACAAGTCCAGGGCGTCGTTTCCATCGAGCTGGCCAGCGGCAAGGTTCAGGCCATCACCGCCAAAGCCGTTATTCTTTGTACCGGCGGTTGCGGCCGCGTCTTCCCGTTTACGACTAATGCCGCTATCAAAACCGGCGATGGCATGGCACTGGCCTATCGCGCGGGCGCGCCGTTAAAGGACATGGAATTCGTTCAATATCACCCCACAGGACTGCCATTTACCGGAATCCTGATTACGGAGGCGGCGCGCGCCGAGGGCGGCTACATGCTGAACAAGGACGGATATCGTTATCTTCAGGACTACAACCTTGGTAAGCCGCATCCGCAGCCGGTGCTGCGCAGCATGGAACTGGGGCCGCGCGACCGTTTGTCGCAGGCATTCGTCAAGGAATATGAGAAGGGCAGAACCATCGAGGGACCGTACGGGGCTGTGGTTCATCTCGATCTCCGGCATTTGGGTGAGAAGAAGATTAACGCCAAGCTGCCTTTTGTCCGCGAATTGTGCCTCAAATATGAAAACCTCGATCCGGTGAAAGAACTGATCCCGGTGCGGCCGGTAGTGCATTACATGATGGGCGGTGTCCATACGGATCCCGACGGCGCGACACCACTGAAAGGCTTGTATGCCGCCGGAGAGGCTGCGTGCGTCAGCATCAACGGCGCCAATCGGCTCGGGTCGAATTCCCTCACCGAGTGCCTGGTCTTCGGGGCTCGCGCCGGACGTGCAGCGGCCCAGTTCGCGTCGGTGCAGAGAGCGCCGGAACGGCATCTGCTCGCTCAAGCCGTGGATGAAGAAGCCAGGCTGCAGGATCGATTTCTGCAGAAGTCCGGGGGGCGCGAGCGTCTCTCGAATATCCGCGACGAAATGCAGCAAACCATGGAGCAGAGCGCGGGAATTTACCGCTCGCGCGAGTCGCTCGAGCAAGCGGCGGAAAAATTGAGCGAACTGCAGGAGCGGTTTCAGGATGCCGGTCTCGACGATCGCAGCCACGCCTTCAATACCGAGTTAATTGCCGCACTCGAACTCTCCTGCATGCTGGATGTAGCCGAGTCGATTATCCACTCTGCGTTGCATCGCACCGAATCGCGCGGCGCGCACCAGCGCACTGATTTCCCGGTGCGGGATGACGAAAAATTTCTGGCACACTCTCTCGTGACCCGCTGCCCGGATGGGACGCCCGAGGTAACTTATGCGCCGGTGACGATTACCCGCTGGCCGCCCGCGGAACGAGTTTACGGAAAGTAATTCGCTTATGGCTGAACAGATCGCCTTGGAAATCACGCGTTATTCACCGGAACGGGACAAGACGCCATCCATGGAAGAGTTTGAAGTCCCGCTGCGTAAAGAGTGGGTAGTTCTGGACGCGCTGAACTATATCAAAGACAAAGTGGATGGATCTCTGTCTTTCCGATGGTCCTGCCGCATGGGCGTTTGTGGAAGCTGCGGAATGATGGTGAACGGCGAACCCAAGCTGACATGCGCCACCTTCCTCAACGACTATGCTCCGGGGCCGATTCGTGTAGAGCCGCTCAAAAACTTCCCCGTGATGCGCGATCTCATCGTGGAAATCTCGGATTTTCTCGCCAAACTCTCAAAGGTTAAACCCTGGCTGATCCGAAAAAAAGAAAAACCCATTTCCGAGGGCGAATATCTGCAGACGCCGGAAGAGTTGGACTCATACCGGCAATTCAGCATGTGCATCAATTGCCTGTTGTGCTATGCGGCCTGCCCCGTCTATGGCCTGGATCCCCTTTTCGCCGGCCCTGCCGCGCTGGCGCTCGCCCAGCGGTACAACATGGATTCGCGCGACGAGGGTAAGAGCGAGCGGCTCGATGTTCTTTCGCAGCACGACGGAATCTGGGGCTGCACCTTCGTGGGCGAGTGTACGCAGGTCTGTCCCAAGCATGTGGATCCCGCGGGCGCGATCCAGCAGTATAAGCTTACGGCCGCTCAAGAGTGGGTCAAATCGCTTTTGATGCCGTGGGGAGGAAAGTGATGCTCCGGTATACCGAATATCCTCCCAGAGGGTATCGCGTGCGCGTCTCCACTTACTGGTGGACCGGCCGGCGGGCATATTTGAGATTCATCCTTCGGGAACTCAGCAGCATCTTCGTGGCCTGGTTTGTCCTGGAGACTCTTTTCCAAATCAACGCTCTGGCCGGCGGACCCAGCGCCTATTCCGATTTCGAACAGTTTTTGCGGAATCCGGTAGTGATCGCGTCCAACGTGATCAGCTTTCTCTTCGTGCTGTTTCACGCCGTCACCTGGTTTAATCTGTCGCCAAAGGCGATGGCCGTGCGGTTGGGCGGAAAACGTGTTCCGGCGGCGCTGATTGCCGGGCCGAATTATGTGGCATGGGTTCTGATTTCCGCCGGTGTGGCGTGGCTGATTTTGCGAGGATAACATGGCCGCCAAGAGATCGAACGAACCGTTCCTTTGGTTATTGTTCAGCGCCGGCGGTGTTGTAGCTGCGCTTCTCGTTCCCGTTCATCTGTTCCTCTTCGGCCTGGCATTTCCCCTGGGCTGGTTGCCCGCGCCTGCCCACGATACGCTGCTGGCGTTGGCCCGCAGCCCGATAGGCCGTATCTATTTATTAGTATTCTGTGTCCTGCCACTTTTTCATTGGGCGCATCGATTTCGCTATACACTTTACGATGGATTGCAAATCAAGCATTTGAACGAGCTGGTAAATACTCTTTGCTACGGAGGTGCAACTGTAGGCGCGGCGTTCGCGGTCTACCTGATCTGGCGCATACCCTAGCGGACCGCGTGCTTCGCGCGCGGCTCCGGAAAACTAAGGCCTGAATTCGTTGGCGTTCTCCGAAACGGAGAGAGGGAGGTACCGATGCCAACAACCCGGCATGCCCCGTCAGCGGCGGGAATGAATTTCACCATCGTGTCCGACGGTAATCAGTACGAGATCGTCGAATGCGCGAACGGTAGCGAAGGAGTGGCGGCACTCAACCAAGACTATCCCGCGAGTATGGGATGGATGATTGTCGGTCATGCCGCCAGCAGAGATGAGGCCGACATCATCATTGAGGAGCATCGTAACGACGCCAGAATGGATTTCGAGTAAGCGATTCCCGGTGCACCCCTTGACTTCCGCGCCGCCGGGGTGTATCTCTCGGTGCACGCTAATGAGACTCGGCCGCACTGCAGCTCCCGTGATTCTCATCGCGATCGGGTGGGTTTCTGCCTTTTCGGTTCCCGCGCAGGCACTTTCCGTATGTGCCGATCCCGACTACCTGCCTTATTCCAATCGTGCCGGTGAAGGATTTGAGAATCGGATCGCCGAAGCCGTGGCCAAGGCTCTGGGCGAATCCGTGGAGTACACGTGGGGAAGCTACCGCGGACATGGAGGGTTTCCCCAGTTCCTCTCCTCGACCCTTGATGCGAAGAAGTGCGATGTGGTGATGGACATTCCGTACGGCAGCCGCGAAGAATTGACCACGCGGCCCTATTACGTTTCGTCGTACGTCTTTGTCTTTGACCGGAACAAGCACTTCGACATCACCAGCATGAACTCACCGGCCTTGAAGAAGCTCAAGGTCGGCTTTGAAAGGGATACGCCGGCCGAGGAAGCGTTGAAGATGCGGGGCATGGTTCCGGGCGCTGTGGCATTCGATGTCGGCGAGGACAATACCGAGTCGCCGGAGACCATGCTTGCCGCATTGAAGAAGGGGCAAATCGATGTGCTGATTACGTGGCAACCGGCGATCAGCGCGTTCCTGCGCGCTTATCCGGAGCTGGAAGTCGTGGCGGTGCCGAATGAGCGGGCTCTGGGGCCGCCGGAACAGTATTCCTTCCCAATGTCGATGGGAGTCCGTACCGGGGATCAGCCATTAAAAGCGAGGCTTGACGAAGTGATCGAAAAACACCAGGCGGAACTGGCCGCCATCCTCAGGGAAAGGGGCGTCGTGCTCTATGCGCCGCGCCAGGAGAGTAGATGAGAGAGCGCGGAACCGTAACGGCCGCAGTACTCATCGCGCTTACCTGGTTGCCCGGAACACCCTTGGCCCAGGAACAGAATGCCGAAAAACTGATCCGGGCGAGCGACTGTTCCTCTTGTCATGCAGTGGATCGGCAAGTGGTCGGCCCCGCTTACACTGCCATCGCCATGCGCTACCGCGGACAGGACAATGCGCTCGAAACGTTGGCGGCGAAGATCCGGGATGGCGGCTCCGGTATGACGGCTCATGCCGATCTGACAGAGCCACAACGCCGGGAAATTGCCGCTTGGATCTTGTCCCAGCGCGACGCCGCGCCAGCCGCGGGTGGGGGCGGCGCCAGGCAATACACTTATTCGCGGAAGGACGGAACGAGCGTCCAGGTGGAATTTCCCGTGTTCGTGGAAGGTAAGAATCAGAAGGTTACCAAGGAAGTGTTCCATGGCTACCAGCTCTACAATTCCTACTGCTACCGCTGCCATGGGACGGATGCTACGGGCGGCCAGCTTGGGCCGGATTTACGCCGCTCGCTGGTAGCTGCAATGCAACAAAAGGAATTTCTGACAGTGGCGATGGAGGGGAGAAAAGAGAAGGGAATGCCCGGTTGGGCCGGGTTTCTGAGCGAGGACGATGTGGTTCACGTCTACAGGTATGTCAAAGCCAGAAGCCTCGACCTCATCTCTTCCGGCCGCCCGCCGTCGGAGCAGGATTGAAATATTCGAAGGAGACCTCAAAATGCATTCAATCAGATGGATAAGTCTGGCAACGGCGCTCGTTACAACAGCCACAATCGCTCCGGTTCTTGCGGTGGCCGATGAGGCGCTGGAAAAAGACGCACAGGACCCCAACCAGTGGGTCCTGCCGTTGGGCAGTTACAGCGGGATCCGCCACAGCAAGCTGAACCAGATCAATACCCGCAACGCCGGGAAGCTGAAGGTCGCCTGGACGATGTCAACTGGAACCCTGCGCGGCCAGGAGGGCCAACCGCTGGTGGTCGGCAATATGATGTATTTCGAGAGCTCCTACCCGAACTACGTCTATGCCGTCAACCTCGATAGCGTAGGGCAGATCGTCTGGAAATTCGCTCCGGAACAGGATAAGTTCTCACCCTCGGTTGCCTGCTGCGATCTCGTGAATAAGGGCGTCGCTTATGCGGATGGAAAGATCGTCGTCTCCACGTTGGATACGCATGTCTATGCGCTCGACGCCAAAACCGGCAAAGTGGTTTGGAGCGCCCAGAATGGCGATCCGCAACTGGGTCAGACCATGACCATCGCTCCTTTGATCGTCCACGACAAAGTGATCGTAGGGATTTCGGGCGGCGAGTATGGTGTCCGCGGCTTTCTCACCGCGTACGATCTCAAATCCGGCAAGATGGTCTGGCGCGCTAATAGCGTTGGCCCCGATTCGGACATTCTGTTCGATCCGGATAAAACGATCGATGGCGCAACCCAGCAGAAGGTAGGCAAAGATTCAAGTCTGAAGACGTGGACCAACGAGGAATGGAAATTGGGTGGCGGCACCACGTGGGGCTGGTATACGTACGATCCGCAACTCAACCTGGTGTATTACGGGAGTGGAAATCCGGGAACCTGGAATCCCACGCAGCGGCCCGGAGACAATAAATGGTCCACCACTCTCTTTGCACGCAATCCCGATACGGGTGTGGCGGCGTGGGCGTATCAGATGACGCCCCATGATGCTTGGGACTACGATGGCATCAATGAAAGCGTACTCACCGACAGCGTGGTCGATGGCAATACGGTCCCGACGTTGACCCATTTCGATCGGAACGGCTTTGCCTATGTGCTCGACCGGCGCAACGGCAAGCTGGTTGCAGCGCATAAGTTCGATCCCTCCACCAACTGGGCAAATGAGATCGATTTGAAAACGGGGCGCCCGATCCTGAATCCGGACAAGATGACCAAGGAAGATGTGAATGTGAAAGACATTTGTCCGGCAGCGCAGGGCGCCAAGAATCACCAGCCTGCTTCTTACGACCCGAAGACCAAATTGTTCTATGTCGGTACAAACCACATTTGCATGGATTATCAGGCCTTCAGCGTGAAATACCGCGGCGGATTTCCGTATGTGGGGGCTACATTAAGTATGTTCCCGGCAGACCATGGGAATACGCGCGGCCGCCTCATCGCCTTCAACCCGGTGAGCGGTGAGACAAAATGGGCCGTCAATGAAACCTTCCAGGTGTACAGCGGCCCTTTGACTACGGATGCGGGTGTTCTTTTCTACGGCACACTGGACGGATGGTTTAAAGCCGCCGACCAGGCCACCGGGAAGATTCTATATCAGTTCCACACACCCTCAGGCATTATCGGCAATCCCATGACGTATATGCATAAAGGGAAGCAGTACGTCGCAGTTCTAACCGGCGTGGGAGGTTGGGCGGCGATCGGTCTTGCCGAGAACCTGACAAAAGGAACCGAAGGATTGGGCGCTGTCGGTCTGACCACGTCGCTGGCAGACTACACGAATCTCGGCGGAACTCTGGTGGTCTTTTCGCTCGAATAGTACCCCACTACGCGGGAGCGCAGCACGTATCGAACAAGTTTCGTGGATACTTGGCGCGCGTGAGCACTCCGTCCCGTGCTTTGTCAATGAGACGTCTCAGCCGCTCCAGGTCGACGTTCACCAGTCTGCCCTGCCATTTCATGACTTTGCCTGCGATGAAGACCGCATCGACATTGCTGGTATCCATCAAGGTCACGACCGTTCCCGGCACGTTATTCATTGGGAACACATTGATGCGGTCGGTGGCGAGCATGATAATGTCGGCCTCTTTACCCGGCGTTAGCGTGCCGGCCTTGCTCTCCAGGTGAGCGCTCCGCGCGCCTTCAATAGTCGCCAACTCGATGGTGTCTCGCGCAGTCAAGAGATGCGGCAGGTCCTTCTCGCCGGCGATTGCCCGATCATTCACGAGCGCCCTTTGCAGAGTGTATGTCGCGCGCATGATGGAAAACATGTCGGCCGTCATGTTGCACTCCACATCCACGCTCAGGCTGGGCCGAATGCCGTGGTTGAGAGCGGCCTGAAACGGAGGCATTCCGTGCCGCATCTGCATCTCGATCGCAGGTGCGATCGAAACCTTGGCGCCGGCATCCGCGATCGTCTTCCAGGCCGCCTCTTTGATCTGTGTGCAATGGATGAATTCATTGTCCGGGCCGACCATTCCCGCTACCGGCTCCAAGCCTCCGGAGATATAGTGCGAAACGATAGGAGCGCCGGCAGAACGCGCGAGACGCCAATGATCCGCATTCAAGCCAGTGTGCAGTGCCAGAGTCAATAGCTGGTCATCGGATGAAAAATATTGTTTTCGCAAGCGCGTGAGGTCTTGCGGAAATTGGCTGGCCGGGCCCACTCCGGCGGAGTAAGCAAATACCGCGCGGCGCCCCGATTCCTTCAGGCCGGCGATGCATGCATCCGTATGAGCGGGCGAAAGCGACACCTGGGAGGTATCTACGGTCGTAGTAACCCCAGCGCTCACCTGATTGAGCGAGGCCACCAACTCCGAGATGTAGGCATCGTCCGGAAGATAGACCGGGGTGAAGATCCCCTGAATTACCGAGACGTAAGTCTTGGCTCCATCCCCCGGCGCGAAGCCTAACAGACCGTCGGCCAGGATGCTTCGGAGCAGCGTCTCATATTGATGGTGGTGCGTATCGATGAAACCCGGCATCACGATGCGGTCCGTGGCGTTCACCACCAAAGCCGATCGGGCCGAAGCTGCCAGATTCGGTCCTACGGCTGCGATCCGTTTGCCCTCGATCAAAACATCGGCCTTCTCGAAGTCGCCGACTTTCGGATCGAGGCTCAGCACGATGCCGCCTTGCAGAAGAATGCGCCGGTTGGCGTCGGACTGCGATCGCAGTAGCCGGTCCAGAGTCGCGGCGCTACCGGCATTCTGCGCGGACGCCGAGGCTGTCCCCGCTATCAGTCCGGCAGCCGCTTCAAAGAAGTTGCGGCGCGAGATTCCCGTGGATTCCTTCCGTTGCATGAAAGCCTCCCCGGCCTCCTACGATACCGCCTTCATTGGTCCCCCGCGTGCTATCCTGCCGTTCGATGCCTGAGTACTCGATCGGACTCGACCTGGGAGGCACCAATCTGCGTGCCGCCGCCATCGACCAGCACGGGACCCTCCTGGATAAGATTTCCGGAGGGGTGCACTTCTCCGAGGGCCGCGAGGCTGTTCTCGCCGAGATGGTGCAGGCGATTGGCGCGTTGCGCGAGAAGTACGGTCCCACCAGCTTGGCCGGTATCGGCATCGGGGTTCCGGGTTTCATCTCGCTCAAGGAAGGGATCATCCGTAATTCGAATAACCTGCCCTTCCTGGAGAATTTCCCGATCCGCGACGAAATCGGACGGCGGCTGGGAACTCTCGTCATTTTGGAAAACGACGCCAATGCCGCCGCTTTGGGCGAGAAATGGATGGGCGCCGGCCGCGAAGTTAACGATCTGGTGCTTCTTACCCTGGGCACGGGGATTGGAGGGGGCATCATCCACGGCGGGCGGATTATCCGGGGTTATTTGGGGATGGCCGGCGAACTAGGTCACCTGACGGCGGTCCCCAACGGGAACCCTTGCGGTTGCGGAAGCCAGGGATGCGTCGAGAAGCATGCGTCGGCGACGGCGGTGACGGCCATGGCCCGCCTGATGCAGTTGGGCGAAAATTTGACGTCCAAAGAGGTTTATGAACTCGCGTGCGGCAATGACGACCGGGCCGCCAAGGCGCGCGAGATCTGGCGCGTGATGGGCGAAAGCCTGGGGCTCGTGCTGGCAGGTCTGGTGAACACCTTCAATTTTCCGCTCTACCTCCTGAGCGGCGGCATGCTCCCGGCCTGGGAGTTCTTTGCCCCGCCGATGATCCGCATGACGGAATTGCGCTCGGCCACCTACCGGCTTTCGAAGTCCAGCACGCGCATCGAACAAGCCACGCTGGGCAACGAGGCCGGACTCTACGGAGCGGCTTATCTGCCGTGGATTGAGGGAAAAGACCAATAAAGTGTTTCCCATTCTTTCCGGCACCGGACCCTCCCTGGCCACAGTCAGCGGGCCGGTACCCCGCATATCTTCGATTCTGATCAAGCCAGCATCGGCAGTCTGCAACCTGGACTGTGAATACTGCTTCTACCTCGACCGCGAGGCCGACCCCTACGCCGAACTACCCCAACGGACCATGACGCTTGAGACGCTCGAGAAACTGGTCGAAGGGTATTTGCTCTATTCCTACCCGCAGTCTGTGTTCGCATTTCAGGGTGGAGAACCCACGCTCGCGGGCCTGAAGTTCTTCCAGGCGCTGGTCGAGTTTCAACAACACCACGGGCGCAATGGCCAGAGCGTGTCCAATTCTATTCAAACCAACGGAATCCTCCTGGATCGCGAGTGGTGCGAGTTCTTTCGTAGCTACAACTTCCTGGTCGGTCTCTCGCTCGATGGGCCGGAGGACGTTCACGATCGCTACCGCTACAACAAGTCCGGCCATCGGACTTGGGCAAAGGTAGTGGAAGCGGCTGAACTACTGCGATCCACGCAGGTTGAGTTCAATGTGCTGTGCGTGATCAGCAAAGCGAACGTGGGCCGCGCACGCGATTTATATTCATTCTTCCAGAGGCTCGGGATTAAATACTTGCAATTTATCCCGCTGGCTGAGTTCGAACCCGATGGCACGCCGATGCCGTTCACCATCTCCGCCGAGGAATACGGGCGCTTTCTATGCGAGGTCTTCGATCTGTGGTGGCCGGAGCGGCGGCAGCGGAGTATCCGCTTCTTCGAGAATATTGCGGAAGCCCTGGCGGGCAGGAGGCCAGGTACCTGCACGATGCACGCGAGTTGTGACAGTTATGCCGTGGTGGAGTACAACGGCGACGTGTATCCGTGCGATTTCTTTGTGGAGACCGCATGGAAGCTGGGCAATATCGAACTCGATAGCTGGCCGGAGATTTCGAGGCGCCAGCGGCGGCTTCGTTTCGCGGAAAAGAAAGCGGTGCCCCATGCTGAGTGCGCGGTTTGCGAGTACAGCAACATCTGTCACGGCGGCTGCCCGAAGTTGCGCCATGCCCAATACGGGCGGTTCGCCGACCTGGACTGGTTCTGCGGAAGCTACAAGAAGATCTTCGCCAGGGCGCTGCCGCAGTTGGAAAGGGACGTTCGGAACATCCTCGCGGCGCGGCCGCGAAGCGATTAGTCAGATCATTTCGATCCGGCAGGCGGTTCGCGCCCGACGAATGCCCTGTAGAGCAGCAGATCGTAGATGATCTTGAGCGCTCCGGCTATGAAAAACGGATAGTCGATCAGTGCCGGATGAGAGAACAGCAGGCCGGCCAGCATGGGAGCGATAGCGGCCCCAGTCGTACGCGCTACGCCGGTGATGCCGGCAGCAGCCGATCGCTCGGCGGGCGCAACCACCGACATCGTATAGGATTGCCTGGTCGGCACGTCCATCTGAGAGATGCTGAACCGCAGCAGCAGAACCAGTATGGCGAGCCGCAGATTGGGCATCAGGGGGACTAGGATCAACAGAAGGTTGGACGGCAGGTGCGTAAATACCATCGTTTTGACCAGGCCGATCCGCGACGCCAGCCGCGAAGCCATCAGCGCCGATACTCCAGCGAGCACATTAGCGCCAAAGAAGATGCCTCCCAGCGCCGCGGGTTGCACCCCGAAACGGATATAGAACCAGTAGGCGGCAAAACTCTGGACGACAAATCCTCCGCCGAATGCATCGAGCGCGAACAGGCTCGAAAGATGGAAGACTATGCGCCGCGACCCGCTGATGCCCAGCAGCCGCTTCATGTTCTTTGTTTCGTTGGTAGCTGCTTTCACCTCAGCGCCCCTGGTGAGCCGGCTAAAGGCGGCCGCCAGGAGGCATCCGGAAATGGCATAGAGCAGAACAACCATGCGTTGGCTTGCGGCCGGCATCATTCCCGACCGTTCCAACCGGCCGGTGAGCAGGCCACCAAACAGCGACCCGGCCGCCGTCGCCATCGCTCCGGTAAGCGTGTACCAGGCGAAAACGGCCGTGCGTGCG
>PSRJ01000071.1 GCA_003175985.1 Terriglobia bacterium
TGACTGCGACGCTGGTTTCCCCAATCAGCATCCGGCCGAGCCGGTGGACCATCGCCACGCGGCTCACCGCATGGTTTTGGGCTACCTCACAACCGATCTTGGCCAACATCTTGAGCGCCATCGCTTCGTAGCATTCGTAGTCCAGATACCGTGTCGCCCGGCCCTTCGTGTTGTTGCGGACCGTGCCTTCGAACGTGATCACCGCCCCCTCAACCCCCGTCAATAGCCGGGCGATTATCGCACGGGTATCGATTGCGTGGCGGGTCAGTGCGAAGTAGTGTTCGCCGGAGGTCATCTCCAGAACGTCTGTTTCCACGCCGCCGCTCACCGGAGGCAGAAACGCTACTTCGTCGCCATCCGCCAGAGGCGTGGATAAGTCGGCGAACTCCTGATTTCGCGCCGCCACGATGCTGGAAGCCAGTTCGCGGAGACGCGGCTGCCGTGCAGCATACTGCTGGAAAACGCTTCCCAGATCGGCGCCTTCCGGCAGATCGATCTCCTCCGCCGAGCGGCCCACTATCTCTTTGAGCATCCCGAAAAAGAGCACTCGCGCGCGCATGAAGTTGGCTGGTAACCTTCAGTCTAACAGACGCTTGCGGGCACTCTGCCGTTGCGCGGCGTTACAATGCGTTAGCCCCATGACCCCCTCTGCTGAAACCCACTTTCACGTACGCTACGCCGAAACTGACCAGATGGGCGTCGTCTACTACGCCAACTATCTCGTCTGGATGGAAGTGGGCCGCGTCGAATTCTGCAAGAGCTTCGGCTTTAACTACCGCGATATGGAACAGGAAGATGGAATCCTCATGGCGGTGGTGGAAGCCAATTGCCGCTACCTTTCACCCGCGCGTTTCGACGATCATATTGTGGTCGAAACCCGGATCGAGCAGGCAACTTCGCGCACGGTGACGTTTGCGTATGAAATGCGTTTGGTTGCGAGCGGCCGCAAGCTGGCGTCGGGGCATACCCGCCACATGCTGGTCGATCGCCAGTTCCGGCGCACGCGTTTGCCGGAGAAGTACTTTGTAATGTTTGGAATAGACGCCAAATCTAAAACAATGGATTAGGCGACGGCTTTGGCCTTTAAGTAAGGCGCGTACTTCTGATCCGACTGCATAATGTGCTTCGCGAGCCACCTTTTCAGGAACTGGAGCATCGTGAGGCTAATGGCCATCCGCCCGTCTTTAAACTCTTTCTGGAGCCGGACCACTTCGGCGATGAACTCTTCATGCTGCGCCTTATGCGCCGCAAATTCGGGATACTTGGCGTTCTGCATCAGTCGCTCCTCTTGTGCAAAGTGCACTTGCGTGTACTGCAGCAACCGATCGAGGAGCTGTGTCATGATCGCTTGGCTCTGGCCGGCCTGCAGAGCTGCGTGCAAATTGGCCGCCAGACGGAACAGGTTCTGATGCTGCCCGTCGATGCTGTTGATTTGTACGCGGTAACAGTCCTTCCATTCGAACATGCCTCTTTATATCGGCAATGAGGGCCCGTGCCATTAGAGTTTCGCAATGCTTCCAGTACCAGGGCCGCAGAAATCGGCTTTTGCTTCGGTTAAGCTATTTCGAGGGGTAGGGACACGAGCATAGGAGAGATCATGCAGAGCCATGCCGCCACCCGCCAGGCGGGCAACGTTGCCATTGTCGATCTTAGCGGCGGCATCACGATCGCAGGCGGCATCGGATTGCTGCGGAATACCATCCAGCAACTCGTGGCCGCCGGGCACAAAAACGTGCTGCTGAATCTTCAGGGATTGCTCTATATCGATAGCGCCGGCATGGGCGAATTAGTCGGAGCCTGCACCACGGTCCGCAATCTGGGCGGCGATGTCAAACTGGTGAACCCCCAGGCCCGCGTAACGCATCTGCTGCAGATGACCAAGCTCGCCTCGATGTTCAAGGTATTCACGGACGAAAAGACGGCCTTAGCCAGCTTTGGCGAGTAAGACCCGCAAACGTCCGCCGAATTCTCAATCTTCCGCCACCGAGCGCTGAGCGAGTTCACCGAACAGAGGCAGCGAGTAGGCCTCATCGTGGGCAGCTTTCACGATCATGAAGATCGACAAGCCGAGCAGCAAGGCCTCCACGAGTCCATGCAGCGGAAAGTGCGGGATAAATTGCGAGATTGGCCGCAGGACCCAGCCGTCCAGCAGCCAGGCCACGAAGAGATACAAACCCTGAAACGCATGGAAGCGGACGATGCGGTCTCTGCGGAACCTCTGCGATGCCAGCACCACGATCGACGCGATCCAACCGATTCCGGGAATATAGCAGCAGATCGCCGCGGTCCGGGGGCTGATTTGCGAGAACGGATCGGCCGTGGACGCCGCTTGGGGCGGTTGACGGGTGCCGCACCGGCCGCAATAGGCATCTCGATCGCCAACCTGGTTTCCGCACTGGCTGCAAAAGGGCATCTGTTTCTTCATACGTTATTCCGGTCAATGGAGTTCACGCAACATGAATCGGTTGCATGCTAAGATCGCGCCATGCGGTTTCTGCGAACCTGCGCGCTGCTGTTGGTCCCGGCTGGGGTTCTGTCCGCGGCGAAGAGCCTGGAGATCTTTTTCATCGATGTCGAGGGCGGCCAGTCAACGCTGTTCGTTTCTCCTTCCGGCGAAACGCTGCTCATGGATACCGGCTACGGAGGCTACAACGGACGGGACGGCGCCCGCATTGCCGCTGCCGCCAAGGCTGCCGGGGTGAAGAAGATCGATTACCTTCTCATCAGCCACTATCACGCGGACCATGCGGGCGGCGTGGCGGATGTGGCCGCGAAATTCCCGATCCGCAACTTTGTCGACCACGGTCCCGACTCCGAGACGGATAAGGATTCGCTGGTGCTGTTCCGCATGTACAGCTCGTTTCGCGACAAAGCCAACCACATCCTGGCGAAACCGGGCGATACGATCCCCATCAAAGGACTCGACGTGAAGATCCTCGCGGGCAATGGCGAAACCCTCGCATCGCCTTTGCCCGGCGCCGGTGAACCCAATCCGGCGTGCGCCGGCTACAAACCCGACCCCGATGAGTTCGAAGGCGAGAACCAGCGTTCCCTGGGGCTACTCATCACGTTCGGCAGCTTTCGCATCCTCGATCTCGGTGACCTCAGCAGCAGCCGGGAACATAACCTGGTATGCCCGGCCAACAAGATCGGCACGGTCGATGTGCTCGTGGCTTCTCACCACATGGGTACGGCCGCCAGCACGCCGGAGTTCCTCCAGGTGATTCACCCCAAAGTCGCTATCGCCAACAACGGCCCGCGCAAGGGCGGCGACCCGCGCGCCTGGCAAAGAGTGCATGATACCGCCGGTCTGCTCGATGTCTGGCAGTTGCATTACGCGCTGGGAGCCGGCAAAGAGCACAACTCGGCCGACACCTTCCTCGCCAACATTGATGAGATTTGCCAGGGGAAATGGCTGCGCCTCAACGCCGAAAAGGACGGCTCCTTCACCGTCTCCAATAGCCGCAACCGCTACGAGAAGAGCTATAAATAAGCAGCCCGCCTACTTGCGCGGCTGCTCCTTCGTCTGTTCCTCGGGCAGCGGGGGCGGCGTATCCGTGTCGAACCGGATAGCCGATTCGGACGAATACTTGTGATACAGCCGGAATTCGTTGTCGTTCTTGGTTAATACGTCGCCGGATGCCAGCCGGACTTCGCCTTTGAGCGGAAGCAGGAATTGCTGATCGCCCAGCGTCTGGTAATCGTAATCCAGTGTGGTCTCGGCCTGCCGCACGGGGAACGACGCAGGCATATCCACCGCCTGCAGCGTTACCCGCAGCACCTGCTTCGTTTCTTCGTCGACGTAAATCAGGCCGCGGTATGCCGGGATAATATCCATCTCGCCGTTGTAGGTGACGTGCCATTGCGACCGGTCCTGCGTGACACGGTACGCGAAGACATATGCGGAGCGCCCGCGCAGCTTTCCCCAGTGGTCCCACTCGAAATGAGCCTCTGTTCCGCGCTCGAAGATCTGGCGCATCATGGTGCCGAAATCGCCGCTCGAGCTGGTGCCTCCCACCCGGTGATAGTCCTGTTGCGTGACGGTGTTGTTCACCAACACCAGCTTGTAGTCTTCTTTTTGCTCGAAATAGCTCAGTCGGATCGTGAGGGTGTCCTGCAGTTGCCAGGAAGGGTCGCTGCCGGCCCGCCCGCCGTAGCGGCCTCCAGGAACGGGCGCCGCATAGCGGCGGGTCACTTCGGTGCAGATATAGTCCGGCAGGCTCTTGCTGTAGTTGAGCGCATACTGGCGGACTTCGTCGATAATGGCCGCCTGCTCTTCCGATGAGGGCGGGGCCTTGGGCACCACCTTGGGTTCGGGCGCAAGCGGCGCGGCGGCTGCAAGCCCCGCCGATTGATCGCGCAATATACGCAGCGCCGCCAGCGTTTTGGGCCCGATTCCCAGGCCCTGCAATTCCTCGATCGTTCGATCGTCCAGCTTTTCCGTCATCTTGGCTTTTGCGAGGAATCCTGCCACTTCCCTATCGGTCTGCTTGATCTGAATTGAGGACTGCAGGAAGCTCATTAATTGCTTGACCGAAAGACTCTGGGCCGAGGCGGCAAACGTTGCCAGAAACACCACAGACAGCAGCCGGTACAGCATACAACTGCTATTTTCGCATGCTGCGGCGGCCCCTATTCCTCGGGCGCGTAGTATCCGGGGCGCCAGTATGCGTTGAGGCGCGGCATCGCGGGCGGTGGAAGCAGTTTGACACGGAGGCGATGATAACGGCCGTCGCGTTGCACGGCGGGCGGAGAGAATCCCAGAACGTAGCGATTCCGCAGTTCGATGCCGATCTTAGCCGTCGCCTCCGGCATGTCGTTGATGTCTGCAATCGGAAACTCGCGGCCACCCGTCAATTCAGCGATCTGGCTAAGCAGCGTAGGCCCGTAAAGCTCCTCGGCAGTGCCGGCGGCCCCGTATATTCCCAAGCCGTAAATCAGCACGTCGCTCTCGCGCGCCAGGCTCTTGACTTCGGTACCGCGATAGCGGCTTGCGTTATCGCCGCCATCGGAAATGATCAGCAGCGCTTTGCGGCTTTTCGCGGACTTCTTGATCTCCTGCAATGCGAGATACACAGCGTCGAGCAGAGCTGTGCGCCCGTGCGCTTTGGTGAGGAAGAGCCGTTCCGGAATCTCCCGGGTGTCACGAGTGAGAGGCACGGTCAGGCGGGGCCGGTCATTGAATTCGATCGCGAAGAATTCATCTTCCTCGTTGGCCACACTTAGAAACGCATTGGCGGCATCGCGCGAACGCGAAAGCTTGTTGCCCATACTCGCGCTCGTGTCAAACACCAGCCCGATCGCGATCGGTTCATCCTCTTGAAAGAATTCCGTGACACTCTGTTCCACGTTATCGTCAAACACGCGGAAGTGTTCTTTATCGAGTCCCGAAATTACGCGATTCCGGGAATCGCAGACCGTCACCGGAACCAGGACCAGGTTTCGATCCACGCGAATGCTCGGTGGCGGATTGGCGTTGTGCCGCGCCTGTCCCCCGGCACTCAAGGCGCATATCAGAAGAATACCGGCGAATTGAGCCGTGAGCCGCAACCAGCGCTCTCCTTTCCGGAGAATTCTACGCCGGCACACCCGAAGGACACCATAGAACTCGACCGTTCCGGTCCTAGAACCAGGCCGCTCTGCTAGATTGGTGGTCAATGGACGAGGGATCTGCCGAGGCGCATCTGGTACTAAGCGGAACCGGGCGGAAATTTCCGTTGATCGCGGGCCAAACGTGGGCCATCGGCCGAGGCGAAGGGTGCGCCGTGCTCCTGGACAGCCGGTCGGTCTCGCGGCTTCATGCCCTGATTCAGCGCAGAGATGCCGGGGACTATTACCTCGTCGATTTGGGAAGCCGCAACGGCTCCTTTGTAAACGGCCGCCGGGTGAGCGTTCCCATGAGATTGAATGACCAGGACCGGCTGGTGTTCGCCGAACAGGAGCTGGTTTTTTGCAACTCGTTGGCGTCCCATTCGCCGTCATCCCCGCTCGGCACTGGCACCCGGAACCAGCCCACTGCCGCGATGCACAGCCAGAGCCTGGCCACCATCCTGGTGGTGGACATACGCGACTTCACGCCATTGGCCCGGTCTCTTTCCGAGGCGCTGCTATCGCAGATGATCGGCACCTGGTTCTTGCGCGTGGGACAGGTGGCGCAACAGTGGGGTAGCTGGGGACAGCAATATATCGGCGACGCCATCATGGCCGTGTGGGCTCACGACCGGGCCGCGAACGTTGCGCCCGATTTGAAGCGGGCTCTCCGCGCCCTGTGCGAAATCGATCGCACAACCTGCGAAATCAGCGAGAGCCTCCCCTTGCCGCGCCCCCTGCGCATCGGCGCGGGCATCAACACCGGCCACGCGATCCTCGGCGGAAACGACTACACCGCGCTCGGCGATACCGTGAACTCCGCGTTTCGTCTGGAGGCGGCTACCAAGACGTTGGGGCTAAGCGTCGTGCTCGGGCAAGCCGCCTTTGACGTACTCAGCGTTCCGGACAATTCCCATTTCCGGCGATGCGAAGTGCAGTTGAAAGGGTATGAAGGCTCCACCCCGGTATGGGCCGTTTCCTTCGCCGACCTGCGGACGTTTCTGGCTTAGTGACCAGCCTGAAACGGTCACCTTTTCCGGAATCGTTCTTCGGGCAGAGTGACGGGACGCCGCAGACGCAACACGTGCTCTCCCGTGTGCGCATCGAAGCGGTAATCCAGAACGGCATCGGCGGCATCCTGAGCGGGAGCGGCCTCCAGGGTCGGATTGCTGACGCTGAGCTCCCCGTTGTTGCGGATGCGCAATTCGCTCCCGACCTGGAGCGGAATCCTGGTAAAACTCTGGTGCGGACTCATGGCCCCTCCTTCGCTTTCCATCATCGCGCCTTCCCGTGCCCTGGTCTGTGCGGTTTCACTCGCAGTCTTCTGACCAGCGCGCGTTTTGGCTCGAAACGTGTAAACATCGCCAGCCATGAAGCACCTTACGCAGGTGTTAATGGCCTTCTTCTGGTCATTCGGCGGAATCGGCCTGCTGGTGCTGGGAATTCTGGACTCTTCTTTCCTGTTCGCTCCGCTGGGTAACGATTTGCTGGTTGTGGCCATGACGGCGCGGCAGCGCAATGCTCCGGAGATGCTTTACTACGCCGCGATGTCCACCATCGGCTCGGTGCTGGGTTGCCTGTTGGTGGATGTTCCTTTCCGGCGGGCCGGTGAGGCCGGGTTGGAAAAGCATTTATCTCCAAGACGGCTGGCCGTGGTGAAAAAGAAAGTGGAGAAGAGCGCGCCGTGGGCCCTCATTGTGGCTTCGGTTGCGCCCCCGCCGTTTCCGTTCACGCCGTTCATCATGGCCGCCTCCGCTCTGCAATATCCGCGCAAGCGTCTGCTGGTCGTTGTGGGAGCGGCCCGCATGGTGCGTTTCACGGTGTTGGGCGTGCTGGCCCTGCTGTTCGGCCGGAGCATTCTCCTCTGGGCCGAAAACGAGATCGTGCAGGACTTTCTGATTGGCTTACTGGTCGTATGCACCGTGGGCAGCATCGTATCGGTATATGGTTGGATCCGGCGCAGCCGCCGTGCCGCGCCAGCGCCTGCCTTCCGCCGCTGAGTGTGCCGGAGTACCCTGAAAGTGACTACTGGAGGGTCCCGGCAATACCTCGAAACCGAGCCGCGACCGTCAGGGAGCGGTTGTTCGGTGACGGAGTCACAGGGACGGACCACGAACTGGGAGGTTCGGATGCTCGCTCGATTGGCGCTTTGCGTGATTGCATGTGCGTTAACCTCATTGGCTCAGACTCCCGCGGACAGAAACTGGACTCCACCGCGCACGGCCGATGGCCAGCCCGATATCCAAGGCTATTGGACAAATGGCACGCTGACGCCGCTGGAGCGCCCTCGCGATCTGGAGGGGAAAGCGTTTCTGACGCCGGAGGAAGCGCAGGCCCTCGAAATGCAGGCCGCCCAGAACCGCGTGGATCGTCCTCCCGCGCCCGGCGACCCGGGTGGGTACAACGAGTTCTGGTGGGAGCGGGGAAGCAAAGTCGTGGGAAGCAGGCGCACTTCCCTGATTGTCGACCCGCCGGATGGGCGAATCCCCGCGTTGACCACCGAGGCACAAAAACGTCTGGACAACGCCCGTGCGCTCGCCAGGCAGCATCCCGCGGACGGTCCCGAAAACCGCTCCATGCAGGAACGCTGCCTGTTGTGGCAAACCGCGGGGCCGCCCATGCTCCCCGCGGGTTACAACAACATGTACCAGATCGTGCAGGCGCCCGGGTATGTTGTCATCCTCGTCGAGATGATCCACGATGCCCGCATCATTCCCCTCGATGGCGGTCCCCACGTCCCAACCTCCATCCGCCAATGGATGGGCGACTCGCGCGGCCACTGGGAAGGGAATACGCTGGTCGTCGACACCACCAACTTCAGCGACAAAACCCGATTCCGCGGCTCCGGCCAGAACTTACACCTCGTGGAACGCTTCACACGCACGGACCCGGATACGCTCCTCTACGAATTCACCGTAGACGATCCGCAATCCTTCACCCGGACATGGAAAGTGGAGCTCCCCATGACACGCTCCGCCGGTCCGCTATTTGAGTACGCCTGCAATGAAGGAAACTACGCGCTGACGGACATCCTGGCGGGCGCCCGCGCCGAAGAACGAAACGCACAAAAGGAATAGTGAGGCTCTGGTTTCTCCGAGGTAAGGCTCACTTGCAATCGTTAATCCGGGAGACGCCCTTTAGCACGAAACCCACCGGAAAGGCCCCCCTGGGACCAAAGCCATTGCCCTGAGGTCCACCCCCCAGAGTCTTAGAGCGAAATCCGCTCTTGTAGAAGACCTGACCTCTTAATACCGCACAAGCTGTTGCCGTGCCACCGGACGGCCGGAAGTACGGTCTAAGACGTTCGATTGTGTCTGGTTCCAGTTTAAATGGTACAGTTGGCGTCCCTACGATATCAGGGTAGAGAATCAGCACATCGTAGTCGTGATCTGCACACGAATCCGTCGTTAGGACAGCACCGTGCATCGTGAACACAATCCGACCAATGACTTGCACCTCCTGGCCAGACAACTTAGCCGGATGAACGATGTCGCAGACTGAGAGTTCGGCGCTCCGTGCGTGGCGAACGGAGGCGACAGCCGAAACGGCTGTTACCAACAGGATTATTGTCCGCATGGCTTCAATGTGGCTGCATTCTTGTCCTCTGCAGCTTGATTCACCTTCCCCAACAGTGTTGTGTCGTTTATAATCGCGGAACTTCCCCTTCCGAACAAATCGTTAAACGCATGTCCAAGCTCGTGAAGTAGCGTCAATGCATTGACGTTAGCGTACCCGTTGTTCCAGTAGGCTCCGCCAGCGTAAATACCGGAATTAATGGTGATTGTGACCTTCTTGACCCCGAAGAAGCGCAATGGGTAGGAAGACTCAACAGCTCCCGTGCCTGCACCCAAGTCTTTAAACGAGACAGAACCGTATTGTGTGCCGAGGACAATGGCCTGCAACACGGCCACCGGATCGTGCCCTTTGGCGATTCCGCCGGCAAAAACTTTGGCGCAATCCGGCTTTGCCAAGTCAGCTATCGCTTGGTCGAGTGCAGCAGACATCAGTTCTCTGTTGGATAAGGCCGCGGGATCGCCGGGCCCTTGTTGATCCGGTGGGGGAAGACGGCCTGAATGCGATGCGAACGCAATGGAAATCCAGTACCAATTCCCAGGCACGATACCTTCCGGACCTAAGAAGTCGTGGAAAAGTACTCCGCCGCCTCCTCTACCGCCTCCGCCGCACCAGGTGTCAAAGTCCAAATTGCAATCACCGACATTGGTGCCCTTGGGGTCATTGAAGTTCACTGGATCCCCATTCGCATACCCATACCGATTCCACTTGTGGGGTTCCTCGGGTTTGCCGCTCCCATCCCCAACCTATCCGGCTGCCCCCACATCGCGGTCTGGTTGTTGTATCCCCGGTCCGGATCGTACATCCCCGCAAACGTCGTACTCCCCGTCCGTGGCCCCCCGTATGGATACGTCGCAAATCGGCCGCCTGCCGAGTCCGCCCGAATAGTCCCCAGCCTGTCCACCGCCACCGTCTTTCCGCCCGTCCGGATCAGCTTCCCGCCGAAATATAAATTGTCCACCACCGGCGCCGTCAGCCACATCCCCACATGCGCCCGCCAGTTCAACTGCGTCGTCGAAAGCCGCTGCCCCGTGATCCCGTAGAAATGCAGCGTTACTCCGTACGCCGGATCTTCTCCGTTGTAAACGGCGCCTCCGCCACCTTCTTGCCGTACGGGTCCCAGGTGAAGTTCGTCCCGTTGCTGTAAACCACCCGGTTCTCCACACCGAAGTCCCCGTCCGGCGCGTTTGCGTTCGCATCCCAGCTCTGCCCAGTCGGACGGTTCGTTGCCGGATCGTGCGGCTGGTTGAGCATCGGCGCCGATCCCACCGTCACGTTCTTGTTCGTCAGGTTTCCGAATCCGTCATAGACGTACGAATTCCCCCACGACCCATTCGTCGCCTGCGCTGTCAGCAGCCGGTTCAGGCTGTCATACGTATAGTTCACCGTCTCGCCGAGGATACCGTCCGTGGATTGTGAAATCCGGCCGTTGTTCTGCCCCGCCGTGTAGCTATAGCCCATATCCACGACCGCGTTGTTCGACGGTGATTGCCGTGTCGTCAGATGCGTCAGTTGCAGCATCGTGGGGTCATACGTCCTTGTCTCGCTGAACGTATTGAATGTCATCGAGGTCATCAGCCCGGCATAGTTGAACCCCACTCCCGAGACGATCCCATTCCCATTTTCGTTCATTCCGCTCAACCGTAGATTCGGTCACCGCCGGTTGACCAGCAACCTTCCGTCTGTCCCGAGGTTTTCCCGCGAGGTTTTCCCGAGGTTTTCCCCGAGGTTTCCCCGGAGGTTTTCCCGAGGTTTCCCCGCGATATAACCTCGACCACCGTTTGGCTGGTCTTCATGAGACCACCAATCAACCTGTGGCACAAACGGCGATAGAACGTAACAAATCCTTGAGATCAGAGTTATCGATTTGGTATGTCACCCCGCTCGGCTCGTCAACTTTACGGAAGTTGATCCGGTGTGTTGCGCAGTCGAGGCCTACGTCATTCTTGAATCGGGTCTCAATCCCAACGCTCGCAGCAGCGAGTGGTACATCGCCATAGCCACGCACTTCCACGAGCGTTTCCTCCGGCTCTGACCATCTGCCAGGCACGTCAAATAAGTATCCGACGGCCGTTTTTCCGCTGCTCCGTTCGGTCCAGATTTCTGAACGCATAGACTCCCACGACTGGCCAGTCAGCAATGCATTCAGTGCCTTGGTTGCATTTGTCCCCAGAGCTAATTCAAGGCGTGAACGATCGTTCTGCTCCCACGACAGAACCAATTGATCCAAAGCGTCTCTGGGCTCCTTACGCCGGCAAATGAATACCCCTTCTGGGTTTCGAAGGCTAGAAACGTAGGAGGTGAGGCCGAGAGAGAGCGCAACAGCGTGATCCAATACAAGTCGATATGAAGCTAGTTTGGGGTTTTCGATCATTCTCGTCAACCATGGAACGGTCGATGGCCCTTGTATACGGGAATATGCGAAAACGAGCCACCCGGCAGCGGAGAAAAATTTTGAGCTGGTACCTTCTTGCTCGACCGAATCCAAAGCCAATTCGATGTCCGGTATTGCGGCTCTACCTATCTGTGCCAGTTCACTAGCCACCACCCGTCCTTGTCGAACCCCTTCAGTTTCGCCGCAAGTGAAAACCCGTAGTCGTAGGGGGTTTGTCCGTGGCCGATCCGCCCCGGATAATGACTTCACTAGGTCGGAGGCACTGTGAAGCGCTTGCCCCTTTCCTCCACGCACAGCGAGAACGCTCAGAACGACAAGCGTCATGCAGGCTACGAAGATAGGTGAGCGTGCATGATGGGTTGTGCGAAACATTGACATTTGCCTCGATTCATGGCGATATTAGTTTACCCATTCCCGTCGCTGTAACTCCTTTATTCGAGCGGGTGATGCTTACTTCGGCTGTCCAGGTAACAATTGGGCAATCCACTGTTTGTCCTCCACTGGAAACCGACACGTAATCCGTAAAGCTCCAGTTGCCGGTGACGGTAAACCTACCCTGCGTCCGCCATTTGTATCCGTGGTTGTCACTGTATACTGTTGTTCCATTTTCCAGGTGTAAGTGCCATTTCCTCCGCTTGCATAGAACAGCAGGTCGATCGGTACGGCAAAGATCATTCCTTGAGGGCCGCCCGGCGGACCTCCTATTATCCACTGAGCGGCCTGAATTCTAGCACCATCGAAGTCACAGGTAAGCAGTGGTGGATCTGGCGGCTGCGGCGGCGGTGCGGGAATTGGTACCGGCACGTAACACGCAACACCCGGAACTGGCAGGAGATCCGCCCTGCCACTGTCGAGGAGCGCCAGTATGTCGACACCCTGATCCGCGCCGATTGGCAGCTTCGCCGCCTCACCCGCGCCGACGCCCGGATCTGGGAATATGAGATGGATAGCGCCTTCAATCTGAACGACACGGCGCCGCTGGGCCACGCCTTTGAGCGCGGCGATAAAAGCTTCTGGCGCATCCAGCGCCGCATCGAGGCGGCCGAGCGCTCCTACCAGCGCGCCCTGCGCGAACTGGAACGGCTGCAAGCCAATCGCCCGCAGCCGCTCGCACCCTCGCAACCCGCTGAAAACGCGAGCGCCGGTCCGCAAATCGGGTTCGTTCCGTCAGCAACGCCTCCAGGCCCGTCCGATCCGCCGCCCATAATCGTGGGGCGGACCCCCTTGGTCTGCGCGGATCCCCCTGGACCCGCTGCCGGGTTCCGGAAGTTTACACTGAATCTATGATCCGCAAAACGCCCCTGCTTCCATTGGGGCTGGTGCTGTTGCTGGCCGGCCGCGCGGCTGCACAGTCCCCCTGCAGTAACACGCCCGCTTATTCGCCGTGCGAACTGGTGTTCGAACTCAGCGAACAGGATGCCTCGGTTCATCCCAATCCTTATCTTTCCGTCGAATTGAGGGCGGAATTCCGCTCCCCGCGGCACCGCACGTTTCTGGCGCCGGCCTTCTGGGATGGCGGCCGGAAACTGGTCATCCGTTTTACTCCCACCGAGGCCGGGGATTGGGATTATCGTCTGACCAGCAACATCGCGTCCTGGGATGGCAAGAGCGGCGCCTTCGCCGCAGCCGCCTCCGAGGCACCCGGCTTCTTGCGCGCTGCCAATGTCCACCATTGGGCCTATACCGAACGGAACGTGCCGCATTTGTGGATGGGCGCCACCGAGCTGAACCTCGCCGGTCTGGACGACGCCGCTTTCCGCGCCGCGGCCGATGCCCGCGCCGTTCAGAAGTTCAATCATTTGCGGCTGCTGCTGGGAGCCGATTCCGGCTTCTCCTCGGCAGACCAGCCGGATTTCGCCCGCCTCCGCCGGCTCGACGAGCGCCTCCGGTACCTCAATCAAAAAGGCATTGTCGCCGACCTCGTTCTCGCCGGCGTTGCCGGCCAGCTTACGAAATCGTTTCCTTCCTGGGAGCAGCGGCGCCGCTTCATCCGGTATGTGGTGGCGCGCTATGCCCCGTTCAACGTCACCTGGCAGGTCGTGCCCTATTTCGAAGACTACCCCGATGGCCGCGCGCTGATGACCGAAATCGGCAGAGTGCTTCAGGAGAGCGATCCCTACCAGCACCCACGGACTGCCGGCGCGCATACATCCTCTGCCACCCTGCTCGAAGACAAGTGGATGAGCTATGCCGCTTATGAAACCGCCGACGATGCCGTGGGGTCCATCG
This sequence comes from Terriglobia bacterium, assembly GCA_003175985.1. GTDB lineage: Bacteria > Acidobacteriota > Terriglobia > Bryobacterales > Bryobacteraceae > PSRJ01. The sequence goes on from PSRJ01000071.1 coordinate 13,787, forward strand.
AGCACCAGCTCTTCGCCGTGCCCTTCGTGAACTTCAACGTAGGCGGCGCTCAGGGCGAATCATTCCGGCGCCGTTTGTGGAATGCGACCATGGACGGCCAGTACGTAGCGGTCGCCGCGGGCGCAGCGGACGCCAAAGCGATGACGGTCTGGTTCGACATTCTGTCAGACACCCGCCACTGGGAACTGGAGCCGTACTTCGATGTGGATGGCGGCCGTGCCGTCGCTCTCGAGGGCATCGAGTATCTGGTATATGTCGAGAAGCCCGGTCCGCTCGAATTGCTGGTCGAAAAACACGGGTACGACGTTCTGTGGATCAACCCCGCCACCGGCGAAACCACCCGGCAGAAGTTCAAGGGCGATCACTTCACCGGCGAAGCTCCCGACAAATCGCATGACTGGGTGCTCCACGTGGTGCGCGAAGGCCGTGTCGAGAGCATGAACAAATCCTACAAGTTCGAATCGCGCGAGATCGGGCTTCAGGAAATCGAGCAGAATTCCGCCAAGGTTCCCTTCGAAGTGGAGCAGCCGGCAGCCGACATCGTCGTGGGGCAACCCATATCTTTCTCGGCCAAAATCAAGCGGGAGACGCGCGCCACCCGTTCCATGATGTGGCTGTGGACCGGTGAGGTGGCCGCGGATGGGCAGGGATATCGCGTACTCGGCGCCGCGCAAAAGGGGAACTTCACCGTCCCGGCCGGTCTGGCCAGGAATTATCCGGCCGTGATGAACCTGCGGGTATACGGAATGAACGCCAACGGAAAGGTGTACGCGCTCGACCGCGCGCTCCAACTCACCCGGTGAAGCCGCTGCTGCTGGCTATCGACACCACCCACGAGTTCGGCAGCATCGCGTTGGCGCGCGGAATGGAGGTCCTGGAAGAGGTCGCCTTGCACGCGCCGGATGGATTCGCGCATGTGATCTATGGTCAATTGAGAGATCTGCTCGAACGGCGCCGCCTCAACCCGGAGGATATCGATTGCTTCGCAGCGGCCTCGGGTCCGGGGTCGTTTACCGGTGTGCGAGTGGGTTTGGCCTGCGTCAAAGGACTTGCGGAAGCTTGCGGCAAGCCGGCCGCCGGCGTTTCCAATCTCCAGGCGATGGCCTGGTATGGGTCGGCGCCGCTTCGCGCGGTTGTGATGGACGCCCGGCGCGGCGAGATCTACGGCGCCGTCTACAATGCCGCCGGGGATCTGGTTGCGCCGGAAACCGTCGGCGGATTCTCCAAATGGCTGGAGTCCCTGCCGGAAGGAGACCTCGAGTTCGTATCGGCCGACAGTGGCCTCGTTCGTGAAGCCCTGGAGGGCACACGCTGGGAAACCGCGCCGCTTGTTACGGCGCCGCGTGCTCTGGCGGCAGCCATCGCCACGATCGCTTGCGCGCGCCTGGTGCGCGGTGAGGCTTGCGATCCGGCCGCCCTGGATGCCAACTACGTGCGCCGCTCCGACGCGGAACTCTTCTGGAAAGAGTGATGCGGCGTGTTTTGACGCAGGCGGGGTGGGTGAGGCCGGTTCCAGCGAGCCAAGCCCAACCTGCCGGCCTATTGGAAGACCGCCACTCCCGAAAACGGCGGCTGAAATTTGCGGGTGATATGATTTGCGGAAGTATGAAACGACGACGCGTCCTTTTGTGTGTCCTGGCGGCGGCGCTGCCGCTGGCCGCGCAACGCCCCGCGGCTAAGGAGAATGCCCGGGCGCAACGCGGTCTCAATTCCAAGCTGGTCGACGAATTGGTGCTCGCCAATCATATCCTCGCCGCAAACGGTGTTCTGGATGCGTACGGCCATGTCAGCGTCCGCGACGACCGCAACCCCAACCACTTCCTCCTGGCGCGGCACATGGCCGCGGGCCTGGTGACACCCGACGACATCATCGAATACGATTTCGATAGCAATGCCGTGGGTGTTGACGCTTCCACTGGATATACCGAACGCTTCATTCATGGCGGAATCTACAAAGCCAGGCCCGATGTGATGTCCGTCGTGCACTTCCATGCGCCGGAAGTGATTCCCTTCGGTGTGACTTCGGTTCCGCTCCAGCCGGTTTTCCATATGGCCGGATTTCTCGGGGAAGGCGTTCCCATCTTCGATATCCGAAAGGCTGCCGGCGAGACGGATATGCTCATTCGCAACGTGGCTCTGGGACAAGCGCTGGCCGCCTCGCTGGCAAGTAAGCCCGCGGTGCTGCTGCGGGGGCACGGAGCGGTCGTTGTAGCCCCAGCGCTGCATGTTGTCGCGGGCCGGGCCTACTATATGACCGCGAACGCCCGCCTTCAGGCACAAGCTATACAACTGGGTGCGGGCAAGGTGACCTATTTGGACCCGGAGGAAGCCCGTAAATCCGCCGCGCAGGATGGCTTCGAGCGCGCCTGGGCGCTTTGGAAGCAGACCGTTATGGCAAAGTAGATCATATGGCGGAACGGGCTTTGCGCGTGCCCGAGAATGTCGAGGGACCGTTCTTCGTCGATTCCAGTTGTATTGACTGCGACACCTGCCGCCAGCTCGCACCCGACACCTTCGCCGATCAGGGCGAACACTCGTATGTGCATACCCAACCGCGGAATCCGGCCGAGGAGCGCGCTGCGCTTCGCGCGCTGAGTGCCTGCCCGACCGGCTCGATCGGTGCTGTCGACAAACGCGGAATCGCCGCGGCCATCGCGGACTTCCCGCTGGAATTGGCCCCGGGCGTTTTCTACTGCGGCTTCAATTCCCGGAAATCGTTCGGCGGAAACAGCTACTTTGTAGTGCATCCGGACGGAAACTGGCTCATCGATTCGCCCCGCTATGTCGAGCATCTTGCCCGGAGATTTCATCAGATGGGCGGTATCCGCCATATCTTTCTCACACACCGCGATGATGTTGCCGACGCGGAAAAATGGGCGGCCCGGTTCGGCGCCTCGCGCATCATTCATCGTTGGGAACTGTCGTCGCAACCCAGCGCCGAACGAGTGATCGAGGGTATAGATGCAATTGAACTTGCTCCGTGCTTTCTAGCCATTCCAACTCCGGGCCACACCCGCGGCCATTGCGTGTTGCTCTACGGAGATGAGTTTCTTTTCACAGGCGACCATCTCTGGTGGAGCCGGGCGCGCCGGGGTCTTCATGCGTCCCGCGATGTGTGCTGGTACTCATGGGAGGATCAGTTGCAGTCCGTTCTGAAGCTCGTGTCCTATTCCTTCGAGTGGATATTGCCGGGGCATGGCCAGCGAATTCATTTGCCGCGCGCCGAAATGAGGAGCCAGATGGCCCGTCTCACTCGTGATCTGACGCCGTGAACGTGCTGGTGTGTGATTCAGCCCGAAGTGGCGAGAGTGCGGTCAGATTTGGATTGCAGGACCCGGATATTTGGCCGATACTTGTGGCTTCGGGTACTCGCATTGTCACGACCCTCTCGGCCAGCGCACTAGAATGTGACAAGGTCCGGCGACTGAAGAACAACAATGAAATTAGCCCTCATTGTCGATGATGAACCCTTGGATAGGGAAGTCGCCAGCCAGGCGCTTGATCGTGCTGGAATAGGCACACTGGAAGCTGACAACTATGAGAGTGCGGTCCGGGTCTTTCAAGAAAACCAGGACGCCATCGATTTACTTCTCGTCGATGTATCGCTCCCTGCCAAGAACGGCGTCGAGTTGGCGAAAGAACTGGTGAGGCTGAAACCCGCATTGCGGTTGTTGTTCGTCTCCGGCCACGTGGGATCGGAGGTAATCCGCTTCTACGGCATGAACACCAGCGACGCGCACTTCCTCCAGAAACCGTTTCCGGTGGAAACACTTCTGGACCGCGTCCGCGAGATCTTGAAATCCACTGGACCTGTGCCCTGGGCCGTTCCGGATCAGGACGAGAAGTCCAATTCCGCGAGTAAGTGATTAGCCCGCTGCTCCCGGCGGGCTCGTAGCGAGGTGCGTCAGGGGGCAATCAAGCCGGCGCGAATCGCGTAGCGGACCATGCTAGCGGTTTCATGAACGCCAAGCTTTTCGAGGATGCGGCTGCGATGGGAATCGGCTGTCTTGTAACTGATCCCTAGCCTTGCGGCCGCTTCCTTGGTGGATTTGCCTTCCGCGATAAGCACCAGGACTTGGCGCTCCCGCTCGGTCAGCGAGAACACGATGCGTACCGCTTCCTGGTCGGGCGAAAACGCGATACTCTTGCGGCCGCTCACGTCGGCAGCCGACCCCATGAAACCGCAGAAAACACCGTCTTCGTAGCGGGGAACGCCGGTGTCCTCCACCCAGCGATACTCGCCGTCGCCGCGTTGCAACCGGTACTCCATGCGAAATCGCTGACGCGCCTGGAACGACTTCAGATAGGTCGCAAGGCAGAGATCGCGATCGTCGGGATGCACGCCCGCGATCCAGCCGTTTCCGGTCTCCTCCTCCATCGTGCGGCCGCGGAACTCCAGCCACGCTTGATTGAAGTAGGTACACATTGCATCGGGGCCCGCAACCCAGATCATTACTGGGGCGGCATCGGCCAATGCGCGAAAGATTTCCTCGCCCGCGACACGCTCCGTGCGTTGGCGATGGAGCTCGTTCTCCAGCTCGGAAACTTTCTCGCGCAGCGCTCGCATATCGTCGGCGGTGTCGGGGGCCATCTTAGTCTCAGCCATCGAAAGAAAATGATAGGGTAGCTGGTCTCAACGGTAAAGTACTATTTTAGTTATTGTTGCTCTTGACAGACAGGTTTTGCCACGAGGTAAAGCCCTGATATCGAGGCTTATTTTGGAACTAGTTACTATTTGAGACGGAATCCTTATTGACCTGGAACATGGCCCCCGGTACGGAAAACGAACTATTAGCCCGCATGCGCACCGGCGACGAAGAGGCCTTCTTGCTCCTCTATCGGAAACTTCATGGACCCATCTACCGTTTCGTACTAAACCTTACTAATTCTCAGAGTGTGGCAGAAGATGTGACCCAGGATGTGTTTTTGGCCCTCATACGGGAGGATTGCGGGTTCGACGCGGGGAGGGGAACGTTATCCGCGTACCTGTTTGGCGTTGCCCGCAAGCTGGTGCTAAGACATCTGGAACGCAATCGTACCCTCGGGGAGCAGGAAATTCCAAAGGAGGAATGGGCGGCCACGGCGTTCTCCGTGAACGCTGATCCGGTTACGGATTTACTTCATACCGAGGGGATCGAGGCGCTGCGCAAAGCCATCGTTTCACTCCCGAAACGCTATCGCGAAGTGGTAGCGCTTTGCGATCTGGAGGAAATGGATTATAGCCAAGCAGCGACACTCTTGGGCTGCCCCGTGGGCACCGTTCGCTCCCGGCTGCATCGGGCGCGAGGGCTGCTGCTCGAAAAACTTCAGCCCAAACGCGATCCCAAGGCCGCGGTGCGCGGGCTCGATCCTGCGAGGAGTTTGACATGACGTGCCGGGAGTTTTGGAATCAAATGCCGGAGTTGGAGTTCGGACCGGAACAACCGGAACATGCGCGGCAGTGTCCTGCCTGCGCGGCACTTCTGGAGAGCCAGAAAGCGCTGGCAGAGGGGCTGCAGCGCCTGGCGGCCGATAACCGGAAGATCGCAGCACCAGCCGGACTGGAAGCTCGTCTTACTGCGGCTTTTCGGAATCATTCCGGCGCTGCCGGTTCACGTGCGCCTGCCCGCGGGTGGTGGGCCTGGATACCGGCGGCGGCGGCCGTCGCCGCTTTGACGTTTCTCATTTTGTGGTGGTACCCCACTCGGCTGCCCTCTCGGGGGACTGAGCAGGCGGTGGCGCCGGTGGTGAGCGAAACTCTCGCTGCGGATTCGGGATTCATTCCACTGCCCTATGCCGAAGAGGCCAGCGTGTCCGACGACGGAGATTTGGTGGATGTCGAGTTGTCCCGCGCGACTTTAGTGGCATGGGGAGTCGCACTGCCCGATGGAGATCCAAGAGAGGCTGTGGAAGCGGAGGTATTGCTGGATGCAGGAGGTGCGCCGCAAGCCGTGCGCTTGGTCCAATGAGCCCCTTTTTAGGTATATGTTTATGATAAGAAATGGATTGTTCTTAGCAATCGCCTTTACCGCCGTAGTCTGCGCGCAGGTCGACCGGCCGCAGTTGCCGCCTTTAGGTCCCGGAGTTCGGCTCCTGGGAGCACAGGCTGGCCGCCCCGGACAGGTTGTGAAGGGTGCGCCGTTTTCGGCCGATGTGACCACCGAAGTGATGCAAACACTGAGCGATGGGAACAAGATCCGCCGTGTTACCTCCGAGCGGGTGTATCGCGATAGCGAAGGGCGCACGCGCCGCGAGGCCTCACTCTCGGTGCTGGGTTCCACCAATACGGCTGCCGGCGCGGCGCAGGTCGCTTTCATCGAAGATCCGGTGGCGGGCTCAAGTTACGCCTTGGATCTGCCAAACCGCACCGTGACGACACGGCCCTGGCGGCAGCCTCCACCCGGAAACGGGCCGCGCGCCGATCAGCTTCCCGGGCAGCAACGGCTGGCCAACGATCCCAATGCGAAAACCGAATCCCTGGGGCGGCAGACGATTGCGGGCGTGCCTGCGGACGGCACGCGGGTTACGGTCACAATACCTGCCGGACAGATCGGCAACTCGCTCGCCATCCAAATTGTTAGCGAGCGCTGGTATTCACCCGAGCTGCAAATGGTGGTGTTGCAAAAGCGCAGCGACCCGCGCTCGGGCGAAACGGTGTATCAGATGAGCAATGTGATTCGAGCGGAGCCGCCATCGACGTTGTTTGTGCCGCCTGCGGATTTTCAGACGCTTAGCGATCGCGGCCCGCGCGGACGTTTCCGCCCCGGACCGCCGCAGTAAAAGGGCTTCACCGGATTCCACGGAAAATGTCGTGGAGGCGCACCAGTCCAAGGATGCGCCCTGAGTCTTCCAATACCGGCAGCACCGAGATTTGCGACG
>PSRJ01000340.1 GCA_003175985.1 Terriglobia bacterium
GCCGCCTCCGCCGGTGGTGTCGCCGGCGTATAGCACGGAATCTTCACCGCCACGGCCGACACGCATCACCTGCCACGGCTTGGTGATCTTCCCGTCGCCGTTGGTGTCGAGCACCTGCCCGCACCAGCCTACGGCTTTCTGTTCATCATGAGTTTCGTCGTAGACCTTGGTGTCGATCCACCCGAACATGGGACCGCTCAGCTCGTTGAAATAGACCGTCTCATCGGGGTCATTGTCGAACTGCAGGTGGTGTGTGGAGAAGCAGGTGTCGATCAGCGTGAACTGCCGCGTCTTGGGGTCATAGAAGGAGGCTTGCCGACCGCTGCTGCGCAGCGGGAACCACGAGGCGAACTTGTTATTGGGATCATTGCACCACGCCGGATCCTGATTGCTGCGAATCTTCGAGGTGAGCCATACGCGGCCCTTGCTGTCGAACATCGGATTGTGGGGATCGGCCGGATTGTACGGCGGGTTGGCCCACAAGTGCTCCATGCCCCAGTGCAGAGAGGGCCGGTTGGGGGCGGGGAAGCGGGAAGGCACTTTCTCCTTGGGTTCGCGTGTGGGGATTTCGACGGAGAAGGTATTGTTCTCTCTCGGATCCATAACCACAAGCTGGCCGTGGCCGGCATTGACGGCGTACACGCGCCCGTAGGCATTTACCGTGGGGTGCTGCTTGTCGGTGGAAATCTCGTCGTGCATGAAGGAGTGATCGTCGCCGACATCCCACAGCGTGACCACGACATTGCGTTCAACACCGCGCGGCCGCGGCGGCACGGGCGGAAGCTCCCCCTTGGCGACGCGCTCGGTCCAATCGGCATACGCCTTGAGCGAAGGATCCTTCCCTTGCGTCATCAACACCGAGTACATGGACGTGCCGCGGACTCCGGTGCCCAGCCGCCATTCCCAGGCGTCGGCGTGCGTTTTGAGCTCCGGCTTGGCGGCGAATACGTGATCCAAATTGCGTGTTTCCAAGTTGCCGAGCTGATGGCAGAAATTGCAGTCGGATTTCAGGGAGTTGATCCAGTGGTTCTGCGACAGCATGCGGGGGCCGATGCCGTTCCCCTGCGGTCCGGTGCCGGGAAATAGGTTCTTGGCGGGCGGTTCCAGCAGAGAGAGCCAGTAGTTGCCAGGATAGACTTTGGCCGCCTCCTGCGCGTTTTTGGCGGGGGATACCTTCAACGTGACCGAAGCCGCCGCCGGTTTCATTTCGACGGGAGTGGAATCGACCAGCCCATAACCCCGGACCCACACCTTGTAATTGGCAGTAGGCAACTCGGGCAGCATGAAACGGCCCTGGTCATTGGTGACGACGATTTTGATGAAGTTGGTGGGCAGATCCTTGGTTTCAGCGATCACCCACACTCCGGATTCCGGCCCCTGGGCGCCTTGGACGACGCCGCCGATATAACCGGTGGGGCTGCCTTGCTGCTGGGCATTAGCCCTATCACCCGCCAGCCCGGCCAGGCCAATGAGGCCGGCGCACAGCAGGGCGCCCTTGATTTTGAAATGGGCATTCTTCATGGAACTCCTCCTCACACGCTGGATACGCACGTACTTCCCTGAAAATATCGCGTAATGTTCAAGTATAGAAAGCTCCGCGGGCGGGATGCAACGTCGGCACGCCGCTACGAGCCAGGAACGTCCCGGAAGAGCGCCCGAAACCCTTCCTGTTCGAAATGCCGGTCATTGGTCAGCACTTCCGTTAGCCCCTCGCGCTTCATCGTCTGCATCGAGATGCAATCCACCAAGCTGTAGCCCTTATCGGGACGGGCTTGATATAAGTCTAGTCCGGCGAGGAAAGAGTCCCGGCTTTGCGGGAATAGCAATACGATCACACTCTTCATCAATTCGGCAACATTCCGGCCAGCCTGAGCCCGAACGCTAGGCCGCGCACCGGCGAAGAGCGCCAAATATTCGCAGAGCACTTCGTCCGTGGTAACAATCCTGTCCGGCGCGAGCAAACGGCTCAGGTCGAGGGCGCGCTGATGCGCACTATCGTTGCTGCTGGTCAGAGCAGCCCAGTAGAAGGTGTCAGCGAAAACGGTCCTCACGGTTCTCTCTTGGGCGCGCCGTATACATAATGGTCGACCTGGGTCGCTGCGTCCTTCGGCACGAATGCCAAGTCCTCCACTGGAACCTGTTTCATGTTATTCACAAGGACTTCCCAAATCGGCTGCGCACCGGCCCCGGATTCAAGATCATGCTCCAAGACTTGGCGGGCATATTGTTCGGCAGACAGACCGCGCTGGCGCGCCTTTGCGGCGAGAGCTGCGGTCTTCTCTTCCGGGAGATCAATCCTTAGCGTCATGCGAGCCTCTAACCACTAGATTACACTAGGAAATCACGATTGTGCCGTGCGAACCATCGGCCTACTTGACCGCCGCCGCTTGGGCCAGCACGACGGCCGACGCTCCGGCCATCGAATCGTAATACCCCGTGAAACGGCGCGGCTCCTCGGCATTGTACTTCTTCAGATTGTTGGCCCAGCGATACCCGACGGGTTGATACCACAGCTCGGCTTCCACCTGAAAAGGGCCGGGCGCGTTGCCTAATGCCACTGAGTAACGGATCTTGTCGCCGGCGTCCGTGAAATCGGGATCGCTGGCCGCTTCGCCTTGAACCGCGATGTCTTTGTCCGCGGTCTTTTTATCGAAACCGCGCGGGAGCAGCCGATTGTCTTTGGTATAGCGCACAGCCGTAAGCAGGCCTGTAGTCACGTTGCCATCGGCGCCCGTCATGATGGCCTCGTAAATCTGCACCTGATCGGGGCTGGTGATCCGGTCATAGTGCGGCTCGAACCGATTGGCATCGGTGTCGTTGTCATTGCCTTTGATGGATCCATCCGGCTGGGGGGCGCCGGACTCGAAGACCACCTGGTTGTTGCGATCTTTGACGAGCACGTGTAGCCAGGCGCGCCGTGCCGGGTAGGCCGTCGGCAGCTTGTGGCCGCCCAGGTTTTCTACGGAGATCTCCGCCTCCAGGCGCCCGGCGCTGGTTTCGATGCGCGAGATCGTAAGATTTGCTGCCTTGGATTGGAGGTACGCCACAGTCCGGTCCGCCGCGTTGGAAAACTCCTGCGGCAGGGCCTCGACACCCAGGTCGGCGCGATAGCGGTTCAACATGCGCTGCATGAAAAAGTTGGCGGCCACAAAAATGTGGCGCGAGAAACCCTCGCGCGGCTTGGCGAGCACTTTGGCGATCGCAACGTCTTCCTTTACCACCGGCATGTGACAGGACTGGCAGCTCTGCTTTTCGCGATAGACGCTATGCAGCCACTCCTGGTAGGGCATCTGCTCGGGCAACTCGCCGATCACTTTCCCGCCGGGGCCCAGGGCAGTTGTAATCAGTGTGTGGCATGTGGCGCAAAGCTCAGATTGCCGGATGTGGTCCGATTCAGTGGGCCGGAAACCGCCCGTCGAGCTTCGCATGATTCGCGTCTGACCCTGCTCGATTTTGAAAGGCCCGTAAACCGGCCGCTGGTCTTTGGCATCCGGGGTGTCCAGCACGAAGCCCCCGACGAAACTTTCGCGCGTGCCGAGCTTCTGCTTGCTGATCTGGTGGCAGAGTGCGCAGGAGACGCCATCGGCCGCCAGCTTGTCTTCAGGTTTGCCGGTATCGAACGGCAAGTGCGAAAAAACCTGCCCCTCGTGCCCTTCGAGCTTCGCTGTGTAGCGAGCCATTGGCATATGGCATATGGAACACTCATCTTCGATCGCCTTGAGCGATTCCGGATGGTCGATCGACTCCCGGCGGACACTGCCCTGCCAGTAGGGATCGCGGCCCGAATTCGCCATCATGCTGGGACGCCAATCGAAGCCGATGGAGATATCTTCGCCGGCGGACGTCGCCAGGCCGTTGTGACAGGCGATACAGCGATCGGAGGTCTGGAACTTCGGTTCCAGGCCCTTATGCGGATCCTTCGTTTGACCCGGAACAGCCAGGATGAGCAGCAGAGCACCTGGTGTGAAGAAGCACCGAATTTTCATTTCCAGCCCTCCAGGAGCTTGCCGTCAAACCAATCCCAGAGCACATAGAACACGACCTGTATGGAGCGATCGGCAGTATTGGTAAACGGGATGCGGACGCCAACGCTGCCGCGCACATGCTGCCGTTTACTGAGAGTGACCTGGAACTCCGGGATCACATCCCAATTCGTAGCAGCGCCAGTGATGAGATCTCTTTCCGCCACTACTTCGGCCATGGGCGACCAGAGCCGGCCGAAACCCATACCCTGATTGAAACTCTTGCCGAGCGCGGTACGCCAGAACGCGACGCGCGAAACATTGTCCGTGTGCGTGGGCAATTCGAAGCCACCCTGCAACTGAAGAAACCATCTGGCCGGCAGGATCTGCCCATAGGAAGCGAAGGTCTCAAACGTGGTGACGCCGCTCCCCAGTCCACGGGTCTTGTTTCCGGTAGGCAAAATCACCATACCCTGCGCGCTCAAGATCGAGCCGGTGCCCAGGGAAGAGAAAAGGACCCGCTTCACGCCGGCGCCCACATCACCGACGCCGCCGAACCAGCTTCCTGGATCCGGATGGACGAAGGCGAACGGCAGCGACAATTCCAGTTGATTCTTCACGCCGAAACGCCGCTCGTACACGAACTCGTTGGAGATGCCGGGGGCGCCTTGGGCATTCACCGCGGTTGTGATCACAACCTCGTCTTCCGGATAAGCCTTTTCCGTAACCAGCGCTCGGGGCAGGTTCAATTCCCCGCGCGGCCAGGATGGCTCACGGCAGAGCCCGCGCAGGTAGCCGATCACTTTATCGATCTGCGCGGCTGTCAGCGCTTCGGCGAACGAAGGCATGATCTCGGAGAAGCCGCGGCCGGGGCCTCCGTTCGTGATAATGGCGCGCCATTGTTCGTCGGGCTCCGGGGTGGTGCCGGAACAGTCCGTAAAATCGGGAAAGGTCGAAGGCGGTTCGAACCCCGCGGTCGCCTTGGGAGTCCCTTTACCGTCTCCGCCATGGCAGGCGACGCAGCCCGCCTGAAAGATTTCTTTCCCGGTGTTGAGCTGCAGCTCGCCTTCTTTGGTCGTCTGCGCGGGAGCCCGGAAGGACTGCAACAGCAAAAGCAAGGATACGATTCTTACGATCGCAATCATAAAAAAGAAGGCCTAGATTATCAGAGAGCCGGTCGAATTTGGGCGTGCAAATGGGTTGCACGGACGGGATGATCGAGGGGTTGTAGATTCAGCGTGGCGGCGCGGAAACTGAAATCCAGTAGCCGGGCGAAAATCTGCCAAATAGCCGTTCAGTGTAGGTGGGTATCGACGGCGCTAGCCGCCGCTCTCCGTTGTTCCGGCCGAGCGCGCCTTCACCGGCTTGGCCGCCGGGGTCGTGGTGATGACCACAACGCTGACCAGAACGAACAGGGTCCCGATGATGGTTCGCAGGCCCAGCGCCTCGCCGCCAAAGAAATATCCGAGCAGGACGGCAATGACCGGGTTCACGTAGGCGTAGGTGCCAACCTTGGTCGGCGATTCATGATGAATCAGCCACACGTAGGCCGTAAAGGCAACAATAGAACCCGCCACAATCAGGTAGGCCAGAGCGAGCCAGGCTCCGCCGGAAACCATCAACGGATGGAAATTGTGGAATTCGCCGAGAGCCGCCGCAGTGGCAGCCAACAGTATCCCGCCGGCCAGCATCTGCGTTCCCGAACTCATTACTTTCGAAGCTGGAAGCGGCAGCCTGCGCGTTAGGGCTGAGCCGAATGACCAGCTCATCGCCCCCACGAGTAGCGCCAGAGCACCCTTTGCGTCGATGGGTTCGTCGCCCAGGTTCAGCGAGCGGCTTACCAGCACGGCAACTCCTCCGATACCGACCAGGAGGGCGAAGCTCAAACGGCCCGTGAGCTTCTGAGTCCGCAGCAAAGTGATCTCGGAGAGCGCCAGGAACACCGGGATGGTGGCCATCATGACGGCGGTGAGACCCGAAGGCACCCACTGCTCCGCCCAGAAAACCATTCCGTAGTCGAGGACGAAAATCAGAATGGCGAGAACGAAGATGGACATCCACTGCCGCGCTGTCGGCGACCGCTCGCCGCGCGCCAGGAGCCAGCCGTACATCACACCGCCGGCGGCGAGGAACCGCAGCGCGGCCAGCAGGAACGGCGGAACTTCGCGGACGCCCACGCGAATCGCCAGAAACGTGGATCCCCAAACGAAATAGATAATGGCGAACGCGAGCAGCGTCTTCCAGGTCCGGCGATAGGGCGTGTCCTCCACGGCTGCGTTTTACCGCTTGGCCATGGTTTCCGGCGCAGCGGCCTCGCGGATGCGGTCCGCTCTTCGGCGGGGCAGCCGGCGGAAACTGAATTCGCGGAACCGCTCCATGTAGATGTAAAACACGGGAGTGATGTAGAGCGTGAGAAGCTGGGAAACCGCAAGCCCGCCGACGACGGCCAGACCGAGCGGGCGCCGCGCTTCCGACCCGGCGCCCAAGCCAAGCGCAATCGGCAGCGTGCCCACCAGTGCCGACATCGTTGTCATCATGATCGGGCGGAACCGCACCAGACAGGCTTCGTAGATCGCTTCCGAAGGCAGCGTGCCATGAGTGCGCTGCGCCTCGAGGGCGAAATCGATCATCATGATGGCGTTCTTCTTCACAATGCCGATCAGCATGATCACGCCCACGAAAGAGTAGATATTCAGCTCCTCGTGGAAAATCAGAAGCGTAGCGAGCGCACCCAGGCCGGCCGACGGCAGACCCGAGAGGATGGTCAACGGATGGATGAAACTTTCGTAAAGAATCCCCAGCACAAGGTAGATCACCAGGATAGCCATGGCCAGCAGCACGCCCATGCCTTGTAGCGATGACTGGAATGCCGCGGCGGCTCCCTGAAAACTGGTGCTGACCGTGGCGGGCAGCGTGTCGCGCGCCGCTTCACCCACCTGATCGACCGCATCGCCCAGCGAAACACCCGGGGCGAGGTTGAACGAAAGCGTGACCGAGGGTAGTTGACCGAGATGCGTCACGGTGAGCGGCGCCACGCTGCGCTCGAGCTTCGCCACCGCGCTCAGAGGGACAAGGCTGCCGGTTGAAGAGCGGACATATAGCAGCCCGAGAGCGTCGGGGTCGCGCTGATATTTCGGCTCGACCTCCATCATGACCCAATACTGATTGCTGGGCGTGTAGATCGTGGAGACTTGCCGCGAGCCGTAAGCGTCATAAAGCGCGTTCTCCACCTGGTCGGACGTAATCCCCAAAGACGAGGAGCGGTCGCGATCGATATTGACCACGACCTGCGGGCTGGCGATCTGAAGATCGGTGTTCACATCCACCAGTGCCGGCAAAGTACGCAGACGTTTTTCAAAATCGGTAGCCGCGCGGTAGAGCTCACTCAGATCGAGCCCCTGCAAGGTGAACTGGTAAGTTCCCTTCGTCAACTGGCCGCCGATGCGGATGAGTTGCGGATTTTGCGGAAACGCGCGGATGCCGGGCACCGAGTTGAGCCTGGGGCGAAGATGATTGATTACTTCCTCGACGGTATTGGGGCGCTCGCCGCGCGGCTTGAGCGTGGCGAAGATGCGCCCCGCATTGCCCGAGCCGTTGGTGGCGCCAACCATGGACATGAGGTCGTCCACGTTGGGGTCGGCGAGGATCATTTCGGCAAGCTGCTGCTGGTTACGCACCATCGCTTCAAACGAGATATCCTGGGCGCCTTCCGTGAAGCTGAAAAACTGTCCGGTGTCCTGGTTGGGAATGAAGCCTTTGGGCACGAAGGCGAAGAGGTAGATGCTGGCAGCGAGCGTCCCCGCGGCCACGATCATCGTAAGCGCCCGGTGCCGAAGAACGCCGCGCAAACTCCAGTCATATGCGCTCAACATGCCGTCGAAGACCTTTTCCGAGGCACGATAAAGCCCGCTGTGATTCTCAGCAGGAGGCCGCAGGAAGCGGCTGCAAAGCATGGGCGTCAGACTGAGCGAGACGAGGCCGGAAATCAGGATGGCCATCCCGATAGTAACGGCGAACTCGTGGAACAGGCGCCCCATGATGCCGCCCATGAACAGCACGGGAATGAACACCGCCGCCAGCGAGAGCGTCATGGAGAGAACGGTGAAGCCGATCTCGCGCGAGCCTTCGAGCGCCGCCTGAAGCCGGCTCTTGCCCATTTCCATATGGCGGACAATGTTCTCCAGCACCACGATGGCGTCATCCACCACGAATCCCACCGACAGCGTGAGGGCCATGAGCGACAGATTGTCGAGCGAGTAACCCATCAGATACATCGCCGCAAAGGTACCTACTACCGAGATCGGCAACGCCAGGCTGGGAATGATGGTGGCCGAGAGATTCCGCAGGAAAAGGAAGATCACCATCACCACAAGGCCGATCGTCAGCACCAGCGTAAACTTCACATCGTGTACGGATTCTCGAATTGAAATGGAGCGGTCGTATTCGACCACCAGGTTCACGGCCGGTGGCATCTGCTGGCGGAAGCGCGGAATCAACTGATTGATGGCGTCCGCCACCTGAACGGTGTTGGTGCCGGGTTGCCGCTGTACGGCCAAAGCGACGCCGCGCGTCTTGTTGAACCAGCTTGCGGCCTTGTCGTTCTGCACGCTGTCGATAACCTGACCCAAATCGCTGAGGCGGACGGGCGAGCCGTTTCGATAAGCCACAATGACGGGCCGGTAGGCGGCGGCCGAGTTGAGCTGGCCGGTCGCCCGCACGGTGAATAACTGATTGGCGCCCCAAAGCGTGCCGGTTGGCAAATTCACATTGTGTTTCTGCAATGCCGCCTGCACTTCATCGATGCCGATCCGGCGCGCGGCCAACGCGTTCGGGTCGATTTGCACGCGGACCGCATATTTCTGTGCGCCCATCACCTGCACCTGCGCTACGCCGCTCACCGTGGAGATGCGCTGCGCCACCATGGTTTCGGCGTATTCGTCGATGGTGGAGAGAGGCAGCGTATCCGAGTACAGCGCCATGTACATGATGGGCGAATCGGCTGGATTGACCTTCTGGAATGTGGGCGGCGTCGGCATGCCGGGAGGCATCTGCGATTGCGCCGTGGTGATGGCGGCCTGTACGTCTTGGGCGGCGCCATCGAGCGAGCGGTCGAGCGCGAACTGGAGTGTAATGGACGTGACTCCCAGAGCGCTGGTGGAGGTCATGTTATCGAGACCGGCAATGGTGGAAAATTGCCGCTCCAGCGGCGTAGCGACGGCCGACGCCATCGTTTCCGGATTAGCGCCGGGCAAAGCCGCGTTGACCTGGAGCGTCGGGAAATCGACATTGGGCAAATCGCTGACCGGCAAAGCGCGGTAGCCCGCCGCGCCGAACAGTACGATGCCGGTCATGATGAGCGTAGTCATCACGGGCCGGCGAATGAAGATTTCGGTAATGTTCACGCGAGTTGTTTATTATCTTCGCATAAGGCTAGAGGAGAGCGAATTTCAGCCAAGTTCCTGGAGTACTTCTATCCGGCGAAAATGGAGTATATTTATGTTGTGAGAGTCAAGACCTCGATCACACTGCCGGCGGAATTGCTGAATCGGTTGGATCGTGTGGAAAAGAACCGCTCTGCCGTCCTGGAGCGGGCCGCGCGAGCGTATCTGGCGGGTATCGAAAAAGAGGCGAGAGAACGCAAAGATATCGAAATCATTGAGCGAAATGCGGACCGCCTCAATCGCGAAGCGCTAGAGACGCTGGAGTATCAGCAACTGCCTTGAAACGCGGCGAACTATACCTGGTCCGGAAACCAAACTCCAACGATCCACGAAAACAGCGCGTCTTTGTCATCGTTAGCAGGCAAGTTCTGATTGATTCGCGATTTTCGACACTGATTTGTGCTCCAGTATATTCGCGGCACGACGGATTGAGTACTCAGCTTCGGGTCGGGCCCGCGGAGGGTCTGAAAAACGAATCGAGCATTCATTGCGACGAGCTGGTGAGTCTTCCGAAGTCGGTTCTGACGTAGGTTGAGCCGCCCTTCACCGCTTTCGAAACCACGAGAAGCCCATCGGGTTCGAGCCGCCGCAGCAGCCGCTGGCCAGCAGTTCTCCAGCGTCGCTCACGTCGATCGAATGCGGCCCGGGTGCTTCGATCTGACCCATCGCTTTCCCGGTGGCGGGATCCACCTTTAGAATCCACGGTGAAGCGCGCGGGCCTTCGCCGCGGCCGCCCGGCTCCAGCGTCATCAGCGAAATCCAAAGAGCGCCGCCGGCGATCTTCAAAGCGAACGGTCGTCCCAGGTGCGTCCATTCGCCCTGATAGTGCCCATCCAGGTCGAAACGCTGCACGCGGGCGTTGGTCCGGTCCGCCACGTAAAGCACCTTCCCATCCGTAGCGATCCCATGTGGAATCTGGAATTGCCCGGCTGCGGTCCCCTTGCTCCCCCAAGCCTTCACGCGCTTGCCGTCGGCTGTGTACTCCAAGACGCGCGCGTTGCCGTAACCATCGGAAATGAAGAGCCGGCCATTGGGCCCGAACGTCAAGTCCGTGGTACCGCACAGCGTGGGAAACGCGCAATCGGAGCCGGTGGCGACTTCTCCCACCGCGATCTCCTGCAGCTTCTTTCCCTCGGGGGAGAATTTCAGCACAAGGGAACTGCCGGCATCCGTGGTCCAGATATTACCGTCCGGGTCGACGCGGATGCTGTGCGGCACGGTATACATTCCCTTGCCCCACGAGCGCAGAACGCGTCCTTCGCGGTTGATGGCAATCACCGGATCGGCTTTATCACCGCGCTGCAAAACATAGATCACGCCGTTCCGGTCCGCGGTGACGGACGACACGATTCCCAGCGAACCGGCATTCTCCATCCGCCCAGCTAAGGGAACCTGCTCGAGCGCGAGGCGCGGCGTGGCCTGAATCAAGGCGCGCAGTTGCGCTGCGGCATCCTGTGCCTGCAACGGCAAACCGCAAATCAGGATGAACAGGAAATGCATGGCTGGCACACCTCCGATTTATTTCGATGGCAAGATCAGCTCGCAGGGGCGTGGATCCCATTTCGACCCATCCCGCTCGCGGCGGAAATGATTGCTCGTCACCCAGGGCACGTCCAGGTATTGGGGGTCGTCTACGATCTGGAGCTGTACCAGATACTCCTCCCCTTTGCGCCCGTGGATATCGTAGTATTCCGTGAGCACTGCGTTGGCGCTGTAAGGCACGCCGTTACTACGCAGGTATCCGGGCAGCATGTGTGTGGTGACTACCTTCAGCGTTCCGCCCAAGTTCCTCGTATCGGGAGGAAGTTGAGTCTCGCCGTTGAAAATTCCGTGGAAGCCGGGCGTATCGGCATCGCGGGCGGAGATCTTCGAAGTGTAATCGCGAGTCAATTGCGGCGTCTGCCATTGGGCGGCTGAGGTGCCCTGCATAGTCGGCGCACCGGCGGCCGCCGGAGCCGTTCCAAACGTAAATAGACGTGTCTGTTTCCCCGCATCGGTCTCGATTTTGAGCGTGCGATCGTTTTCCCAAGTGATATGGAGCCGCCCCGGCACGCGCATGATGCCCGCAGCGCCGTAGTTCATGCATTGGCGGCCCGCGGCGATGTCTTTCGCGGGGTCCCAGGCATCGGCGATCTTCCGGCCCGCGGCGTTTAAGGGGATGCTGTAATAGTCGCCGCGCGGCGCTGTGAGCATGCGGGTGCGCCAGTCTTCGGTCACGAGCGAAACCCAGTAACCGCTGAGATCGATCGGGGCCGAAGCCTTGGGCGTCGAGGGAGTCTGCGCCGCGACGACGAGCGCCGCCATCATCCAAGCCGTAGCCAGTTTCATTTCCCTTTCAGGCTCCTGTAGATGGCATCTATCAGCATGTCTCCCGTCCATCCAGTGGTGCTGTAGCGCCGGTCGTAGTCGCGCGTAGGCCGCGCCGCTTTCACTTCTTCCAGGGACTTGCCTTTCTGCATCAAATCCGCCACGCGGTCGCGGATGATGGTGAGCATATCCCGATACTCGACCACATCGGCTTGATCGCACAACCGCCCGTGACCCGGAATCACCATCGTTCCGCCTTCTTGCATGGCGTGCGGCACCGTCAATTCCAGAATGTGATTGAGCGCCCGGATTTCGCCTTGAATGCTTCCGCCGCGCTTCAGATCGATCACGGGATAACCGGTGGTGAGAAAAACGTCCCCGGCGCTGAGCACGTTGGAGCCGCGAAACAAGACGACGCTGTCGCCATCGGTATGCGCGTTTTTTTCGGCGAAGACCTGCACGGTTTCGCCGTTAAACTCAAACACCTTTGTGTCATAGAAGGTCAATGTCGGCCAGGCTGCCGCAGGCACGCCCGACTCCGGCGCGCTCATTCGCGCCAGAACGTTGTCGTGCCCGAAAACCGAGACGTCCGGCGGCACATAATAAGGACGCGCGTCCGGCTTGGCGATCTGCTCATTGCCTCCCGTGTGATCCGCATCCGCGCTGGTGTTCAGGATGTAGCGGATGGGCTCGGCGGTCAGTTTGCGAATCTCCGCAAGAATCCGGCCGGAGCTAGCGGCCGGTCCGCTATCTACAAGCAAAACGCCGTCGTGCCCCGGGTCTCTGCCTACCTGTACTGTTACGTTGCCCATCGGGCTCGCCACCATGTAGACATTCCCCCGAACTTTCAAAACCTCGAGAGGCGCTGGCTCCTGGGCGGAAACGAGGGCGGCAAGGCCGAGCAGGAGAATGCTCGCGACAACTCTCACGGACGCTTCTCCGCGGGCGCATCGGAATGTTCGCGCCCAAACTTGGCTTCAAACACTTTGGGGTGGGGGATGGCCATCTGCTTCAGCTTCTTCTGATACTCCGGATACATGGTTTCCGCCCCGCCGCGCGCGGCTTCGAAGGGTACGCCGTATTGCTCGGAGAATTCACGGGTCACGGTGTTAGTTCCAGGCAAATGGTGAGGAATCCAGCCGGCGGGCTTGGCCAGTTCCGGATGCGGAAGACAGGCCCCGAAGCCGGCAATCGGCTGAAAGACCTGATACGGATTCCACACCCAGCTCTCCGTACGCACCAAAGGCTCGGTCAAATACACAGGGTCTTCGGCAATGCTGGTCAGTGTGAGGTATTTGTCGTGGAGATCCCAGAACTCGGTGAGCGTGGCCTGATCGGAAAAAGCGATCCCATTGCGCCGCAGGTAACCGGCTTTGATATGAGTGGTCTCTACGCGAAGCGTATCGCCTTCCCAGGCGCCGGTCGAGAAGCCCGCCCAGGTGTGCGCTGCGAATTGCGAAGGATGAGGCCGGGCATCCAACCAGATGGTCCGTGGACCGGTATAGGTGCCATCAATAATGAATGCGACGATCTGGCCGGTGGTAGGGTCGTCAACCGTCGAGATCTTGAGATTCGAAGGGGCGCGCATGGCATAGATCGCCGAGTGCGGGATGCACTGGTGCTCCAGCACCGAGATGAGATCCGCATCCCAGGTGTCGGCGCGCAGGCGGTCGTCGTCGTTAATGGGGATGCCGAGATAATCGCCGGCCGGGGAACCGGGATCGGTGCGTTCCAGTTCGTCCTCATGGTACATCGAGCTCCACATTCCCGACAGGTTGAAGCCGGCGCGGATTTGCGCCGGGGCAGGGAAGTTTGCCAGGAGCGCCGCTCCCACTAACAGCGACATCGCAGAGGCAGTCATGCCACCCTCACTAACCGGCCTATCGTATCATGGGCCCCGCGCAGTGGCGCGCATCGTACCGGTACCGTTCCCGAGGATATCCGCCGCATGCGATATGCGAAAATCCGAAGGTGACTTCGCGAACCCCGGAACTGCTGCGCCTGCCCGTCGCCGGCCTGGAACTTGCGGTGTGGGATTGGCCCGGGGAGGGTCCACCCTTAGTCTTTGCGCACGGCAACGGATTCCACGGGCGCTGCTGGGACCAGGTGATCCGTCACTTTCCGAACCGGCGCTGCCTCGCTCCGGAAGCGCGCGGTCACGGCCGCAGCTCCAAGCCCGAGCCGCCTTACCACTGGACCTATTTCGCCTCC
Source organism: Terriglobia bacterium (assembly GCA_003175985.1). Taxonomy (GTDB): domain Bacteria; phylum Acidobacteriota; class Terriglobia; order Bryobacterales; family Bryobacteraceae; genus PSRJ01. The sequence goes on from PSRJ01000340.1 coordinate 13,922, forward strand.
GATCTCGTCCAGGTAATGGAACAGCTGGGTATCACCGGCGCGATCGGAATCGGCCACGCAATGGGAGGCCACTCGGTCACGGCTACAGCGGCGCAGCGGCCCGCGACATTTTCCGCCATGCTCCTGCTGGATCCGACTATTTGGGAGCTTGGCGTCTATGGGACCGAGCCCCTCAATACGTTTGTGGTGCGGCACCGGCGCAATCGCTGGTCTTCGCCCGACGCCATGTTCGACAGCTTCAAATGGCGGGCACCGTTTTCGCGCTGGCACAACGAGGTCCTGCGCGACTACTGCAATTACGGGCTGCTGCTTCAGGATGGAGAGTACCTGATGGCCTGCCCGCCGTTGATCGAGGCTTCAGCTCACGAGTGTGCGAAGGAAATGGAAGCCAACCTCCATCCCCAGGTCCCCTCGATCTCGTGCCCGGTCACGATTCTGCGGGCCGGAACTTCGGCGCGGCGTTTCTTCAATCCCTACCCGTCGCCCACCGACCCGCAACTGGCTTCGCGCCTTCCGCGCGGCCGCGACATGCTGTTGCGGGAGCAGTCACACTTCATTCCGATGGAAGTGCCGGATATGGTGGCCGAGCACATCTGCGGAATTATAGAAGGCAAGTAACGCACCTGCTTGCGGGCGCGGTTTCGAAACAGAGCCGCGACCCTGAGGGAGCGGTGAAGAAACCTCGGAGAGAGAGTAGACTGGGGGTGCTATGAGACAAATAGTTTTGGCTGTTCTGTCAGGTTTGGCGGTCCTCGTGGCAGGGGCGCCGGCCTGGGCACATCACTCGTTCGTCGCCGCGTACGATACGCGGCAACCCGTCGAACTCCGCGGCACCATTAATAAGGTGCTGCTGCAAAACCCGCACTCGTGGTTTTACATCGACGTCAAAGACGCCGACGGCAAAGTGGAAGAATGGGCCTTCGAGGCTGGAACGCCGAGCGGGATGATTCGGAACGGATACAAACCAGGAATTATCAAGTCGGGAGCCGAAGTCACGATCAAAGGTTTTCGCGCGAAGGATGCTTCGCAAAAGCGCGGCATGCTGCGCGAACTCATTATGGCCGATGGCACCGTTTATGGCTTGTTCGGACCCAAGTAGACGCGGAGAGGCTATGAAACGCTCGATTGCCGTGATGGTGGTCTCCGGTGCGCTGTTCTGCTCTTCATTACCGGCGCCCCTGTCCGCACAAGGAAAGGCCGCAGAAACGGCGGCGCCGAAATCAGCTCCAGGCGGTGTGCCTCGCATGCCCGATGGTCATCCCGATCTCTCTGGCGTCTGGTGGCGCGGAGAAGACGTTGGCGGCCGCCAGGGCGCCGCTCTCGGGGGGCGGGGCGGACGCGGCGGAACACCGCCGCCTACGTTCGCCGGCTTGTATCAGCTGCCGGCCCAGGCCAAAGCCAAAACTCTTCGCGATAAAGACGACCCGTCGCTGAATTGCACCCCGACAGCCTTCGGCACGCTCAACGTAAGCATGTTCGATGTGGGCGCGGTCGGTCAGATCGTCCAGACTCCGAAGTTCGTCGTGATGCTTACCGAAACCTATCACGGCTATCAAATCATTCCGACCGATGGCCGCCCTCATCGTGACGACCAGCCTCCGTCCAATCGTGGAGACGCGGTGGGCCGCTGGGAAGGCGACACCTTAGTCGTCGACAAGACGAACTTTAATGACGCGACCTGGATCTCCGCGGAAGGCCGCGTCTCTTTCCACTCCGACGCTCTGCATATCACCGAGCGGTATCGGCGCGTCGACGCCAAGACACTCGAGATCGAGGCCACGCTCGAAGATCCGAAAGTGCTGACCAAGCCGTGGATCGTTCCCAAACAGACTTTGACGCTGGCGCCGTTCGATCAGCTTCTGCAACTCGATTGCAATGCCGGCGATGTCAAGGGATTGATCGACGCGGCCCAATCGGACCCCGCCAAGAACTGAATGCAATGGTGTGCCGGGTCCGATGGATGGGATCGATTAAGCCGTCCAATTCACACCCCACGCCTGCCTGAGCTCAGTCGGGATGGTGAATGGAATGCGCTTGCCGCCCCGGGCGACCCAGAGGAGGCCGTCGATCAGCTTGCGGCTGAAAATCTCAGCGAGCCGGGCGACTGGCGCTTGCGCGTGCAGGTCCTGGTTCAGAATGCGATCGATTGAGCGCAGCGGCTCAAATAACACCTCGGCGGCGGGCGTGCGCTCGATGGCGAGAAGATCCGAATGCGCATCGCCCAACAGGTAGCGGATTAGCGCCGCGGGAGTCCGGTCGAAGAGGTTGCCTGGGACATACTGCTGCATCATGCCGACCAGGGCGGCGGCCATCCCCTGACCCTCGGGACAGGCCGCGTACTGGCGGTGCTGGATGGTCTGCGCTAACGCCCCCGCATCGGCCACATCTGAGGGAATGAGGTCCGGCCGTATCCCGAGAATGTGCCCGACCACCTTCCACGAATGCAGATAGGCCTCCTGTTCCGCCGGCGTCAGCGGAAAACCCAGCCGCCGCAAACCGTCGATAACCACCCAGGAAAACGACAGGAGCGTACCAGCGAGGTCCTCCTGATTGACTGGAGTGCCGAAATCGGGGTTCCAGCCCTGGTAAGCTTTGATCTGATAGCGCACGCCGGCATGCATCAGCCGCACCTTTTGAGCCGTGCGAACTCCGGTCCCTCCAGGCGCGAGGCCACCGGCCTGCATCACGTCCACCACGGCCTGCGCCGTCTCGATAATGCGCCGCGTCGGATTGGAATACAAGCGGCTGGTCAGCCACAACACCTGGACACCTTTGCGTGCCGCATAACAGAAGGGAAGGGAATAACAGAACAGGTTGGCGATGACCTGCGGCCCGTATCTCCAGAAGATCTGCTCGCCGGTCCGGATCAGCGCCGGGTCGGCCCATTCGGGCAACTGACCGCTTGCCGCCAGATAATCGCGGATGGCGGCCGGAAGGCTCTCCGGGACCAGCCCATCGTTCTCTACAAGCGTTTGCATCAGCCCATTGACGGATTGGATGTTCCCGCCGGCAAAGACTTGGCCGACCGCCTGGTCTGCCAGGGGATCGCCGGTCTGACGCATAGGGTCGAGAAAGGCATTGGTCCAACGGGATTGCGATTGCGGTAAGGTCGCCATAATCAGCATGGTATCGTTTGGGCATGGGCGTTGGGACGCTGGTTTCCGTCGAAGAGTACCTGAACACCTCTTACGATCCGGACATGGAGTATGTGGATGGCGTGCTTGTGGAGCGCAATGTGGGCGATTGGTTGCACAGTCTGATTCAGCGGAATCTCATAGTAGCTTTGAGCGTTAAGTACCCGGATATCTACGCCCTTCCCGAATTGAGGTCGCAAACCCGGAGCACTCGCTATCGGCTTCCCGATGTATGTGTTTTGCTTCACCGGCCAAAAACCAAATACTTAATTGATGCTGCCTTCCTGGCGGTCGAAATCCTGTCGGAAGACGACAGCATGAGCAAGATGATGGAGAAGCTGGACGAATACGATCGGAACGGTGTGTCGAACATCTGGGTAATCGACCCGAGATTGGGCAAGATGTCGGTGTATTCCGCAGGCGATCTACACGAAATTCAGGGCGACGTGATCGCCACCACCGACCCCCGTCTCGAACTCACACGAGAAGAGATCTTCAAGCAGTAAACCGGCTACTGCCGCTGCCCGAACCTGCCCCGTCCTTCAGGCCGCTGTGGACCGGAGCTTCCGAACGTGAGAGTTACATCGGCCGTGTGATCCTGCTCGTTGATCTTGACCTGCGATTTCGTTTCTCCCAGGTTGTCGAAAAGACCCTGCTCGCGGATGCTGTTCAGGAAGACTTGCGGGTAATCAGCGTTGAACGGTTTGCCTTCCTTCATATTCCAGATGCGCCGCATCTCGGATTCGCCATTCAAGTCGAGACCCACGATGTTCAGTTTCCCCATTAGAAACTGCGGGCCGGCATCGACATGCAGGGTAAGATCGACGGTCTTTTTCCCATCATCTACCGCCCGGTCCACGCTGATTTTCGCTTCCATGAAGCCGGAACGCGACAGCGCTTTCCTCATACGTTCCACACCTTCATTTACGCGATCGAAATTCGCTACATCGCCGGTTTGGATGTTGCCGGTCTTCAGGAGCTCGGCGGGTTTGAGAGGACTGCTGCCCGCAATATCGACTTTTCCCAGCCCGTAGCTTTCGCCCTCGTTTACAGTGACGATCACGTGCAAGCCCTGCACGTCTTTGGCAGGTTCGGTTCGCACCTGGGGGAAGGCTACACGCACGCGCCCGCGCGTTTCATAGACCGGGCGGACCGCCGTTTCCAGGAGCTCGTGGAAGCGCTCCTCGGTGTAAGGGACGCCCACGGCCACCCCGGAGATGGCATCGCGAAGGACGTTCTGCGGCACTACCTGATTGCCTTCGAAAGTAATTTGAGCCACGACGGGGAAGTTGCGCGCCGGGCGGAAAACGATTTCGAATTTGTCGGGACCGACCGGATCCACTCGCGCGGCTGCCTTCTCCTGAGAGCCCTTTGCCGCCAGGTACTCCTGAATCCAGTTCACATATCGATCGAGCACGGGCTTGGTCGGCGGCAGCTTGGCGGTCGAAAACAGGGGATCGCGAGAGCGCAGCATGTTAACCAGTTCCGGCGCCGGAACACCAAGAGCTTCAAAGCGCGCAGGGTACGCCGCATCGACCTCGGTCACCTGGAACGTGGCGGTCTCGCCTTGCTTGCCGGGGGCCGGCTCGAACTTGTAGCCCACCATCTCGAAGAATCCGCTGGCCACCAGGCGGTCGCGGGCCGCGTCGAATTCCTCTTTGCCGGCGAGTTGCCCCACCTTTAATCCGGCCACGGCCAGGATCTGCTCGCGGGTGTAGTTGCGGTTTCCCTCTACCACGAGGCTGTCGATGGGCCATTTTGTGGGCGCCGGCGCTTCCGATTTTTGCGGCGCCGCCGGAGCTTTAGCGGCGGGCCGGCGCTGTCCGAATCCAATCCCCGGCGCCAGCATCAGCAAAATCAGGAGCCATTTCATATCTTCATGTTAGACGCAAGGAGTGAGAGCGAGGTGACAGCAGGTAGAATGGAAAAAGTGCCATACGATTTGATTGTGATTGGGAGCGGCCCCGGTGGCTACTCCGCCGCGATTCGCGCAGGACAATACGGCCTCAAAACGGCCCTGGTGGAAAAGCAGCCCAAGCTGGGTGGAACCTGCCTGCTGGTGGGATGCATACCGACCAAGGCCCTGCTTCAGACCGCCGATGTCTGGGAACGCTTCGTTCATTCGGATAAGGAGGGTATCCAGTGCGAAAATCCGCGCCTGGACTACCCCAGGGTGAAGGAGCGCAAGGACGGCATCGTCAACAAGCACTCCAATGGCGTAGGACTGCTGCTCAAGCGCGCCAAGGTAGAGCGTCTCACGGGGTACGCCACGCTGAAGGGAAAGGGCCAGGTCGAAATCCGTGGGGAATCGGGTTCGCAGACGATCGAGGCGAAGAATATCATTCTCGCCACCGGATCGGAAGCCCGCATGTTGCCGGGGCTTGAGGCGGATGCCGAAACCATCCTGACCAACATCGAGATCCTGAATCTGACGGCCGTACCGAAGAGCCTGATTATCATTGGGGCCGGTGCGGTCGGGGTCGAATTCGCTTCAATTTTTCGCCGCTTCGGGACCGAGGTGACGGTAATCGAGATGCTCCCACGAGCGGTCCCGGTCGAAGATGAGGACATCTCCAAAGAGCTGGAGCGGGCCTTCCGCAAGCAGAAGATTCGGGTGGAGACGGGCGCTCGCGCCGAAAATGTTCAGAAG
>PSRJ01000228.1 GCA_003175985.1 Terriglobia bacterium
AATCGCCGCCCGCCGGCAGGTCAGCATCTCCAGGCAATTAGTCAATGCCGATCCGCCGGCGCAATGCGCTCCAGCCGTGGTGGATGCGATTGCCAGCGCCTGCGCCCGGCACGGACTCACCTACGAGCCCATGGTCAGCCGCGCCTACCACGACACGCTATTCTTGTGCGGCATTGTTCCGGCGGCGATGCTGTTCATTCCTTGCCGCGCCGGCATCAGTCATCGGCCCGACGAATACGCATCGCCCGAATCCATCGCGCGCGGTACGCTGGTTCTCGCCGAGGCTCTGGCCAGCCTGGCGCAATAGCTGCGGAAGCTATTTTCAGATCCGCTGGTACTCGTGCACCGTAAGCCCGCTCTCCACATCACCGGTGTGCCGGATCTGCGCCGGTTCGAAGAGCATCACTTCCACTTCTTGTTCGGCAACCGGACGGTGTTCCACGCCTCTGGGGACGACGATCATGTCCCCTTCGTTCAAAGTGACGCTCCGGTCGCGAAACTCCATGCGGAAGCTGCCTCGCAACACGAGGAATAATTCATCCTCGGCCGCATGGTCGTGCCAGACGAACTCACCTTGAAACTTCGCGAGTTTCACGTGTTGCCCATTCAAGTCGGCTACGATGCGCGGGTTCCAGTGGTCCGAAAACATCGCCAGTTTTTCACGGATATTGATCTTGTCCATAGGCCTTCTCCCCGATTAATTCCTGCGGCGCCCTAACGCGCCCTCGATTGTGGTCACATCCACAAGCCCATAGCAGCCGTAGAGCGCCGGAACCACTTCGCTGTCCTCGTAATGCCGCCGCAGATCCGCTACCTTCTCTGTCCCTGCCCGGTACGCCGGCAGGTACATGCGGCCCAACAACGGATGTCTTCCCCAGGCGCCCGAAAGCTTCTCGGCCCTTTCTCCCGATACCAGGAATTCATTGCGCAGCTCCGGCGCCACTGCCGTTTGCGGCCGGCGTTCCTGCCAGGTCAGATAGGAGGCATGGTTCTTGGCGTCATCCTGCAGCAGCGCGAGCAAAACACCGATCTGCAAATCCCGGTCGGGCAACTCCTCCACTTCCTTCACACCGTAAGCCAGCAGGATCGCATTGTTGGCTATGCCTTCAAAAAGCGTCGCCGCGCGCGTATTCATCGTCAGCACGGAGGCTTCGAAACCCGCGGCGCGCCGCCAATACAGGTTCTGCAGGTACGCGAACGTAGTCACATGTCCGGGAACAACTTCGTGGCTGACCAGTTGCAAGAATTCCGGAACCGAAATCTCCAGCGAGGCGTTGATCTCATAAGTCGCCTCATAGTCGGGCGAGCCATCGGCACGCCGCGCCCTTCCCAGATAGTTCATCGAACCGGAGAACCAGGCGTCCTCAATTGGAAGAAAGCGGATGTTGGCGCGCGGGACGTGCTGCAATTCCGCTGGGAGGTACGGCGTGACGTGGCGCGCGCTCAGCTCGTCGAAATAGGCGATGACGGCGGCGCCCAAGGTGCGGATTGAGGCCATCGGCACGCGATGCGCCTTTCTCCACCGGTCGACGGCGTCGAGCAGTTTCCCCGTGCTGCCCGGCTGGTCCAGCAACTCGGCGATTCGCTCCCGCTTGCGAACCGGATCGGACGGACCGGGCGGCCTGCCGGTAGAAGCTTCCACACAGCGCTGGTACGGCACGGCGGCGCCTTCACCCAGCATTTCCATGGCGAGATCCCACATGGTCTCGAAGCAATTGGCGAGGCCCGCAAGGTATTCGCCCCGCAGCCCGCCTGATCGGGAACCTTCGTCTTTCACCGCTTCGATCGCCGCTCGAATATCAATGGCCGCCACATAGGCGTTGATCGCTTCGCGATCGGGATTCTTCGACGACACTCCGTTGGCGCGTACGCGGGCCGCCAGCGGATGCGTGTAGGCTTGCGGCAATGGTTCATCGGAAAACCAGGAATCCGCAATGAAACGTCCTACGCCTGAGGCGCACATGACGTCGCCGCCCCAGAGCGTATCGATTCCGAGAATGGCGTTCCCCAGCGACTCCGAAAAATTCCCGCTCATGCTTCCGGCTCGCCGCGATAGTGGACGGAACCCCACCAGAGGTACGCACACAAACCCACGAACAGAAGAGCCGAGATCGATTGCGAGATCATGTCATTGGCGTAGAACGGGGTGAGGATCCAGTCTTCGCTGAACCGCGGAATCAGGCGGAAGGCCGCACCGATTACGCCTCCCAGGGCTCCGCCCGCCATCAGCCCGGAAGCGATAATCACCCCGCGTTCGCGCACCGAGCTGCCGCGCGCTCCTCCCAGCCGTTCCGACCGTTTGCCGAGAAAATGCGACAGGAATCCGCCCACCAGGGCCGGGCTGTTCAGCTCGAGCGGCAGGTACATGCCCAGCGCGAAAATCAGAGCGGGCACTCCCAGCATTTCCATGATCAACGCGATCGCGCCGCCCGCTCCGAACAGGATGTAGGCGACTGGCTGGCGGCTCATAAACCCTTCCACCAGCGCCTTCATGATGGAGGCCTGCGGCGAAGGCAGCACGACGCGCGTATCTCCCGGCGCCGCATCGCCGAATTGAAACGCCTGGGCCAGCAGCACGATCGTCAATCCCACGGCGATGGAAGCGGCCACCACTCCGAGGAACTTCACCTTCTCCTGCGCGGCCGGAGTAGAGCCCAGCCAGTATCCGGTCTTCAGATCGGTGATGGTCTGCCCCGACACGGAGAGCGCGGTGCAGACCATGCCTGCCAGAGCCATAACAAAGAACATTCCCGTCGTGCCGGAGACGCCAAACCGCAGCAGCACGACCGAGGAAATGATGATCGTCAGCATGGTCATCCCGGAGACCGGGTTGCGCGCCGTAGTGGCGATGGCATTCGCGGCCACCGACGTAAAGAAGAAAGAGAACACCAGCGCCAGCACCACCCCGATCAACACCACCACCAGCGAATTTGAGAGCTGCCCCAGAAAGAAGCTGATCGCGATCGCGCTCACGATCACGCCGAGAAGGATCGCCATTATGGAGATGTCGCGGTCGGTGCGCTCCCCGGAATGCGCTTCGCCGCCATGAAAGGCGCGCAGCGCCACACCGAACGAACCGGCGACGATCCGCATGGATTTCAGGATTCCGAAGATGCCGGCCGTGGCGATCGCGCCGACCCCAACGAAACGAACATAACCGCGAAAAATCTGCGCCGCCGTCATCTGCGCGATCGGCGTGGTCCCCGGATATATCGATATGTCTGTGTGCGAGCCGATCATCCACACCAGCGGCACGAGAACGAAGTTGGAGAGGACGCCGCCGGCGCACAAAATCAGCGAGCTCCGTAGGCCCATGACATAGCCCAGCCCGAGGATAAACGCGATGGCGTCAAAATTGAAAACCACTTTGGCGCGGTCCGAAACCGTTTTGACCACGGACACAAACTGGAAATCCACGAACTCCTTCCAGACATGGAACGTGGTGACAAAGAAATCGTAGACGCCGGCGATGGCGGTGGCTTGCAGCAGCAATTTCGCCTGCGAGCCGCCCTTCTCCCCGGTAACCAGCACTTCGGTAATCGCTGTCGCTTCGGGGTAAGGCAGACGGCCGTGCATATCGCGCACGAAATACCGCCGCAGGGGAATGAGAAAGAATACTCCCAGGCACCCTCCCGCCAGACAGATAAATATGGTCTGCACCGGGTGCGGATCGAGCTTCAGAATGTAAAGCGCGGGCAGCGTAAAGATCGCGCCCGCCACGATGGACCCCGCCAGGCCCCCGATACCGGTGATGATGACGTTCTCCAACACACTCGAGCGGCGCGGATACATGCGCGCCAGCCCGATGGCCAGAATCGAGATCGGTATCGCGGCCTCCATCACCTGCCCGACCTTCAGCCCCGAATAAGCAGAGGCGATGGTGAAGATCACACAGAGAAACAGCCCCCAGCCCACCGATCGTGTGGTCAGTTCCGGCAAAACCGTGGACGCCGGCACGGTTGGCTCGTACACGGTTCCGGGCGGAAGCGGCGTGTAGGCATTGGCGGGAAGTTCTTTGGTGGGAGTGGCGGTTGCCATACGTTCAGAGTAACCCGGCGGTTAGCGGCTGGCGCGGAACAGATCGTCTGCCGCGCTCAGCACCACCCAGCGGAGCCGTTGCGGGAGCTGCGGGTTGCGCGCCAGGAAATCCCGCACAATCGCCGCCGCCTCGCGGGAATTGTGTCCCCCAAGCGAAGCATCCATCCAACGCTGCGGGAAGAAGATGTCGCCGGTGCGCCGGATTTCGGGCAGCAGTTCCAGGCTGGGGCGAAGGAAGGCGCGCGCCGATTCCTGGCGCAGCGGGTGATGCAGGTAGCGGAGCGATTCCAGCACCCAGGGCTCATGCCGGCGGTTCTCCACGCTGCGCAAACGCGCGAAAGCCTGAGCGCGCACCGCGGGATCGGCCGAAAGCGCGGGCATTACAAATTCGAAGCGCGCCCGGCGATCCGGATTCAACGTGCGGTCGCGCTGCGTGCGCAGGATATCTTCCCAGCCGGGGACCGCGCGTACGGCGAGCTCCAACGCCATCGCGATCTCGTCTTCTTCCGCGAAAGGCAAGCCTTCGATCTTTTCCTCTCTCCGCCAGATCCGCTCCAGCCACGCGAGCCCATCTGGCGTTAGCGCAACATTACGAAACGCCGTGAAGTACGCGGATTTCGCGCTCGGCGTCCCGGCTTCCCGAACGCCCTGCCGCAGCATCCGCTCGATCGCGGCGGCGCGGGCGCTGCGCTGTTCCGCCGGCAGATAGCGCCAGAAGACAGGCGGAAGGTCCCCAAGCCCGCGCTGCACAATCTGTTCGTCGGTTTCCTTGGGCCCGGCGCGCAGGATAAGATCGAGGAGAGCGGTTGGCGCGATGTTCCCCTCCAGGAAGTTCTCCCACAGGTCAACCCACGCGCTGCCGCGGAGCAGCGGATCGGCAATTTCCTCCATGTGGTCGAGAAGGTAACGGCGCGTGTTTTCGTCAAGAAGGAAGAGTCCGTAGCCGAGGCCGTCGGAGTTAGGAATGAGATACTGCGGCGGCTTTGCCGGAGAGGCGAGGTGCATCGTCGGCCGCTGGAGATCCAGCATCCGGTGTTCCACACCGCCGGCTTCGCCGATAGCGATTTTGAGACGTTCCGGCCAGAAAACGCCGCGGGCCAACGGATCGCGCTCGGCGAGCGTCGCGCCGGAAACTTTCACCTCGGGACGGCCTCGCGTTTCGATCCACGCGCGGCTCCAAGCCGTAACGTTGTGCCCGCTGCTGTTCAGGATGCGCACCAGATCGAGCCACGTCGCGTTCCCGAACTGGTACCTGCGGAGGTATTCGCGCATACCCTCGCGAAACGAATCTTGGCCGAGCATGCCTTCGAGTTGCCGCATCGCGATCGGAGCTTTCTGGTAGATGATGGCCCCATACAGCGAGCCGGCCTCTTCCAGATTTCCCAGTTCCTGCCGGATGGCGTTGGTTCCGGCCGTGCGGTCCACATCGTAAGCCGCCGGGTGGTACGCGAGCAGAAAGCGCAGATTGTGATTGATTTCGGGAAATGACGGATTCACGATCTTGGCCGCCATGAAGTTTGCCAGCGTCTCTTTCATCCAGACGTCGTTGAACCAGCGCATGGTCACCAGGTCGCCGAACCACATGTGCGCCGTTTCGTGCGCAATGGTGCTGGCGCGCTGGAGCACCTGATTCTGCGTGGCGGAAGGATCGAGCAGCAGCCCCGAAGCGTTGTACAGAATGGCTCCGGCATGTTCCATGCCGCCGAACTGAAAAGCGGGCAAAAGTACAAAATCGAACTTGCCCCAAGGGTATGGGATGCCGGTATACTCTTCGAGCCAGGCCAACGCGCGGGCGTGCAAATCGAAGATTGCTTCCTGGTTGCGAGCCACCTTGCCGGCATCCGTCTCGCGGTGGAACATGCGAAAGGTGCGCCCGTTGCGTTCTGCGCGGACTACGTGGAATCTTCCCGCCGCGAAACCGAACAGATAGGTGGAAAGAGGCGGCGTTTCTGCAAAATGAATCCACCTGCGTTCGGAGGAGAGCGCCTCGGCTGGTCCTGTTTCCGCGCCATTCGCTACCGCCTGCCAGGCTGCGGGTATCTCGAGCGAGAGCGTATACCGCGCCTTGAGATCCGGCTGATCGAAGCAGGGGAACGCCCGGTGCGCTCGCGCCGGCACAAACAGCGTATACAAAAACTCATCGTTCCGATTGAGCGCTTCGTCGCCTGCCGTGAATCCGATCGCGATACGATTCTCGCCGGCTCGCACGGCGGAAGCGGGAATTACCAGATGGCCGGCGGTCATTTCGAAGTCGAGGCTGCGCTCTCCGGCGCGCACACTCCGTACGTGATCCCGCGGCTGATCGAAATCGAGCACGATCGCACTGGGAACTCGCAACTGGAATTGGATGACCGCGTTGCCTTGCACGTGCTCCGTCTTGTTTTGGGGTATGCGGAAGGTCAGATCGTAACGAAGGGCTCGAATATTATTGTGACGTTCGCTCGCGAGGGCCTCCGAAATGCCTTGTTCCGGCGCGCGCGCCGCAGCCGCCGCGGCTGCGGTAAGAAACAGCGCGAAACCAGTGATCACGTCCACAAACATACCAAAGCCCGCGCGCAGCAAGCCTGTGATTCCGGATTAGTTCCGAAAAGTTTCATTGTTTTTCAGCTGCAATTCTCGAATATGCGGCCCTCGCTTGCGTAACGAAGCGGCTGGATCACCCGCCTAAACAGGTAATGGCCTCGTATCGTATTGCTCTTTTCTGCGTGTGGATTGTCATACTGCTCCGCGGCTCCCTGGCCTCGGAACATCATGGCGCCGTAAAGTCCGCGGGACTGGCGGTGCCCGGCGCGACCGTCACCGCAACGCAAGGCGAGAAAAAACTCACCACCACCACGGACGATCGGGGAGCGTACTCGTTCGCGGATTTGCCGGATGGCGTGTGGACCATTCAAGTAGAAATGTTCGGGTTTGAAAAGCTGTCGCGCGAAGTGGGTATTGCGCCGAGCGCGCCCAGCCCCGATTGGGAATTGAAGGTGCTGCCCTTGAGCGCGCTGCGGCAGGGGCCGGCGCCTACTGCTGCGGCGCCCGCAGTTCCCACGGTGGGCGGGCGGTTCGCGAATCGTCCGAATTTTCCGGGACGGCCGGCGGCACAAGCAGCATCCGCGCCAAACGGTTTTCAGCGCCTCGATGTGAATGCCGCTGCGAATGGGTCCGTTGCCGTTGATGGATTGCCCGGCGGGCTGGCGAATGAACTTGCCTCCGGCGAGTTAAACCAAAGCGCAGCCGACTCACTGGTGGTAAACGGCAGCGTCAGCAGCGGCCTGGACTTGCCGCAGCAGAATGACTGGTTTTCCTTCGGGCGGTTTGGTTTCGGAGGTCTTACGGTGGGACCAGGAGGGCCCGGGTTACCAGGCGTGGAGCCGCCCGGCGGACCCAACCCGTCTGCCGGCCCCGCCGGACCTGCAGGACCGAGGGGTGGCGGAGGTCCCGGAGGTGGTCCCGGTGGGGCGTTCGCCGGTGGTTTCCCCGGCGCCCGCGGGCCACGGGGCGGCTTCGGACCGGGCGGCCGCGGAGGTTTTGGCGGCCGCGGCGGTCCGCGTGGACGCGATCCCAATGCCTTTGGGAATGGCCGTCGCAACGCGCGCCAACGCTACAACGGAAATGTCGCATTCATTCTCGACAACTCGGCTTTAGATGCCCGCCCGTTCTCCCTCACCGGCCAGGACACGCCTAAGCCCGCCTTCGCGCATTTCCGTTCCACCGGCAGCTTCGGCGGACCTCTCAAGATTCCTCACCTTCTTAGCGGCCAGAAGACCACCTTCGTCATCAACTACCAACTCGCCCGCAATCGCAACGGCAGCACCGTCACGACCCTGGTGCCAACCGCCGCCGAGCGCGCCGGAGATTTTTCGCAGGCCCTGAACGCGCGCACCGGGTTTCCTGTGACGCTCATCGATCCGCTCTCGGGCGCGCCCTTCGCCGGGAATCTCATTCCGCAGGACCGGATTAGTCCCCAGGCCCATGCCTTGTTGAATTTCTATCCGCTGCCGAACTTCACCGGCAGCACGCGCTACAACTACCAGATCCCGTTGGTCGGAATCGGCAATCAAAGCAATGTGAACGCGCGAGTGAGTCACACCATCAATTCCAAAAATCAGGTGTCCGGCCAGTTTGCCTGGCAAAAGAGCGATACGACGAGCCCCAATTTGTTTGGTTTTACCGACACGACCGGCGTGACCGGCATCAACACCGGTGTGAACTACACCTACCACTTCACCACGCGCCTGATTAGCAATTTGCGCTACAACTTCAGCCGTCAGGCAGTCCGGACCACTCCCTATTTTGCGAACCTGGCGAACATCTCCGCCGATGCGGGCATCGCCGGAACCGACCAGGATGCGCGGTTCTGGGGGCCGCCTGCGCTTTCGTTTTCGAGTGGTTTTGCCGGGCTCGCCGACGGCAACTTTGCGCTCAGCCACAATACGACCAACCAAGTCGGCGAAAACCTGCTTTGGGTTCGTGGGAAGCACAATTTCATCTTCGGCGGCGATCTCCGCCGCCTGGATTTCAACCAGCTGGCGCAACAGAATCCGCGCGGCAGCTTTGCATTCACCAGCGGTTTCACCGGTTTCGATTTTGCCGATTTCCTGCTGGGTTATCCGAATACCAGTTCCATTGCCTATGGCAACGCGGACAAGTATTTCCGGACGTCCTGGTTGGATGCTTTCGTTAGCGACGACTGGCGGCTCAGTTCGAGGCTCTCGCTGAACCTGGGTTTACGCTGGGATTTTCAGGCGCCGGTCACCGAATTGTACAACCGCCTCGTGAACCTGAGCATCGGTCCGAACTTCACCTCGGTTTCCCCCGTCTGCGGCATCAATGCCGCCGGTTGTACGCCTGCCAGTCAGGCGGGCTATCCCAATTCGCTCGTCCGCCCCAGCTATCGCGAGTTCCAGCCGCGCATCGGCTTCGCCTGGAGGCCGTTTGAAAAGGACTCCACAGTGGTTCGCGGCGGGTACGGCATTTACTACAACACTTCCGTCTATCAACCGCTGGCAGCGCAGATGGCGCAGCAGGCGCCGCTCTCGGTCAGCGTGACGCAGCAAAACCCGTTGTCGAACCCCTACATGCTGGCCGATGCGTTCCTGGTGCCGGCCATTACCGCGACGGCGCAAACCTTCGCGCTCGATCCCAATTTCCGGATTGGCTACGTTCATTACTGGCAGCTCTCGTTGCAGCACAATCTGCCGGCTTCGCTCGTCGCCACCGTCACCTACAACGGCAACCGGGGCGTACATCAGGTGCAGCAGTTCCTGCCGAACACCGTTGCGCCCGGAGCGGACAAGAGCCCGTACCCGGCTGGCTACGTCTACGAGACCTCGAACGGTAGTTCCACTTACCACGCCGCTATAGTTCAGTTGCAGCGCCGTTTTCGTACGGGCCTTGCGGGCAACTTGATTTACACGTTCTCGAAAGCGATCGACGATTCGCAGGGGCTTGGCGGGAGGCCCGGAGCCACATCGGCTTCGTATGCACAAAACTGGCTCGACTTGGCCGCCGAACGCTCGCTCTCGAGCTTCAACCGCACGCACGTGTTGAACATGAATCTCCAATACAGCACCGGCCAGGGAGCGCGGGGCGGAGCCCTGTTGAGCGGCTGGAAAGGGGCGTTGGCGAAGGATTGGACCTTCACCACAGCGATTGTCGTAAGCAGTGGCCTGCCGTTGACGCCGGTCGTGCTCGACCGCGTTGCGACGGGGACCGGCATTACGGGAACGGTCCGCGCCGATGTAACGGGTCTGCCGGTTTCTGAGGCGCCGGCCGGCTTCTACCTCAACCCCGCCGCGTTCACATCTCCGGCGCCGGGTGCTTGGGGCGGCGCGGGGCGCAACATCATCACGGGGCCGATGCAGTTCTCCCTGAATGCTTCCGCCGGGCGCGTGTTCCGCGTGGGAGAACGGCGCAGCTTCGATCTGCGGGTGGATTCCACCAACGCGCTGAATCACGTCTCCTTCACCGCCTGGAATACTACGGTGGGCAGCGCGCAGTTCGGACTTCCAACCAGCGCGCAGGCGATGCGCAGCCTGCAAGCCATGCTGAGGTTCAGATTCTGATGCGGCAGATTGGTTCCACACTCCTCTTCTTCGTGTTAATGGCATCCGCCCAACAGCCGGCGCGCTTCGGGACCACCACGCAGCTTGTTGTGGAAGACGTCCTCGTCAAGGCGAAGGACGGCAGTCCTGTCGAAGGCCTGAAGGCTTCGGATTTCGTCATCACCGAAGACGGCAGACCCCAGAAGATCGCCGTGTTCGAATACCAGCGCCTCGAAGAAAACGCCGCACCGTCTCCCTCCGCGCCGCTTCCTGCAAAAGAGCCCGAGTCCAATCTCCCGCCGGTGACAATCAATCAGATCGCCGCCGGGAAACCCGGCGAAATCAAATATCGGGATCGCCGCCTAATGGTTCTGTTCTTCGACATGACCTCCATGCCGATTCAGGATCAAATCCGCGCTCAAAATGCCGCGGTGAAGTTCCTCAAAACCCAGATGACTCCTTCGGACCTGGTGGCCATCATGACGTTCTCGAGTGACGTCAAAGTAGTCCAGGACTTCACGGGCGACCGCGATCAGCTTGAGAAGCAGATCCGGAAACTGGTCGTAGGGGAAGGCCAGGGCCTCGAAGAGAGTGTTTCGGATGACAGCAGCAGCGACGCGGGCGACGCGTTCCAGCAGGATGATTCCGAATTCAACATCTTCAATACCGACCGGCAGCTCTCGGCGCTGGAAACCGCGGCCAAAATGCTGGGTGCTCTGAATGAGAAGAAGGCGCTGGTCTACTTTGCCAGTGGGATGACGCGTAACGGCGTCGATAATCAGGCGCAATTGCAGGCTACGGTGAACGCCGCCATTCGGGCCAACGTCTCCTTCTATCCGATCGATGCGCGCGGCTTGGTGGCGCAGGCGCCGCTCGGCGATGCCTCGAAAGGCTCCCCAGGGGGGCAGGGAATGTATTCCGGCAGTTCCGCGCACGCGTCCACCAGCAGATTCCAAGGCCAGCAGGAGACGCTCTACGCGCTGGCGGCCGACACTGGAGGCAAGGCACTGCTCGACAATAACGACCTTTCCGCTGGCATCGTCCAGGCGCAAAAAGACATTTCGAGCTACTACATCATCGGCTATTATTCTTCCAACGAAGCGCTGGACGGGCGGTTCCGCCGTATCAGAATTTCGGTGAAAGATCCCGCCGTCTCCTCGCGTATGGCAAAACTCGATTACCGCCAGGGCTACTACGCGGGCAAGCAATTCAACAAATTCACTGAAAGCGACAAAGAGCGCCAGCTCGCCGAGGCCGTGGCGCTGGGCGACCCGATCACTGATATCGATCTGGCCCTGGAGGTCGACTATTTCCGGCTCGCGCGCGACCGCTACTTCGTCCCCTTGGCGGTGAAGATCCCTGGCTCGGAGATCGAGCTGGCGCGCCACGGCGGCGCAGAGAGCACACGCCTCGACTTCATCGGCCAGGTGAAGGACGCGAAGGGCGTGGTAGTGGCCAACGTCCGCGACAACATTCAGGTGAAGTTGAAGGGAGAAACCGCGCAGCAACTCGCGAAGACTACGTTGGCCTACGATACCGGTTTCACGCTGCCGCCCGGTACCTACACTACGAAGTTCTTGACCCGCGAAAATGAAACCGGTAAGATCGGAACCTTCGAAACAAAGCTCGTGATTCCGGACCTGACCGCCGAGCAGAAATATCTTCCCATCAGCTCCGTGGTGCTCAGCAACCAGCGTGAGCGGCTGGATGCCGCCGTCGCTTCGGCCGAGCGTGACAAGAAACTTCTGGCGGAGCATCCACTGATCCAGGACAACCAAAAGCTCATTCCCAGCGTGACCCGTGTGTTCCGCAAGGATCAGAATCTGTTCGTCTACCTGGAGGCCTACGAACCTTCGGCGGAGACGGCGCAGCCGGTGATGGCGCGCGTCAGCTTCTTCCGCGGCAAAGCGAAGACATTCGAGACCGACCCGCTGTTAGTGGCGGAAGGCTTGAATCCCAAGACCAAGGCGTTGCCGGTTAAGTTCAGTGTGCCTTTAGCCAAGCTGGAGCCGGGACGCTACACCTGCCAGGTGAGCGTCCTCGACCCCACTGCACAGAAGTTCGCCTTCTGGCGGGCGCCCATCGTGGTGCTGCCGTAATTTGTCGGTCACGCGTTTTCGGAATATTTTTTACCCTGTGCTGCGAAGGTGTTGCGGTGATTTGAGGCGGCAAGCCTCCAACCTCGCTGGAATAATGTGGGCAGATGGAGAAGGGCGCCGGCCACGTTGCCAGGTGGGCAGACGCCCTTTTCCGGGGAGGAGCGGAGGAGGCCCGCTCCTCGGGAGCGGTTTTTCAGCGCGTAGGTTGTTCGGCGGCAGCCAAACGCATGTGGAAAACCGCTCCGCCCGTATTCGTTACTGGCGCAACGCGAAGCTGAACAGAGAGTTTCCCGCCGCCACCGCTACGTACTGCCTGCCATTCACGGAATAGGTCATGGGCCCGGATTGCACTTGGCCGCCAACTGTCGCCTTCCAGAGCAGTTGCCCGTTGCGCGCGTCGATGGCGAAGAAGTATCCCTCGCGGCCGCCCGTGAACAGAACGTCGGAGGCGGTCGTCAGCACCCCGGCATCGGTGACATCCGACATCTTGAATTCCCACTTCATCTGTCCGGTCTTCGGATCCACGGCGCGCACCGCTCCATAGCCTTCGTTCTCTTCCAGACGGTTCATCGTCGGCCGCCGCTGTCCGACATTGGGGCGCAGCACGCCGCCGCCGAAATTCCGGCCTTCGTTATATTCGGCCGGGATTTTAAAATATACCGTGTTGTACTCCACCCAGCTCGGAATGTAAAACAGACCGGTCCGCGGGCTGTACGAAGAGTTGTACCAGTTGGTCCCGCCCTGGTTGCCGGGGTAAATGAGCACGCCATCCGCGGTGGTCGCGGCTGTCGGGGCTTTCATCGGGCGGCCTGCTTCATCCAATCCGGTGGCCCAGGTCACTTTGACGAACGGCTTGCCGAGCAGGAAGCGGCCGTCACTCCGGTCGAGCACGTAGAAATACCCGTTGCGATTCGCCCACAGCATCACTTTCCGCGTGCGCCCCTGCCACTCCATATCGACGAGCACGGGGATTTGCACGGAGTCGTAATCGAATTCATCGTGCGGCGAGAACTGGAAGTGCCATTTCAGTTTTCCAGTATCGGCATCCAGGGCGACCACGGAATCGGTGTAGAGGTTGTCTCCTTTGCGGTTATCCCCATTCCAGTCCGGGCCGGGGTTGCCGATTCCCCAATACGTCAGATTCAAATCCGGGTCATACGAACCCGTCACCCAGACTGAACCTCCGCCGGTCTTCCACGAGTCGCCCGCCCAAGTCTCGTGGCCCGGCTCACCCGGCTCGGGAATGTTGTGGAACCGCCAGAGCTCCTTGCCGGTCTTCGCATCATAAGCAGCGATAAAGCCGCGGATACCAAACTCTCCGCCGGCCGTGCCCACAATCACCTTGTCCTTGATCACGAGCGGTGCATGAGTCAAGGCATAGCCGGACCCAGCGCGCGCGACTTGGGTATTCCAAATGAGCTTGCCGTTGCGCGCATCGATGGCTACCAGGTGGGCATCGATCGTCCCCATGAACAGCGTGTCGCCCAAAATGGCGACGCCCCGATTGATACGCCCGCAGCATGGGCGCGCGTCTTTTTCCGGCGTGTACGAGTAGGTCCAGTAAACCCGGCCCGTGGCCGCGTCGAGCGCCATCACGTCGTTCGGCGCTTGCACCGTATAGAGTATGCCATCGGCCACGATCGACGTCGCTTCGTACTTTTCCAGCGACCGCGACTGTAAGACCCATTGCAGCTCCAGGTTCTTCACGTTTTCCGGAGTGATCTGCGTGAGCAGGCTGTGCCGCTGGCTAAGTGTAGTGCCGGAATAGGTCAGCCAGTTCTGCGGTTCGCGATTCGCGTTGAGAATCCGATCGAAGGAAACTTGCGCCGGCAGGGAACCGGCAACCGCGAGGAATAACCAGATGCGCGCTGTCATGTTTCAAATCCCTTTCAACGAAACCAGGTAACTCACCAGGTCGGCCAGTTCTTCCGCCGTCAGCCTGCCTTTAAACGAAGGCATCGGCGACTTCTTCACCAGCGAATACTCGCGCAGATTGGCCTTCTCAAAGAATCGCAGCTTCTCCTGGGAATCCATCATTTGCAAAGTGAGGGTGTCAATATTGAGCAGCCTCCCGGTGACCTCCGTGCCGTCCTTGGTTACCACCTTGACGAAGCGGTTTTCAGGCAGGATCTCGGCATCCGGGTCGACAATCGATTGCTCCAGCTCCGCGACGCGGCGCAGCACGCCGATGTCCGTCAGATCGGGCGCCATGCGGGAGCCGACACCTTTCACGCGATGGCAATTACGACAGCCGCCCTTACCTTCAAAGACCGCCTTGCCACGCGCGGCGTTGCCGCCCGAGGTCATCGCCTTGCCGGCGGCGGGCAGCGAGCGCAAATACGCGACAATCTGTTCCGCCTGCTGCTCGGTCACATCATTCGAGGGCATGCCGGTGTTCGGAATCCCCTTGATAATGATGCTCTCGATGCTTTCGTCGTCGGTAGCGCGGCGGAACCTGCCGTGACCGAAGTCGATGCCGGGGATGAAATCGCCGTCGGGACCATGGCATACCGAGCAGGTCATGCGGTACAGCCTGCCGCCTGCTTCGATATCCGCTAACGTGTAGCCGTGCTGAGCAGGCAGCGTGCCCGCCGCCAGGAAAAAGATCACAAAGGGAAACGCCCGCATACGCGCGTCATCTTATCGCCGCCGCTGAGAGATTTCAACTCTCCTCCAGGATCGACATCAGTTTTTCCTGCACCAGCTCGGCAGTCGCGTTATCCGGGGCAATCACCAGAATCGTATCGTCGCCCGCCAACGTGCCCACCACCTCCGGCCATTCCTCGTGATCCAACGCCACCGCCACCGAGTTCGCGTGGCCGGGCGCGGTCTTGAGCACAACCTGATTCTGCGCGACCCGCACATCCAGCACGAACTCGGCCGCCAGCAGCGGAAACTCCGGGCCCTTCTCTTCGGGCGCCATTTCCTGGTAGCCCTCGCGCGTCTTCACCAGGCGCAGGTCGCGGATATCCCGCGAAAGCGTTACCTGCGTGGCTGAAATGCCCTGGTTACGCAGTTCTTCGGCCAGTTCATCCTGGGTCGAAATGCGCTTGCTGCGAATCAGTTTGAGAATTTGTCCCTGACGATAACTTTTGCTCATTGCATCTGCTCCAGCCGCCGCCGCGCCGCGGCCAATGCGGACCGCACGGTTTCGGGCCCAGTGCCGCCCGGAATCTCGCGCGATCTCATCCCTTCCCGTGGATCGAGCAGCGCGGCCAGATCACCGGTAAACCGGGCGTCGAACTGCTGCATCTCAGCGGCCGACCAATCCGCCGGCTTCTTACCCCGCGTGACACTTTCCAGCACGAACCGCCCCACGATCTGGTGCGCCTGGTGAAACGGCGTTCCGGCCCGCGCCAGTGCTTCGGCAAGATCGGTCGCTACGACCCAGCTTTCTTCCGCGGCCGCCAGCGGACGCGCCGGGTTCAGCTTTACCGAATCGATCACTACGCGGATCATTTCGAGCGAAGCGCTCACCTCGTCGGCCGCTTCGAACAGCGGCACCTTGTCCTCTTGCATATCGCGGTTGTATGTCATGGGCAAGCCCTTCATCGTGACCATCAGCGAGGTGAGGCTCCCCAGTACGCGTCCGCTCTTGCCGCGGATCAATTCGAGCGAGTCCGGATTCTTCTTCTGCGGCATCAGGCTGGAACCGCTGGTAACGCCATCGCCCAGTTCCATCCAGCCGAACTCCTCGCTCGAATACAGAATCCAATCCTCGGCCAGGCGGCTGAGATGAATCATCGTGACGCTGGCGGCATACAGGAAATCCAGGGCGAAATCGCGGTCGCCGGAAACATCCATGCTGTTGGCGGTGATGCCCGCAAAGCCCAGGTCGCGCGCCATCGCTTCACGATCCAGGGCGAAGCCGCTCCCGGCCAGCGCGCCCGAGCCGAGCGGCAGCAGGTTGGCGTGATCGTGCGCTTCCCCGAATCGCTGCCGGTCGCGCGCAAACATCTCGAAATACGCCAGCAGGTAGTGCGGCCAGAGAACCGCCTGTGCCCGGCGCAGATGCGTATAGCCGGGAATGACGGCGCTGGGATACGCTTCGGCGAGCCGCAGCAATCCTTCCATCGCGCCGGCCAGCAAAGTGCGGATCCGTTTACACTCTTCGCGAAGCCACAGCCGCGTATCGAGCGACACCTGCTCGTTGCGGCTGCGTCCGGTATGGATCTTATCGGCGACCGCCCCGGCACGCTCCTTCAACTTGCGAATAACCAGCGTGTGCACATCTTCATCGGTGGCGCCTTCGAAGAAACTCGTATCGGCGGACTCGGCGCGGATTTCGTTGAAGGCCTCGACGATCCGCCCGCACTCTTCGGATGTGAGAATCCCGGCCCGTTCCAGAGCACGGGCGAAGGCCTGCGAGCCGCGGATATCGGCTTCGAGCAGGCGGCGGTCGAAATCCAGCGAGCCGGAGAAGCGCTCAAAGACCTCCGACGGACCCGCGGCGAACCGGCCTCCCCAAAGCTTCATTTCGATTGACCGGCAATGGCAGCCCGCACCTTAATCGGCAAGCCAACCAGGTTGATGAAGCCCAGCGCGTCCTTCTGATCGTAGCTGGCGCCCATGGTGAAACTGGCGATATCCAGCGAATAGAGCGAGTGCGGCGACTTGCGGCTGACCGGTTCGATGTTGCCCTTATAGAGGCGCAGCCGGACTTCGCCGGTCACGCTCTCGCTTACTTTCTCAAAGAACGCGTCCAACGCCTCGCGCAGGGGCGTGAACCACAGCCCGTTATAGACCATCTCGGCGTAATCGAGCGCCAGTTTCTGCTTGTAGTGCAGCGTGTTCTTATCGAGCGCCAGCGCTTCCAGTTCGCGCACGGCGAACATAATGAGCGTGCCCCCAGGCGTTTCGTAGCAGCCGCGGGACTTCATCCCTACGAAGCGGTTCTCCACCAGGTCGATACGCCCGATGCCATGCGCGCCGCCAATGGCATTGAGCGCTTCTACGAGTTCGAAGGCTTTCATGCTCTTTCCATCCACGGAGACCGGCACGCCTTTGTGAAACCCGATGGAGACTTCGCCCGGTTTGTCAGGCGCCTCCGCCGGGCTGCTGGTGAGCATCCAGATATCATCCGGGGCGGCGTTGGCCGGGTCTTCCAGGGCACCGCCTTCGTGCGAAATGTGCCAGATGTTGCGGTCGCGCGAATAGATCTTCGTGGTGGAGGCCGAAATAGGAACGTTGTGCCGGCGGGCGTATTCGATGGCATCTTCGCGGCTGACAATGGTCCATTCGCGCCAGGGTGCAATCACCGCGAGATGCGGCGCCAGGGCTTTGTAGGTGAGCTCGAAGCGCACCTGGTCGTTGCCTTTTCCGGTACAGCCGTGCGCCAGGCCGTCGCAGCCGGTTTTGAGTGCCACCTCAACCTGCTTCTTCGCCAGCAGCGGCCGCGCAATCGACGTGCCCAGCAGATACTTGTGCTCGTAAACTCCGCCCGAGCGTACCAGCTTCCACAGGTATTGGCTGACAAACTCCTCGCGCATGTCTTCGATGTGGACTTCCGAAGCTCCCGTTTTGCGCGCCTTCTCCTCCAGGCCGGCCAGTTCGTCATCCCCTTGGCCTATATCGCCGCAGACGGCCACCACCTCGCAGCCGTAGTTCTCTTTCAGCCATGGAATGATGACAGAGGTATCCAGCCCGCCCGAATAGGCGAGCGCCACTTTCTTTGGCTTGTTCATAAGTTTTTAGGCTAGCATCATGAGCAGCAGCGCCTTCTGCGCGTGCAGGCGGTTCTCGGCCTGATCGAACACCACCGAGCGCTCCGATTCCATGATGCTGTCGGTAACCTCTTCGCCGCGCCGCGCCGGCAGGCAGTGCATGAACACCGCATCGGGCCGCGCCTGCGCGAACAGTTCGTCATTTACCTGGAACGGGTGGAATGCTTTCTTGCGCCGCGCCGTTTCGCGTTCCTGTCCCATGCTGGTCCACACGTCCGTATAGACGGCATGCGCTCCTTCGAGTGCCTTGGCCACATCATGCGTGATCAGCAGAGATGCGCCCGAGAGCGCGGCCAATCCCTCGGCCTGCGCCACGATTTCGGGATTCGGCAAATATCCTTGCGGGCAGCCGAGAACGAAATCCATGCCCAACCGGATGGCCGTGATCATCAGCGAATGCGCCACGTTGTTGCCGTCGCCGATAAACGTCAGCTTGAGCCCCTTCATCTCACCGAACCTCTCGCGGATGGTTTGCGCATCGGCCAGCGCCTGGCAGGGATGATAAAGGTCGCTGAGCGCATTGATTACCGGAGCCGACGACCAGCGGGCCAGTTCCTCGGCGGTATCCTGCGAAAACACGCGCGCCACGATGCCGTTTACCCAGCGATCGAGATTGCGCGCGACATCCTTGAGCGGTTCGCGCCCGCCAATGGGACCATCTGTAAAGACCGAGTCCCCGCCCACCTGCTTGATGGCCAGATCAAACGTCAGCCGGGTGCGCAGCGACGGCTTTTCGAAGAGCAGCGCGATCGACTTGCCGGCCAGGGCGTTCGCGTAGTTCGCGGGGGTCCGCTTTACATCGGACGCGAGATCCAGCAGGTAGATCAGCTCATCATCGGTCAGGTCGAGATCGCGAAGCAGATCAGATCCGCTGGTTTTGAGAATGGCTGGAGTCATCGACGGGTGCATTTTGTATTTTTATTCATCTAAATGAATAATTACACAGCGGAGGATATTTCGTCAATCTGCGGTGGCCGCTTGCCGAAGGCTTCACAAAAATCTGAGATGCCCGGTTGAATAGGGAATGTACTTTAGTTAACATAAACGACCATTGAACGTGCAGATCCATCTCCGCGAGGTTGTCCGCGAGGTTCGGAGCCGCATTCTTCCGGACGGTTCGGGGAGGGCGTCCACCGACGAGACTGCAGCCCTGTTGCCACTGCGGGAGGAGATCAACAGGCTTGAACACTCGTACGAGCAGTTGTGCTCCATCCGGCACAACGTCGGCCGGATGCCCGCCAGTCCGAATACGGCGCGGGCGCGAGTTGGAGGCGTCCTGGTCCGCATCGTCCGCCAGATGCTTTTCTGGTACACGCCCCAGGTTCACGCGTTCCACGACGCCACGGTGGAAATGGGTGAGAGTCTGTGCGCGGTCATGGATAGGCAGTACGCGGCGCTGCAGAGGCTGCACACTGAAATCGCCGAACTCCGAGCGGAGCTGCGGGTTCGGGGAGCCGCTTCGGTGGGAACCTCAGCAGCGCAGTTTACAGCCTACGACTCTGGATTCGACCACCTGCTGTTCACCTGGCGAAAGGAGCGATCCGGCCCTGGGGAGGAACGCCGGGCAGAGTTGCACGATTATGCCACCCACATTGACGGCCTTGCGCCGCCGATTCCCGACGGGCCATGGCTCGACATTCACTGCGAGCAGGGACTCTGGCTGGACGTGGCTGCGGCGAGAGGCCGCGATGTCATCGGGATCGAGGACAATGCCGCAGCCGCCGCGTACTGCAGACAGCGGGGATTGAACGTAATCGCGGGCAATCCTCTGGCGCACCTAGAGAGCGCCCGTGATTGCGCCTATAGCGTCGTGAGCGCGATGGAGGTGGCGGACCGATATTCGCCGGTTTGTGTCGCCCGGCTTTTGCGGCAGGCGGTTCGGGTGCTCAAGCCGCAGGGCGTGCTGCTGTTCGAAGCGGTAAATCCGGCCAGCCTGGTCACTGCCGCCGAAGAGCTGTGGACCGATCCCGGCGCGACCCGGCCTTGGCCCATGCAGACGGCCGAGTTCTTTCTTCAGTACTTTGGATTGAAGGTTGTGAGCCGTCATGGCCTTCAGCCGTATTCCGCCGAAGAGCGGCTGCCCTTCGAAGAGCTGGAGTTCATTCAGCAATTGAACGCGCGGCTCTACGGGCCGCGCCGCTATGCCCTGCTGGCGCGCAAGCCGGCGGGAGCGCTGGGCGACATTGCATGAGCGCCCTGCTCCGTGTGGCCATGCTTACCCCCCTTCCTCCAGCGAGGACGGGGAGCGCCGAATACGCCTCCGAGCTCAGCGCAGAACTGCAGAAACTCGTCCACCTGCGCGTCATCGAGAATCCCCGCGGGGCGAGTTTGAAAGGCTTCGACGCGGTTGTCTACCAGGTGGGCAACAACCCTTACCACGCGGCGATTTATCAGCGCGCGCTCGAAAGACCCGGTATAACGGTGCTTCACGAGCCGAACCTGCACGACCTCATCCGCGGGTCGCTCTTGAATGGCGCTGGCGAACGCGCCTATGTGCGCGAGGTGATGTATGAAATCTTCGGGCAGGATCTGAATGATCCCGAGCGGGGCACTCTGTTCGACGTTCCGCAGCCGCGGACCTTCACCATGCTGCGGCGGCTTTTAGACAATAGCCGGCAATGCATCGTGCACAGCGTGTATGCGGAACGAATCGTGCGGCAAAAAGGGTTCACGGGGCCGATCGCGGTGATCCCGCACGGCTCGTCGGTGCTCCGCCTCGATGCGGCGGCGACGCGTGCCGCCCTGAAGATTCCGCCGGCGGCTCCGCTGATCGGACTGTTCGGGTATCACCGGCCCGACAAGCGGGAATCCGAGTGCTTCCGAGCGTTCCGGAGCGTCATCTCAACGCATCCGGACGTGCATCTGCTGATCGCGGGGCAGCCGCATCCTGAGGTGCCCGTCGAGCAGTGGATCGAGCGCTCGGGACTGGAACGGCAGGTGCGCGTGCTCGGCTATCAAACGCTTGAGGAGTACGACCGGTGCCTGGCCGCGTGCGACATCGTACTAAATCTGCGACGACCCACTTTCGGGGAAACTTCTGGCACGATGATGCGCGCCTTCGGACTGGGCAAAACGGTAGTGGTTTCCGACACCGGGGCGTCCAGCGAATTACCTGACAATATCTGCGTCCATATCCCGCCGGACGAATTCGAGGTGATGACGCTCGCCGGCATGCTCGAATGGCTCCTTGAGGCGCCCGAGCGAATCGAGGAAATCGGGCGTCGGGCACAGGAGTGGGTGCGGGAGCACTGCTCCTGGCCGCGCGTCGCGGAGATGTACGCGGCGTTCCTCCGTGAATCCGCCGACAGTTCTGCATTCGGGCCTACAGGCGCCGCCGCGCTGGCAGTTACTCGGCCTCTTGGCCTGGAAGCGGCGGAAGCATCCATCCGCCGCTGGACAACGCCTTCATCACCAGGTGAGGACTATTTCCGTACGCACCGGCATCGCCTCGCCCGAACGCTTCAACTCGTGCCGGCCGGGCGCAAAGACGAGCGGGTTCTGGAACTCGGGTGTTACATGCAGATCACACCCGCGCTGCGGCACCTCCTTGGCTACGGGCAGGTGAGAGGCGCATATCTGGGGCAGCAGCGGGGTGACGCCGTTCAACAGTTGGTCGTGTCCCGCGACGGCGAGGAGTTCGAGTGCCTTGTCGACCTGTTCAACGCGGAGACCGACCGGTTTCCATATCCCGACAGATATTTCTCGACGGTTCTCTGCTGCGAACTGCTTGAGCACCTCGAGCGCGATCCGATGCACATGATGACTGAGGTCCACCGTGTCCTGAGGAACGAAGGAGTGTTAGTGCTGACCACGCCGAATATCGCCTCCCTCCGGGCCATCTCGCAATGCCTGAAGGGTGCGCATCCGGCGTCGTTCCGGCGGTACACGCGCGCCAAACCCGGCGGCGAACCCGAACCGGGCCACTCCCGCGAATATACGCCGGATGAGATCCGGCTGCTACTGTCGGACGCCGGATTTGCGCCGTTGTCGATTGAAACGGCGCCATATGGCGAAACGGCGCTGCCGTGTCCGGAATGGGTCGAGCCGGTGCTGCAGAAGCTGAAGCTGCCGACAGCACTGCGAGACGACTGTATTCTCGCAGTGGCGCGCAAAGAGTCACTTCCCCGCAAGCGTTTCCCGGTGTGGCTCTATGGCGACTGATCCGCCGATTAAATGGGAATCAAGACGTATGACGCGGCGATGCTGCAAGTGGGGCACCTGACGACGCGGCAATCGCCCTCGAACACCGCAGTCGTGGATATGGGCTACAGCTATACGGCGGGGCAGAACAACGGGCGCACTTCGCAATCGACGGATGGAGTGGTGGGCGAGACAGTGAACTATACGTACGACAGCCTGAACCGGCTGGCGACGGCGCAGCCACTATGTTGGTCAGTTCCAGCGTTGTAATCCGGGTTAACAACACTTCGCAGGGCGCTTCGTTCGTGTCCGGCACCGCATACGACTGGGCGGTAACGATCTTGCACGAATTGGGCCACGCTTACTGGGATCTTTACGGCGAAGGGGCTTCGAAAATTACGCCGGATGGCAAGGACGCGGCCGTGAGTCAAACGAATTCTGACCTAATCCGGAGCAAATGCAAATGATGAGACTAGCTATTATGGGTGTTTTACTCGGGTTGCTGTACGGTCAGGCCGGCTCACAGGGTACACCTTTGTCGACTTGTGAGCTGGTGTCGCGAAGGGCCGAGCTCGCGGGACGGATCGTGACTGTCCGGAGTGAGGTCAAGCCAGGCGGTCACGGGCCATACCTGATCGCAGCGCCGTCCTGCGAGTACAGGCTGATTACGCGAGGCGTCGCTTGGCCAAATGTCGTGTACCTCGCGTATCCGGATAACAAGTCAAGGATCGAATCGTACCACGCGGACTTCCAGGTTGACTGGCGGTCCGTTGCCCGGGCCGAGGAAGAAGAGAAACGCCAGGGCTTCAACCCAGCTTCAGATCGAATATTTAAAACCTTCATCGGTCTGCTTGTGACGTACTCCGATCTTGAAAACCGCGTCACGCCCGAGGTGCCTGGTGCGCCAAAACTGGGTTTCGGCCCGGTTGGCCTGGATGCGCCCGCGCAATTGTTGATCAAGAGCGTTGGTGACGTCGTGGTGGTTCGCGGAAATTAGAACGGCGAACCTCGAGGAACCCAGGAGGGGGAACCTCGGGGGGAACCTCGGGGAACCTCGGGACAGACGGAAGGTTCACCATGCTCCGATGCCAATGGGAACTGGAGTCGATTCATCCTGACGCTCCAATTAAGCAGGGACGGATATTGGATTTTCCCAGGATCTCCGGCTAATCGATTTTCGTCAGGTCCGGCGGGCTAACACGGCTGGGCACCGAGAGCAACGTGGCGTCTGGTTCCGCGCTTTAAGACCCCCGCTTGTTCCCGTCTGTCCCGAGCCGTCTCCCGTCCGGCGACCTTCTCTTCGCCCAATACTTCTTCATGCGTTCCGAGACGGCCTGGCGCTCTTCGGCCGGCATAAAGCGTCTGCCTCGCCGGCGGTAGGGACGCAGCGGCGTGCGTCGTGCCGGCGCTCCGGTCTGGAGTTCTTCCAGAATGGCGATGGTGCGCTCCAGTTGTTCGCGCTGCGCGTAAAGTTCGCCTAAGGTCTTGGCTAGATCCATGGCCCTCCTGAATTCCTGCGTACGGCCACGCCACCCTAACACACCTCACCGGCGCGGAAAAGAGGACACGTGTCAAATTAGGATCAAATTACGCGCGGCGTATCGAGTTCGACGCGAGCCGCTCGTCGCGGTACGGATCGTTGACCGCCTTGCATTCGTTGTCGAAGATCATAGTGGCCCGCTGGTCGGGATTGAACTTGGGCCAATTCGGCAGACCCTTGTGGTTCGGATTGCCGGTGCGCGCGAATGCCGCCCAGGCGCCGCTCATTTTCTCCTGCAGGGCATAGCGCTCCTGGCCAGTACCGGTCATGGATTTCGCTTCGTCCACGTTCTCCAGGACAAAGGGGATTTCCAGCGTGTGGAATGCCTTCAGTTTTCCCTCGCGCACGGGCGAACGCCACGTGAAGTAGTACATATACACCGGCGCCTTCTGCGCCGCCTTGCGTTCGGCCTCGGTGAGAACGCCGGCGCGGAAGCCATCGGACGCGACTACTTGAGAAAGTTCCACGTTGCTGTAATTCGGCCTGCCCTTTCGATACACCGCAATCAACTGATCGGCTTCGGCGTCACTGGTGCGCGTGGCCTGCTTGACGGCAGCGTGCAGCCCGGCATCGTCGATCGGGTCGAATTTCGTATTAGGGAAGAAATTGATTTCGAACTCGGTGGACCCAATGATCAAGGGAATTTCCGCCGAGATGGTCGGAGCCGCGGGATCGAAGGGTCCGCCGGGAAGGGTGCGCTCATCCAGAACCGGCGCCAGCCGCAGACCGGGCGTGCCGAGAGTCGCCTGCACCAACTGCTCCATGGGAACCTTCTGTAACTCATCGGGCGTCTTTACACCCAGCTTGGCCATCAGGGTTTCCGCCGATTTGGTGGCATCGGCTCGAGCCACGCCGCGGAGATTGGCGCCGCTTTGCACAATCGCGCGATGAAACAGTCCCTTGGCGGCCGGCATCGCAAGCAACGTGCTGACTTTGCCGGCGCCGCCCGATTGTCCGAAGATGGTTACGTTTTTCGGGTCCCCGCCGAAGCTGGCAATGTTATCGCGGACCCATTCGAGAGCGGCCACGATATCGAGCATGCCGGCATTCGCGGCGTGGGCGAATTTCTCGCCGCCGAGGTCAGCCAGATAGAGGAACCCGAACGAGTTCAGGCGGTGATTGACGGTCACGGTAACGACATCATGCTTACGCGCCATGTTGGCGCCGTCATACATGGTGTAGCTGCCCGAACCGCTGGTGAAGCCGCCGCCGTGGAGCCACACCATCACCGGCTTTTTGCCGGTCAAGCTGTTGCTCCACACGTTCAGATGCAGACAGTCTTCACTGATGGACTGTTTGGGAATCGTGGCCGCCACTTCCGGGATTTCCGTGTGCGGACCCTGCGGCGCTTCGGGGCCCCATTCGAGCGCATCCTTGACGCCGGTCCAGGGATCGGGTTTGGCGGGCGCCAGGAAGCGGCGGTCCCCGCCAGCGGGAGCGCCGTACGAAATTCCTTTAAACGTGTGGACACGATCCTGTATTATTCCGCGAAGCTTCCCTGCCGTAGTGTTCACGGTTGCGCTGGAGGCTGTGCCTTGAATATCCGCGGCGGCCGCGCGCAGGCCGCTTCCCAACACGCCGCCAAATGCGACTCCGCCCATGAAATATCGCCGGTTCACTTTATTGCTCATGGCTGCTCCGTTTGAATGAATGATGTGTTCAGCGGCTATTCTACACCCTTCGCCGCGACGCTCCACCTGGGAAGCTTGCTACGATGAACGTCATGCGCGTAAATCTCGCGTTCGGCAAGACAGGGCTCGCTGCGGATCTGCCGCCGGGTTTCCGGTATTCCGTTCTGGAAGCCCGATCAGCCCGTCCGCTGGCGGATTGGAAAGGCGGCATCGATGCCGCTCTCAATGCGCCGCTAGGCCGTCCGCCGCTACAGGAGCTGGCGCGCGGCAAGCGGACCGCGGCGATCTCGGTTTGCGATATTACACGCCCGGCGCCGAATCCGCAAACGCTCCCGCTTGTGCTGCGGCGGCTGGAAGAAGCGGGGCTGCGCCGCGAAGACATTACTATCCTGATCGCCACGGGGCTGCATCGAGCGGCCACCGCGGCGGAGATCCGGCAGATTTGCGGCGAGCCGGTTGCCGCCAATTACCGCGTGGTTAACCACGATGCCCGCAATCTCTCATCGCATCGCCACCTGGGAACCACGGCTTCCGGAACACCCGTTTACGTCGATGAGCGATTCCTCGCCGCGGATCTGCACATCACGCTGGGCTTTATTGAACCGCATCTGATGCTGGGTTTTTCCGGAGGTCGCAAGCTGGTGGCTCCGGGTCTGGCCGCGCAGGAAACCATCAAGGTCCTGCACAGCCCGAAGTTCATGCGCGACCAACGCTCCATCGAGGGCTCGACGGAAGATAACCCGCTGCATCGCGAACTGCTGGAGATCGCGCGCATGGCGCGCCACGATTTCATACTGGACGTAGCGCTGGCCCGCGACCGTTCGATTGCCGGGGTGTTCGCCGGGGATCCGGAACTGGCCCACCGGCGCGGGGTGGAGTTTGTCTCCCGGGCGATGATCGAGACCTTGGAAGAGCCGGTGGACGCCGCTATCACCACCGCCGCCGGGCATCCGCTCGACCTCACCTTCTACCAGACGATCAAGGGCGTCACGGCGGCCGCTCATATTGTGAAGCCCGGCGGCCGAATCCTGGTGGCCGGCGCGTGCGAAGAGGGCGCCGGCGCCCCCGAGTTCCGCCAGATGGTGCTCGAAGGTTTGGCGGACACCGAATTTCTGGAACAGATTTCGGGCGCACCCGTAACTGTCGATCAGTGGCAATTGGAAAAACTCGCCCTGGTCACTACCCGGCAAAAGGTGTTCTATTACGTACCCGGGCTTGCCGCCGAATATCACCCCAAGCTTTGGGGGCGTTCCCTCCCAACTTTGGAAGAAGCACTCAACGCCGTAACTGAAGGTCTTACCCCGGGATCCCGAATCGCCGTAATTCCCGAAGGCCCTTACGTACTCGCCACGGTGCGAACACGGCAAACTCAGCCGGAAATGGCCCCCACCACTGCTTAAGCCTCGCGCAGGTCTGCCCTGCTAGAATCAAAGAGTCCGCTTATGCCCCTCGATTCGATGCAGGGTTCGCTGAAAGAGCAGGGAGTCCGGCTCACGCGCCAGCGCCAGATCCTGCTGGAACTGATTGATCAGACCGGCGAGCATCTGGATGCCGAGCGGCTCTACCAAATGGCGAAGGAACGCGATCCGAAACTCAACCGGGTCACTGTGTACCGCACTCTTAAGATGCTCAAGGCGGGCGGGCTGGTGGATGAGCTGGACCTGATGCACTATGGCGGCGACCAGCACTATTACGAAACCCGTCTGAAGCAGGAACACGCTCACGTGATCTGTTTACGCTGCGGAAAAGTGGAGGAGTTTTTCGGCGATCCACTCCAAAAGCTGCGCAAGCAGATCGAAAGCCACTTCGGGTTTCAAATCCTCCTGTCGCGCACGGAGGTGGGCGGATACTGTGCGCATTGCCAGACCCTGCGGGCGCGCGAAGTGGAAGAAGCGCGGCGCGGGGACCTGAAAATGGAACGGCCCCGGCGCGCCCTCGCGCGGCGTGTCTAGCCGTGGAATCCAAGGCCGCTGTTGTGGCGG
>PSRJ01000404.1 GCA_003175985.1 Terriglobia bacterium
GCTGATTTCCGTTGGGTGGGACTTGGTCTTCTGAGTGCTTAAAGAGGGAAGGCACAGACCCATGACGATGACCCAAGAGCACGGCATTATCCGAATGCCAGTGGCTGTTCCGAGGACGGGCCGTAGTTTTCCGATAGGGGCAACGCTGACTACGGGCGGGGCCAATTTTTCGATTTTCTCCCGGAGTGCGGCCAAGATCGAATTGCTGTTCTTCGATCAGGTAGAGGATGCCCGCCCTTCGCGTGTAATCGCGATTGATCCTTTGACGAATCGCACGTATCACTATTGGCACGTGTTCGTGCCCGGCGTGCAAGCGGGCCAAATCTACGCGTTCCGCGCCTACGGGCCGTTCGAACCGGCTCGAGGTCTCTGGTTCGACCCGTGCAAGCTTCTACTCGACCCATATGGGCGCGCTGTTGCGGTGCCCAAAAGTTATGACCGTCAGCCAGCCCGTTTCGAAGGCGACAATGCCGGAACGGCCATGAAAAGCGTCTTGATAGACCCCCAGGCTTATGACTGGGAAGGCGACATGCCCCTGAAGCGGCCATGGTCGCGCACGGTTATTTACGAGATGCATGTGCGCGGCTTTACCGCACATCCCAGCTCAGGGCTGTCGGAGTCGAAACGTGGAACATACGCAGGACTCGTCGAAAAAATTCCCTACCTGAAACAATTGGGTATCACCGCGGTCGAATTGCTACCGGTCTTTCAATTCGATCCTCAGGATGCGCCTCTGGGCCGGACGAACTACTGGGGCTACTCACCGGTCTCCTTCTTTGCGCCGCACCAGGGGTACTGCTCGAGTCAGGAGCCCCTCGGTGCGGCCCGAGAATTTCGAGACATGGTGAAGGCGCTCCACCGGGCCGGTATCGAAGTCATTCTCGACGTGGTCTTCAATCACACGGCGGAAGCCGGACATGATGGCCCGACGCTGTGCTTCCGCGGCTTGGATAATCCCACCTACTACGTGCTGGAGCAAGACCGCTCCCGATATGCGAACTTCACGGGAACAGGAAACACGCTGAATGCGAATCACCCAATTGTGCGGCGGATGATTGTGGACAGCCTCCGGTACTGGGTGAACGAGATGCACGTGGATGGCTTCCGCTTCGATCTGGCATCCATCCTGGCGCGCGATTCGTCCGGCGCGGTCATGGCGAATCCCCCCGTGCTTTGGGACATCGAGTCCGATCCGACGCTTGCCGGCACAAAAATGATCGCGGAGGCCTGGGACGCCGCCGGACTCTATCAGGTAGGCAGCTTCGTAGGCGACAGTTGGAAGGAGTGGAACGACCGGTTTCGCGATGATTTTCGCGACTTCTTCCGCGGTGCGAACGGCTCGGTCGGTCGCGCCGCCGATCGTTTGCTTGGCAGCCCCAGCATTTACGGCCCAAAGGAGCGTGAACTCGAGGAAAGCATCAATTTCGTCGCGTGCCACGACGGTTTTACGCTGAACGACCTTGTCTCCTATGACCACAAGCACAACGCGGAAAACGGTGAGAACAACCGCGATGGGGCGGATGATAACCGTAGCTGGAACTGCGGCGCCGAAGGACCCGTCGAAGACCCGGTCATCGAGCGGCTCCGGAACCGGCAGGCGAAGAACTTTCTTACGGTTGTCCTGCTTTCCGCCGGTGTGCCCATGTTTGTAATGGGCGATGAATTGAGGCGCAGCCAGCGCGGGAACAATAACGCCTACTGCCAGGACAACGATACGAGCTGGTTCGACTGGAACTTGGTCTATAAGCATTCGGATCTTCTCCGGTTCGTGAAACTCCTGATCGAGCGCCGGGTCATTCGAGATGTCGAACATGAACGGCGGCGCCTCAGCTTGGCCCAGGTTCTTCGGGAACATAAGCACGCCTGGCACGGTGTGAAGCTCAATCAGCCGGACTGGTCCGAATCCTCGCACTGCGTCGCCATTAGCGGGGAATTAAAGGACGAAGGGATATGGGTCTATATCATTCTCAATGCATATTGGGAACCTCTCGATTTCGAAATTCCTGTTTTGGGAGGCGGAAGCCAGCGCTGGCGGCGATGGATTGATACGGCTCTGGATTCGCCGGACGACATTTGCGAGTGGAATGAGGAAGAACCAGTTCCGGGAACGACGTATCGCGCAGCCGCCCGGTCCGTCGTGGTGCTAATCGGGCGGTTACCGCATGATGTGAGGCGCTCATGACTTCGTTACAGCTAACCTATTCGGGAGTTCTGCTGGCGGTTTTTGCCAATCAACTTTGTCTGCCCATCCCCTCGATCGTCTTCCTGATGGCCGGAGGTGCTCTCTCCGCGCAGGGGGGAATGCGCGCGAGCATCATTGTTATATTGGGCGTTGTCGGTTGCGTGGCAGCGGACTGGATATGGTTCTGGCTCGGCCGGCGGTGGGGTTCGAAAGCCCTGAGGATCCTCTGCCGTTTCAGTGACGACCCGCGAAACTGCTCCAGGAATGCACAGGAGAAGTTTCGCCGTTACGGGATGGGGGTATTGTGCGTGGCCAAGTTTGTCCCCGGATTGGACGGTTTGATGCCGCCCCTCGGCGGCGCGCAGGGCGTGTCGCTGGCGGCGTTCCTGGCCCTCGACGGGCTGGGAAGCCTGCTATGGTCCTGCTGTTATGTCGGAGTGGGCTATCTTTTCGCCAATGAACTTGATGGTGCGATTCGCTGGGCTCAACATTTTGGCAGCGCGCTGGCCATCGCGATTGCAGTTCCGCTCGGATTGTATGCCGGCGGGCGGGCACTCGTTCTGATGCGTATGATCCGTAGACTGCGGCTCCGCCGCATAAGTCCGGAGATGCTCGCGCGCAAACTGAAGTCCAAGAGCAGGGTTGCGGTACTCGATCTGCTGGACTTCGAACCAGACACGGACGGTGAAACCAGAGAGTCGATACCCGGTGCTTTCGTGTAGAGCCCTCTCGTTTACGGAGCTCGCCACAGATTAACGTTCCGGACGATGTCGACATTATTCTGTACTCCTCTTCGGGACGTGATGTGGTATGCGCGCGCGCTGCCATGGCGTTGAAACGAATCGGCGTTCACAAAGTATGGGTGTTGGAAGGCGGACTCAGGGCCTGGCGCGAACACGGTTTTCAGGTTTCTCGATTTCTGGACGTGCCCGAGGCCGTTGCCGCGCGCGTAGGAGTCAGCCTGACAGCATCCTGAAAGAAGCTTCTGTCAATGCGACTCTACGTGGAGCGACGGCTCCTTTATGCAACCTTTGCGGTAACCCGGGCCAGCGCGTACTCCTGGAGATGGCGGGCGTCCGCGTTGAATTTGCGGATGCCTTCCGCCAGCTTTTCGGTAGCCATGGCATCTTCGTTATGCATCCAACGGAACGTCTTCTCGTCCAAGTGGAGAAGCTCGCCCATGGAAGCTTTCGCGTGTTCGGTGTCGAGTTCGGGCTCGACAACACCAGCCGTCTGCTCCAGTTGGTCGAGGAGTTCGGGACTGATGGTGAGCAGGTCCGCTCCAGCCAGGCACACAATTTGGTTGACATTGCGGAAGCTGGCGCCCATCACCTGGGTTTTGTAGCCAAACTTCTTGTAGTAGTTGTAAATCCGGGTTACCGAGGCTACGCCGGGGTCCTGATCGGGTGGAATCTCCGCCCCGCCTCGCTCCTTTTTATACCAATCGTAGATACGGCCGACAAACGGAGAGATCAGAGTCACGCCGGCTTCCGCACAACCAACCGCCTGGGCGAAGCTGAAGAGCAATGTAAGATTGCAGTGGATGCCTTCTTGTTCCAGCTGCTCGGCCGCGCGGATGCCTTCCCACGTGCTGGCGATCTTAATCAGAATGCGTTCGCGGCTAATGCCTTTAGCCTGATACAGCCCAATGAGCTTATGGGCTTTGGCGATGGTTCCGGCAATGTCGAAGCTCAAGCTGGCAGCTACTTCGGTGGATACTCGCCCTGGAATCACCTTGAGGATCTCGCACCCGAACGACACGAAAAGCCGGTCGATAAACTCCTCGGCCATTCCCTCGCGGCTGCCGCCCCGCCCGGCTGCCAGCCCGGCAGCTTCTTCCACCAGGTGTTGGTACGCCGGCATCTGCGCCGCGTGAAAAAGAAGTGACGGGTTGGTGGTGGCGTCCTGAGGACGGTGCCGTGCGATCGCTTCGATGTCCCCAGTATCGGCGACAACGGTGGTGTATTCCTTTAGAGATTCCAAAAGGGTCATTCTTTTTTTCTCCTTATCGCGCGACTACGCTCTGTTCAAGCTGCTTCACTTTTTCCAGCCGGCGGTTGTGGCGAGCCGCCCCGCTGAATCTGGCGTTTATGAAATTCCGGACGCAATCCCATGCTACTTCGATTCCCGTCGTCCGCCCGCCGAGGCATAGGATATTCATATCATCGTCCTCTACCCCCTGGCGTGACGAGTAGTCGTCATGGCAAAGCGCCGCGCGCGCGCCGCTCACCTTATTGGCAGCAACCGAAGCACCCACACCGCTGCCGCAGAGCAAGATGCCGCGCTCCACATATCCGGTCGCAACCGCCCGCGCGAGCGGGATGGCGAAGTCGGGATAGTCATCGTCGGGATCATGAACCATGTTTCCGAAATCGATCACTTCGTATCCTTCCTCCGCCAGCTTCCTGACGAGTTGCTCTTTCATCAGGAAACCGCCGTGATCCGCGCCAATCCCTACTCTCATATGCGACTCCTCAGTCCCGGCATTTATGCCGGACAATCTGATCTTTCGCCGCGGCTACGACATTTTCCGCGGTAAATCCAAATTTCTTCTGCAATTGTTTGAGCGGCGCCGAAGCTCCAAAGGTTTCGATTGCGATGTTGTGGCCGCCGGTTCCCGTGTATTTGGTCCAGCCGAAGTCCGAAGCTTGCTCCACCGAAACCCTGGCTTTCACGCGCGGAGGGAGCACGGAATCCCTGTAATCGCGGTCCTGTGCATCAAACAATTCCCATGACGGCATGCTGACTACGCGCGCACGTACACCCTCCCTGATCAATTGTTCGTAAGCGTCGAGACAAAGAGAAACCTCGCTGCCGGTTCCGATGAGAATCACTTCCGGATCGGCGTTGAGAGCGTCGGCCAGCACGTACGCGCCACGCGCCAAGCCGCACGCAGCCGCATATCGCGAGCGGTCGATCGTGGGGACGGCTTGCCGTGTGAGCACTAACACAGCCGGCTCGTGGTGCAACCGAAGGATTACATTCCATGCCTCCCGGACCTCATTGGCATCGCAAGGCCGAATCGTAATCAAGCCGGGCATGGAGCGCATGTGAGCCAATTGCTCTACCGGCTGGTGGGTGGGGCCATCCTCGCCCACTCCGATCGAGTCGTGAGTGAAGATATAGATCACCGGAATCTCCATCAACGCGCTCAGACGCAGCGACCCGCGCATGTAATCCGCGAAAATAAAGAATCCGGAGCCAAACGGCCGCACCTTCACCAGGCTCATTCCGTTGAGAATCGCGCCCATGGCGTGCTCCCGGATTCCGAAATGGAAATTGCGCCCGGAATGGTCGTCCGCTGAGAAGTCGCCGGCTCCGTCGAAGACGAGGCGGGTCTTGGTGGAGGGGGCCAGATCGGCGGAGCCGCCCATGAGCCAGGGAATATTCTTGGCGACCGCATTCAGCACCGTCGCCGAGGACTCGCGTGTCGCCAAGCCTTTCGGGTCCGCTGGAAATTGGGGCAGATCGCGGTCCCAACCTTCCGGAAGCTGCCGGTGCTGCATGCGGAAGAGTTCTTCGGCGAGTTCGGGATACCGGTTGCGGTACTCCGCGATGCGCGCGAACCACGCGTCGCGCAGATCCTTGCCGCGCTTTCCAATCCCCTGCCGAAAGTGATCGTAGACGCCGTCCGGTACGTAGAATTTCTCGTCTTCGGGCCAACCGTAGTTCCGCTTCGCGAGACGAACTTCGTCTTCTCCCAGAGGCTCGCCATGTGCACCGCTCGTGTCTTGCTTATGGGGCGCCCCGTAACCGATATGGCTGTCGACGATGATCAGGGTAGGCCGGTCATTCGTGTTTTGGAATGTCCGGAACGCACGGGCGAGCATTTCCAGGTCGTTCGCATCACCTACGCGCGTCACATTCCAGCCGTAGCCGACGAAGCGGGTGGCCACGTCCTCACTGAACGCCAGAGCAGTGTTGCCTTCTATGGTGATGTGGTTGTTGTCGTAAATCCAGCAGAGATTGGAGAGCCGCAGATGCCCCGCGAGCGAAGCAGCCTCGCCGGAGACGCCCTCCATCATGCATCCATCCCCGCAAAGCGCGTAGACGTTGAAGTCGAACAACTCGAAGCCGGGGCGGTTGTACCGCGCCGCCAGCCATTGGCGTGCGATCGCCATACCAACGCTGGTCGCAACGCCCTGGCCGAGCGGCCCCGTTGTGGTCTCGACCCCCGAGGTCCACCGATACTCGGGATGGCCCGGGCAGCGGCTATCCCACTGACGGAAGGCTTTGAGGGCATCGAGCGGCACTGAAGCTTCGCCGAGTGCTTCGTAGTCCTTGCTTACGGCGCGCACTTCCGTCAGATGAAGCAGCGCATACAGAAGCATGGAAGCATGGCCGATCGACAACACGAAACGGTCGCGATTCGGCCAAACGGGATCCTGCGGATCGAAGCGCAGGAATTGCTGCCACAGACAATACGCCACCGGCGCCAGCGCCATGGGTGTGCCGGGATGGCCGGAGTTGGCCGCCTGCACGCCATCCATGGCCAGCGTGCGGATCGTGTTGATGCTCGTCAGATCGATCGGCGAACGAACAGATGTATCGGGAGCCAGAAGTAATGAACTCATCTTGAACCCTCTTCGTTGTTTGCTAATACGGCCACCGCCACCCGGTGATCTCAGGAGCGTCGATCCCATGCTCATATGCGTACCGGCGGCAGGCGATCTGCTGGTTGCGGAATTTCTCCTTTGCATGCCCACCGATTCTTTCGAGTCTGGGAATCCGATCGATGGCGTCGATAGCCAGGCTGAACCGGTCGGTCTCGTTATTGATTGCCAGCTCCAACGGCGTGTTGATATTGCCCTTCTCCTTGTACCCGCGGACATGCAGTCGCTGGTTCTTCCGGCGATAAGTCAACCGATGAATCAGCCAGGGGTAACCGTGGAAGTTGAAAATGACAGGCCTGTCAGTGGTAAAGAGAGTATCAAAGTCGCGATCCGTGAGCCCGTGCGAATGCTCGGTACTCGGCTCGAGCTTGAACAGATCGACGACATTGATAAACCGGATTTTGATGTCGGGAAATTCATCGCGCAGCAGCACGGTCGCGGCCAGGGCCTCCTGCGTGGGAATGTCGCCGGCCGCTGCGAACACCACATCGGGCTCGCAGCCTTGGTCGTTACTCGCCCAATCCCAGATCCCGATGCCTTTCGTGCAGTGTTCGATCGCCGCTTCCGCATTGAGATACTGCAGGTGCAGTTGCTTGTCCGAGACGATCACGTTGATGTAGTTCTGACTTCGCAGGCAATGGTCGGCGACCGAGAGAAGACAATTCACGTCCGGCGGAAGATAGATGCGAGTGACTTCGGCGCTCTTATTGAGCACCACGTCGAGAAATCCCGGATCCTGATGCGTGAAGCCATTGTGGTCCTGCCGCCAGACCGTCGATGTGATCAGGAGATTCAACGAGGCGATGGGACGCCGCCACGACAGATGGTTGCAGATAGACAGCCACTTCGCATGCTGGTTGAACATGGAGTCGATCACATGGACGAAGGCTTCATACGAAGAAATGAAGCCGTTTCTCCCGGTCAGCAAGTAGCCTTCGAGCATGCCCTCCATGGTGTGTTCGCTAAGCATCTCCACGACGCGTCCATCCGGCGCCAGTTCACCGCCGTCCTGGTCTTCCGGGAAATACTCGGCAATCCAGAATTTCTTGGCCGCCTGATAGATCGCCTGCAACTTGTTGGAAGTAGTTTCGTCGGGCCCGAAGACGCGGAAGTTGCTCATGTTCTCCTTCATCACGTCTCTCAGGAATGTTCCCAGCGGTGCGACATTCTCGGCCTCGATCGCGCCGGGCCGGTCAACTTTCACGGTGTAATCGCAGAAGGACGGCAGGCGCAGAGCCTTTTTGAGAATTCCACCGTTGGCGTGAGGGTTGGCGCTCATCCGGCGTTCACCCGTGGGCGCCAGGCTCTTTAATTCCGGGATCAGCTTGCCATCTTGATCGAACAGTTCCTCGGGCTTCTGCGCCAGCATCCAATTCTCGAGGATCTGGAGTTGCTCAGGGTTCTTCTTCACGTCGGTCAGCGGAACCTGGTGTGCGCGCCAGAAGCCCTCTACTCGGTGGCCGCTCACTTCTTGGGGCGCGCCCCACCCTTTTGGGGAACGGAGAACGATCATAGGCCAGCGCGGCCGGTGCGGCACGCCTGTGTCGCGGCATTCGCGTTGGGCGCCTCGAATGTCCTGAACACAGCGCTCCACGGTCGCCGCCATCGCCTGGTGCATGGTCTCGGGATCGGAGCCCTCGACGAAGTAAGGCGTCCAACCGTAGCCTCGGAGAAGATCTTCCAATTCCTCGTGAGTGATCCGGGCGAGAAGCGTTGGGTTATTGATTTTGTAGCCGTTCAGGTGGAGAATCGGCAGGACCGCACCATCCCGAATGGGATTGAGAAACTTGCTGATATGCCAGGATGTGGCAAGCGGCCCCGTTTCCGACTCGCCGTCGCCCACCACGGCGGCGACGATCAAATCAGGATTATCGAACGCCGCCCCGCA
This sequence comes from Terriglobia bacterium, assembly GCA_003175985.1. Lineage (GTDB taxonomy): Bacteria > Acidobacteriota > Terriglobia > Bryobacterales > Bryobacteraceae > PSRJ01. The sequence goes on from PSRJ01000404.1 coordinate 8,684, forward strand.
GGCGTGCGACAGCACGTACCCCAATTCGCCCCCTTCGTGTATCGAGCCAGGCGTCTCCGGCGTGCAGTGGCTGCCGATGCCGCCGGGAAACGAGAACTGCTTGAGGAATTCGCGCAGTCCGCGCTCATCTTCGCTCTTTTCGGGATAAATTTCGGAATAAGTGCCTTCAAGATACCCAGGCGCCAGGACTCCCGGGGCGCCATGTCCGGGGCCGGCCATGAAGATCATGTCGAGGTCAAATTTCTTGATCAACCGGTTCAGATGGATATAGATGAACGCCAGTCCCGGGCTCGACCCCCAATGGCCCAGAAGGCGGTTCTTGATGTGCTCTGGCTTGAGCGGCTCTTTCAAAAGAGGGTTGTCCTGCAGATAGATCATGCCGAGCGCCAGGTACTTGCACGCCCTCCAGTAGGCGTCGGTTCTTCTCAACTCCGACGGACTCAGCGGAGCTCCGGAAATCGTGGATCGCGCGATCCCATAAGCACTCAAAGCATCGCTAAGGCTTTGTTTCGTCTCTATAACAGGCGTCATTCTTGTGAACTCCTTCTTGGAACCTGAAGACTCAAACTCGACGAAACGCCGTGACGGGCGTCTGGTATGGTCATCATGAGTATCACCCTCCAACTGGCATTCGATTAGCCAATCGGTGCGGAACGCATAAGGGTGGACGCTTGTAGGATTCACGAGGGTTGCGCCGCGGGGGAAACGCCGCAGCTTCGATTCGCCGGTGCACTGTCAGCGGGTGCCGATGTCTTCTGCCGAAGCTTGGCATGCGCCGATCCTACGACGGGTGCGGCTCTCCCAGAACGCAGCGCACAGTGTCCCGCGCAATCAGCAGTTCCTCATTCGTAGGAATCACCCACGCGTGTAGCCGTGACGCGTCCGTACTGATGCGGCCCTCGCGCCCCAATGCATCCTGGTTCTTAGTCGCATCGACCGTCAGGCCGGCCCATTCAAAACCCGCGCAGACGCGCGCACGGATCTCGGAAGAGTTTTCGCCAATGCCACCCGTGAATACTACAGCATCCGCTCCACCCATAGCCGCCAGATAAGCGCCGATGTACTTCCGGGCGCGATAACAGAAGACGTCCATGGCCAGCCGCACGCGGCGGTCATCGTGTTCCCTCAGCTCGTCTTGCAACACCTTCATGTCGTTCGTCAGACCGGAGATGCCGAGCAGCCCGGACTGCGTGTTCAGTAGAGCCTCGACCTCGTGTGTGGAGAGCCCTTCCTTGTTCGAGATGAGGTTGACGATCGCCGGGTCCAGATCTCCCGAGCGCGTCCCCATCACCAGGCCTTCCAGCGGGGTCATGCCCATGGAGGTGTCTACCGGGTGGCCGCCACGAATCGCCGCCGCCGAGCAGCCGTTCCCCAGGTGGAGTGTGATGATGTGAGTTTGTTCGCGGGTAATCCCGTGCAGTACGCAATATCGAAAGGCCACGTAGCGATGGGATGTCCCGTGAAAGCCATACCTCCGAATGCGGTGACGCCGGTACAAATGGTAGGGTAGCGCGTAAAGGTAAGCGTACTCGGGAATCGAGGTATGAAAGGCGGTGTCGAAAACCGCCACTTGCGGAGTGGCCTGCCCGAAGATCTCCCGCACTGCCCGGATTCCTCTCAGGTTGTTCGGGATATGGAGTGGCGCCAGGTCGATGCAGTCTTCGATTCCCTTCGACACCTCGTCGGTGATAAGGGCTGATTCCTTGAACAGCTCGCCGCCGTGCACCACGCGGTGTCCTACGGCGTGAATATCTCCGAGGCTGCGAATCTCATCGATTCCGGAGCGATCCGACGCAAGCCAGCGCAGCACATAATCCAGCCCCGCCGAGACGTCCCGGATTGGCGCCGTGAGCTTCTGCCGGCTGCCGTTATGGCTCTGGACCGTGATGATCGCCTCGCCGCCGATATGCTCCACCTGCCCACGGCACAGAAGCTCATCGTTGTCGTTCCGGATGCGCTCGAGGTCGGTCGCAATCACCTGGAATTTCAGACTGGAGCTTCCCGCGTTTATGACGAGGACATTCATAGGATTCAGTGCCCAAGCCAAAGCAGCCAGATCATTACGACCCAAGGGGCCAGAGTTAAAGCCGAAAATAGAAGGTCTAGGAGCACTCGTTTCTTCCCTGGCGACTCTGGTGTAGGAAAATTCCTCATGGGCCTCCCATGACGCGATGATTATCGTCCAGTAGGAAAAATTACTGGGCGGTTTCGGAACCGGACTCGTTTCCAGGGACCGCACTGGCCTTAGCGTGCCGTTCGTCAATGAGGTAATCGAAGTATTCGATGTCGACGTTCGTGGCGCCGAAGACCCGCGCGTCGGCTCTGGATTCATTGTTTACTGGCAGCCAGAACTTCCCGAACCGCTCGTAGCGCTGAACTACCTTCACGCTGTGAATCCAGAACGAGGGGTTCTTTGCGGGGCTGCCTTCCACGCGCATGATCGCAAAATCCTCCGTGTCCACCCAAATACGGCCGCGAACCAAAAACTGGTTTTTTGTCTTGGGATCGATCTGTAGAACATACGCTGGTCTCCCGTCCACGACCTCTGTCCCGACCAGGCTGAACTGATAGTTGTCGGGAAGGATTCGCGTCTGTTCGTGATCGCCTTTGGCGCTCGCCTGGTGCTCTGCATCCACCATCCGGCGCAGGATGTGGCTCCGGACGAACCCTGAGCCGCTTTCCTCAATGACATCGAAACTTTTGGCCCCGGCCGGATCGCATTTAACCCGAACCGTCACCTCGGCCCGTTTGCCGAACTTCTTGTTCTCAAAATGATACCGGCGCATGCCCGTGTATCCCGAAAACGCGGCCGTACGCTCGTTTTCGGCTTGCACCATATGATCGACGATGTCCGCCACGCTCAACGGCTGCGCGGCGGCAGACAGCGATACCTGCATGAGAGCGAGCACTAAAGTTGTCATGGGCTTTAAGGTCCTCCTGTTCCTGAGCGAATCGTATTGCACGCCGGCAGCCAAAGAACAATCCTGTCTTCCTGTGTGAGTTCTGGTCAGCCGTCAGTGCCGACTTTCGGCGCCTGCGTCGGCACGCGATGGCATTTGGTCATAAGGGCATTGATAAGACGGCTTTTAAGTGCGTGTGGATTGGATACGAGAGTGCAAATTGCCGGTAGTAGGAAGTGATTTGCAATGATTCGAGTTACGAAAACAGAGGAACAGTCACTCACCACGGTCACCATTGAAGGGCAGCTCACAGCCGAATCCATCGCAATAGTCGAGACCTGCTGCCATCAAGCCAAGTCACACGGGAACCCCGTCGAGCTTTTCCTGCGCGACATTAGTGCGGTGGACCAGGCCGGCGAAATGCTACTGCGCCGGTTGGCGGGAAAGGGCATTCGCCTGGTCGCCAGAGGCGTCTACACCTCGTATCTCGTTCAGTCGCTGACCTCAGCCTCCAGTGAAAAAGACAGGTCCGCTCTGCCGCGAAATGGACAGCACCGCTAACCGCTTCACAGTGCCTCCGGCCTTGGCGCAATTGGAGTCTCTTGCTGGTGATTCAGTGCCACGCTTACGACCCGAGCTATTTCGGTATCGTCCAGCGGTTTGGCCAGGACGTCGTAGGCGCCGAGATTGAGAGCTTCGGCCCAGAGATGGTCGTCTGCAACTCGAGAGATCACAATCAGTAGCGGCGGCGCCGGTAAGGCGCGCATGGTTTCCAGAACGTCCTTCCAATTTCCACCAGACAAGTCTCGCTCTGTAATTACGACAGCGGCAGGCTTGTCCCGTAACATCGCTGAAGCTGAATAGATCGAACTGGCATGTCCGAGGATCCATCCGCGGCGACGAAACAGGTCGCCGAAGATTTCGTGATCGTCCGCGGCGGGACTAATCAACAGCGCACCCTGCGGTTTAGGCAGGGTTGTAAGCGTCGACATAGAATTTGAGCTTCATCGGAAGACGAGTTCCACAGGTCCTGTCTGGGGCACCTCATGATTCACGATGGGATTGATCCAGCCACCTGGCGGCAGCAACCGTTCCGCCTCCTTGGGTCCCCATTCGCCTGGCTCGTATGGATAGACGGGTGTCTCTTCTTTGAGGAGTGGCTCGACAATTCTCCACGCCTCTTCTACGTAGTCCTCCCGGGCGAATAGAGTCGCGTCGCCGGCCATCGCGTCCCTCAGAACTCTTTCATAGGCATCCATTTCTTCCGTTCCAGCCTGCCGGCTTGCCACCATCTCGACGGGTTCTCCCCGCAGGCTGTCGCCCGGCGACATCACCGTCATCCCCATCGCTATCGCGACATCCGGGCTGATGCGGAACCGCATATAGTTCTTGCCAAAGCCGTCGCCGGGCAGAATCGCCGGCGGTTTTCGGAGGCGGCACACGACCTCGGTGTAGGTTTCCGGGAGACATTTGCCCGCTCGGATATAGAACGGTACTCCATGCCAGCGCCAGGAATCGACCTCCAGGCGGATCGCCGCGAAGGTCTCCATCCGCGAACCAGGCGCCACGCCCTTCTCCGCCTGATACCCCCGGAACTGGCCGCGAATCACGTTACTTCCATTGAGCTCGGGAATGGCTTTAAGTACCTTAACCTTCTCATCGCGGACCGATTCGCTGTCGACCCGCACAGGAGGTTCCATCGTGAGGTGGCACAGGACCTGAAACAGGTGGTTTTGAATCACGTCGCGAATCGTCCCGGTCTGATCGTAAAAAGCGCCGCGCCCTTGCACTCCGAAGTCTTCCGCCATGGTGATTTGCACGCTCTCCACGTAGTTGCGGTTCCAGAACGGCTCCATGAAGGTGTTGGCGAAGCGAAAGACTACCAGGTTGTTCACGGGCCGCTTGCCGAGGTAGTGGTCGATGCGGAAAATCGCGCTTTCATCGAAATGGCGGAGAAGTAGCCGATTCAGCCGCCGTGCGGTTTCCAGATCCCGGCCAAACGGTTTCTCAAGGATGATTCGTGGCTCTCCCATACAACTGCTGCACTTGACTAGTCCCGCGAGCACGGTTTCGAAGGCGCTTGGGGGTATCGCCAGATAGTGGGCCTGCCGGTTTGTCCCTTTCAGTTCCCTGGCCAATGCTTCAAATGTCGCCGTGTCATTGTAGTCTCCATCCACATACCGGAGCAGACCCGAGAGCTTCGTGAAAGCCGCGGTATCGACGCCGCCATGTTTCTCCAGACTGTCGTAAGCGCGCGCCTTAAATTGATCGAGCGTCCAGCCCGCTTTGGCCACGCCGATCACTGGCACATCGAGGTTGCCGCGCCTGATCATCCCCTGCAGCGCGGGGAAAATCTTCTTGTATGCGAGGTCGCCGGTAGCGCCAAAGAAAACCAATGCATCTGAGTGAGGGTGATTCTGTATCATGCCGGCAACTCCACTCCCGATTTCTCTGTGGACTTTTCCAGGTGTCCACCGAACTGGTATCGCATCGCCGAAAGAAGCTTGTTCCCGAAATCAGCCTCGCCGCGCGATGAGAATCGCTCATAAAGCGCACTCGTCAGCACTGGGGCGGGAACGGCCTCGTCAATTGCGGCCTGTATTGTCCACCGCCCTTCGCCGGAGTCGGAGACCCGGCCGGCGAATTTCACCAGATTCGGATCATCGAGCAATGCCGCGGCGGTGAGATCGAGCAGCCAAGACGCGATCACGCTGCCGCGACGCCAGACTTCCGCGATATCGGGAAGATTCAAGTTGTACTGGTAGTGCTCGGGGTTCCGCAGCGGAGTGGTTTCTGCATCAGGTGCGTTCGATCGCCGCTTGCCGATATTGGCGGAGCGCAGGATGCCGAGGCCTTCGGCATACGCCGCCATGATCCCGTATTCGATTCCGTTGTGAACCATTTTTACGAAGTGGCCGGCTCCGTTAGGCCCGCAGTGCAAATACCCTAACTCCGCTGTGCCTTCGCCGTGTCCTCGCCCCGCTGTCCGTGGGATGTCGCCCCGTCCCGGAGCAAGCGCGGCGAATATGGGATCCAATCGCTTCACCGGCTCCGCCGGACCGCCAATCATCATGCAGTAACCCCGCTGGAGACCCCAAACACCGCCGCTTGTTCCTACGTCGAGATATTCAATCGACTGCCGGCCAAGTTCTTTGGCGCGGCGTATGTCGTCGATGTAATAAGAGTTGCCACCATCGATGAGGACGTCTCCCGGTTGCAGATGCGGCAAAAGATCTTGAATGCTCTCGTCCACCGCTGCGGCCGGCACCATCAACCAAATCGCGCGCGGGCGTTCGAGTTTCCCAATCAGTTCGGTCAGTGACGCCGAGCCGGTCGCTCCTTCTCCAGTAAGTTCTTGGACTGCGGTCCGCGTTCGGTCGAACACGACGCAATCATGCCCCTTGCTCAAAAGGCGGCGGACCATATTTGAGCCCATTCTCCCGAGGCCAATCATTCCCAGTTGCATATATGTTTTACCCCTCCCCAAAAGACTCCTGATCAAGCACCGGTCAAGCCGGAACAGCTTCTTTTTGCGTTTCGAAAATGTTCACAAATTCCCGGTAGCGCCATGCAATTTCCTCGACCGCCTGGGCCCGAGAAATCTGATTGGCGCGCCAGTCGACCAATGGGCCCCAGAAGCTGGTTCGGCCGACTGCAAAACCGATGAAGCCCGGAACTGCGGCAGCCGTGGCCAGCCATTCGCGAACTTTCGTATCATCCTCGCCGCGCCCAAGGATGATGCACCCCACTGAATCTCTCCCGTTCCTCTGTGCCGCTCCTACAATCCTTCTGCAGTCATCCCGGCGCTCCAGCCCTTCGATCTTCCATACGTCCGGTTCCACCCCTGCATCCTGCAGTTCCTGAATTGCTTGGGCCATTAACCGCGGCCGTAGTTCGAAATCGTATTTCTTCCGATCTCCGTTCAACCGGTCCATTTGCGACTTTTCCGCCGGCACGAGCAACTCAAACATGAACTTGCTGCGGCTGCGTTCGGAATGCAGATAATCGGAGAGTTTTTTGAGCCGAGTCGCCTGACAGCGGTTGAGTTCGGCGTCACCTGCTGGGTTGTATCGGACCAATACTTTACAAAATGTTGGGGTGAAAGCATTGATGTGGTCCGCGAATTCTCGCCCGTATTCCAAATCGAATTCATCCTGTCCGCTTTTTTCGACCGGGCAGCAGGTGATGTAACCTTCTGAAGCAGCATCCTGCAAAATGGCGGCACCGAACTGTTCGTCGACCAGGATTCCCGCCTTTTCCTTCGGCACGCCTGTTCGAATGGCTGAGCGGAACGCGTCGTAGATCACGCGCTTGGCGGCTGCGATCTCGTCCGTTTGCGAGTCGGTTAGTTCGCCATCCCATCCGAACATCTTCTTCTGGAAGGACCCCCGGTGATCGAACGGCAAAATATATAGCGGTTTATCAAAGCCTACGGTGATCATGCGGTCTCCTTTTTGAGTCTTCTGTAATAGCGGATCAAGTTGTTTGTGGAACTATCATGCGAAAGATCCGGTTCGGCCGGGCTGGAGAGTTCCGGAACAATCCGCCGCGCCAGGACCTTGCCGAGCTCCACGCCCCATTGATCGAAGGAATCAATATTCCAAATGACGCCCTGTGTAAACACTGCGTGTTCATACAGTGCCACCAGCTTTCCAAGGCTCTGCGGCGCGAGCCGTTCAGCAAAGATCGTGTTCGACGGGCGGTTGCCGTCAAACACCCGATGGGGCGCCAGCCACGCCGGCGTGCCTTCCGCCTCTACCTCCTCTTTGGTCTTACCGAACGCCAGTGCTTCAGATTGTGCGCAGAGGTTCGCGATGAGCAGGTCGTGCTGCTGGCCGACCGGGTTCAACGGTTGCGCAAAAGCAATGAAGTCGCAAGGGATTAGCCTGGTTCCTTGGTGGATCAACTGGTAGAACGAATGCTGGCCATTCGTTCCCGGCTCGCCCCAGTAAATAGGACAGGTGTCGTAGCCCACGCGCTGTCCCGCCCGTGTTACATATTTGCCGTTGCTCTCCATGGTCAGCTGCTGTAGATAGGCCGGGAATCGTTTCAAGTATTGGTCGTACGGCAGGACGGCAGCCGTTGCCGCGCCGAAAAAGCTGGTGTACCAGATCCCCAGCAGTCCTATCAATGCTGGCAAATTGCGGGCTATCGGCGCCGTGCGAAAGTGCTCGTCCATTTCGTGCATGCCGCGCAGCAGCGCGCGGAAATTGTCGGGCCCGATCGCGATCATGGTCGAAAGCCCAATCGCGGAGCACATCGAATACCGGCCGCCGACCCAGTCCCAGAACTCGAACATGTTACTGGTGTCTATTCCGAACTTCTTTACTTCTGTAGCATTCGTTGAAACCGCAACGAAGTGTCGAGCGACTGCTTGTTCGTTATTCCCGAGCCCTTCCACTAGCCACGCACGGGCGGCTTTCGCATTCGTGATAGTCTCGAGCGTCGTGAAGGTCTTCGAGGATACGATGAAGAGCGTTTCTGCCGGGTCCAGGTCTCGGACCGCCTCGGCGAGGTCGGTGCCGTCCACGTTCGAGACGAACCGGAACGTCAGGTTTCGGTCCGAATAGAATCGCAGCGCCTCGTACGCCATAACCGGACCGAGATCGGAGCCGCCGATCCCGATGTTGATTACATTTCGAATACGCTTCCCGGTATGGCCCTTCCACGCGCCGCTTCTCACCCGGTCCGCAAACTCGGTCATCCGGTCAAGCACCGCTTGGACTTCAGGGATGACATTGTTTCCGTCCACTGTCACGGATGAACCACGCGGCATGCGGAGCGCCGTATGCAGAACTGCCCGGCCCTCGGTGAAGTTGATCTTATCGCCCGTGAACATGGCTCCGATTCGTTCCTGGAGACGGGACTCTTCTGCCAACGCGAACAACAACTCCAGCGTTTCATCGGTAACGCGGTTTTTCGAATAGTCCAGAAACAGCCCTGCCGCTTTCAGTGTCATTCGTTCGCCGCGCTTCGGATCGTCTGCGAAAAGCCGGCGTAGATGCACCTCCCGCAGCTTTTGGTAATGTGTTTCGAGATTCTTCCAAGCCTGGCTCTCGTTGGTCATACGAGGTAGCGGTTCTGCGTGTGTTGCCATATGTCCTCTTTTGTCGATCCTTCTAGCTCGCCAGCCGGTACGAGCGGCTCGGAGCGAGACGTTTGGAACCGGCAGTCAACTCCTCCAACCAAGCGAACGGCTCGTCCGTGAGCATTGCCTCCGTACACCGCCAGCGCCAGTTCCCTCCTGCGATGCCGGGCACGTTCATGCGCGCTTCCCGCCCCAGATTCAGGAGATCCTGCAGAGGGGCCATCGCCAACGCCGCACGCGAATGCCACGCTAGTGTCATCAGGGCCGGGCCGGCCTCGATATTCTCGTCAGCGACGCGATCGAAATATTGGCTCGAAAGGATTTGCCGCTGCGTGTCGGTAAGCTCGTCAAACCACTCCCGGCTTGGCGGATTGTCGTGCGTGCCGGTGTACACTACCGTGTTATTTGCGAAATTCCGGGGAAGGTGAGGATTGTCTTCATGGCCATCGAAGGCAAACTGTAGTACCCGCGTGCCTGGGAGTAGGAAACGGTCGCGAAGTCTCTCCACATCCGGTGTGATCAGGCCGAGATCTTCGGCGATGAACGGCAACCCTCCCAACGCCGTCTGGACAGCTTCGAAGAACTCGGCGCCCGGACCCGGTTCCCAGGATCCGGACTGTGCCGTCGGCGCTCCCGCCGGAACATGCCACCCAGCCGCAAATCCGCGGAAGTGATCCAGGCGAACCAAGTCCACGTGAGACAAAAGCGCGCGGAAACGATCGATGCACCAGCGATACCCAGTCACTCGAAGGGCGTCCCAGTTGTAGACGGGATTTCCCCACAACTGCCCCTGCGCGCTGAAGTAGTCCGGAGGCACTCCGGCGACGAACTTCGGCCGGCGGCGTTCGTCCAGAAGAAACAATTCCGGGTTGGCCCATACGTCGCTTGAATCCGGCGAGACGAAGAACGGTAAGTCGCCAATCAGGCCCACCCCTTTTGAATGCGCGTAGGTTTTCAATCGTTCGCCCTGCCGCGTCACCATAAATTGAGCAAAGCGGATGACGTCCATTTCCGCCGCGAGCTCCCGCCTCGCTTCGGCTAGCGCGCCCGGATGCCGCCTTACCAGGGCGGCCGGCCAATCAAGATACGACACGCCCTGATATTTGGCCTTCAGCGCGCGGAACAGGGCATAGTCTTCCAGCCAGGATGCTTGCTTCGCGCAGAATTCCTCATATTGCAACCGCAGCTCAGCTCCCGTCCCTCTTTGGAATCGAGCCCATGCCATCTCGACAAGTTGCCGTTTGAATGGGATTACTGATTCGTAGTCCACGGCCGGGTCGTCAAAAGAGACGAGCGCATCCCGTAGCTCCAATAGCCCGTCTTCGTTCAGTAACTCCGGGCTGATGATCAGGCTATTTCCCGCGAACGAGGACAGTGCCTGATATGGGGAGTTTCCATACCCTGTCGGACCCAGGGGAAGCGCCTGCCACCATCTTTGGCCGGCTTGCTCAAGACGGTTGATCCACGCATATGCAGCCGGCCCCAAGTCACCGATTCCGTACGGCGAGGGCAGAGACGTGACGTGGAGCAGCAATCCCGATGCCCTGTAGTCGGCCGGAAATGGGGGAATGTAGCAGCGGTTTTCGTCAGCGCTCATCATCGCTCCAGGGAATGATTTACGATCTTCTGCGCTTCGTTGATGACGACGTCCAGGTGTTCCGGGCCGAGGAAGCTTTCGGCATAAATCTTGTAGATGTTCTCCGTTCCCGATGGCCGCGCCGCGAACCAGCCGCTATCAGCTATTACTTTCAAGCCGCCAATATCCGCACCATTCCCGGGCGCGCGCGTCAATTTGGTGCGAATCGGTTCTCCCGCCAAATCCCGCTCTTTGACGTCTTCAGGCGAGAGAGTCTGCAGCCTTTTCTTTTGTTCCGGTGTGGCCGGCGCATCGATCCGGGTATAAGACGGGGAGCCAAGTTCTCCTGTAATCTCTTGGTAGTGCTCCCCCGGGTCCTTGCCCGTACGCGCTGTCATCTCAGCCGCGAGGAGATCCAGAATCGGTCCGTCTTTATCGGTGGTCCAGACGGTGCCATCAAACCGCAGAAAGCTCGCGCCGGCACTCTCTTCTCCGCCGAAACAATACGAACCGTCGGCAAGACCCGGCACGAACCAATTGAAGCCGACCGGCACCTCGCTCAACGTGCGGCCAAGGTTCGCGACGACCCTGTCGATGATGCTGCTGCTCACCAGAGTCTTTCCAACAGCGGCGCTATGACCCCACTGCGGACGGTGTGTCAGCAGGTATCGGATGGCCACGGCGAGATAATGATTCGGGTTCATCAGTCCACCGCGAGTGACGATGCCATGCCTGTCCGAGTCGGGATCGTTCGCGAAGGCCACCTGAAATCGATCCTTCAACCCGATCAGCCTGGCCATCGCAAATGGGCTGGAGCAATCCATTCGGATCTTGCCGTCGTGGTCGACGGTCATGAAGGAAAACGTCGGATCCACCTCCGGATTGACGACCTCGACATCTAATCCGTAAATCGAGTTAATCGGTTCCCAGTAAAACCGTGCCGCCCCGCCCAGCGGATCCACTCCAAGTTTCAGGCGGGCGCAGCGAATGGCTTCCATGTCCACCACATTGGCAAGGTCGCGCACGTAGGGCAGGACGAAGTCCTCCTGATGCGTCGTAGTTGCATTGATTGCTTTGGCGAACGGCACCCTCTTTACGCCTGAGTTGTTCGAACGGAGCAACAGGTTTGCGCGCCTCTCCACCCATTGCGTCACTTCGGTATCGGCCGGACCGCCGTGCGGTGGATTGTACTTGATGCCTCCATCCTCCGGGGGGTTGTGCGACGGAGTAATCACAATTCCATCGGCGCGGTGACGATCTCGGCCGCGGTTGTAAACCAGAATCGCCCGCGATATCACAGGAGTCGGCGTAATTCCATCGCCTTCCTGAATGACGGTTTCCACCCCGTTCGCTGCCAAGACCTCGAGGACCGTCTGCTCGGCAGGCCCGGAGAGCGCATGCGTGTCCTTCCCCAGGAACAAGGGGCCGTCAATCCGATGCTCGCGCCGATAATCGCAAATGGCTTGTGCAATCGCCAGAATGTGCGCCTCGGTGAATGTGCCGCGAAACGGCGATCCGCGATGCCCGCTCGTTCCGAAGATCACGAGTTCGTTGGGATCGCTCACCTCCGGGCGGCGCCCGAAATATTCACGCTCCAGGCGAGCTACATCCACCAACATTTCTTTCGGAGCGGGCAGCCCTGCCAGGGGAGAGATCTCCGTCCCGGGCAGTGATGTTACACCTACAGCACTGGACATGGTTCCGCCTTCCAGATTTCAGCCGCGTACTCGGCTATGGTGCGGTCGCTCGAAAACTTGCCGCTGGCGGCGAC